>CALVRW010000011.1 GCA_944358795.1 uncultured Bacilli bacterium | reverse complement strand
AAGATTGCTGTTCCAATTGCTCCTCCACTTCCGTTAAAATATAATGGATAATTAAATTGTGAAACTGTCTTAGGAAGTGTAAAATCAATATATGCCATTGTTGGTCCTGAAGTATTTGATTGAACTGGAACTGTCGTTCCATCATCTAAGATAATATTTTTTTGCATACCAGGACTAATTGTATATCCATTAACTGAAATAAAGTAAATTCGAATTGATTTTCCAGCAGGGAAGTTTCCTTTAAACATTGTATTAGTCCCTGCTGATGAATATTCTCCTGTAACACTACTAGAATTTACTAAGTTATTTCCTTGCCAAGCAAGACCATTTTCGTTTTTACCAACAACAGAAGTTAAAGAACATGTTGCTGGAGTTGGTGATGGTGTCGGTGTTGAAATACTACTAGTATCACCAGAAATAACTGTTCTTGTAATTACTTGTGTGATTCCATCTCTTACTAAAGTATAATATACGGTATAAATTCCTTCATTTTTTAGATCATTTACTGTAACAGCAGCGTTCCCTTTCTTATAGGCAACGGTAACACCACTAACAGAACCAACGTAACCAGGTTCTACATAACCTGCACCTTTCATAATCTGCATTATTTTATCGCCATTTAATGTAATCTCTGGAGCATTTTTTTCACTTAAATCATTATTCTTTCCTTTTGTTCCGGATTTTTCATCAAATTTTACCGAATAATTATTTTTTACTCGTGTAATTGCAATCAACGAATCATTTGGAAAAAGTTCATCTGTTTTTGGATTTTTGAGATCTTTATCTACATATCCTTCTGCTTTCAAATCACCTAATGTAATATTAATTACTTGATTATCTTTTAAAGGAATTAAAACCAAATAATCACTGGCAAAATCACTGGCTGCAACCTCAATAGAACGAATTTGACTTTCATAAGAATTATTTTTAAAGCGTTCTATTGCTTGAAATACTGTTGGTGTAATTAAAAGTGCCAATACTGCTAAAATAGCTAAAACAGCTAATAATTCAACTAATGTAAACCCTTTTTTCTTCATATTCTTACCTTCTTTTCTTTTTAAAGAAATATTTTATTATATAACATTCAAATATAATAAAAATAATTAAATATCCTATCATAAGTAATTCGTTAAAAATACCCGTCGAATAAGTATTGATAATACTTGGAATATTTGATGGTATATAAGTATCTAAGAATTTCGCTACTTCTGGTAAATATTTACCAAAAATAGAACAAGTAAAATCGATAATTCTTAAAAAGATATCAGCAATTGCCATAAAATAGACAAAACTGTGAAATGATCGAAAGAAAAAGATTACGACCAAAATTAAAAGTACTAAAATGATTAAATCCATTTTTTACAACTCCTCATCTATTCTATTATTATCGTACCATATTTTTTATTAAATTTCATCAAAATAAATAAAATAATTTATCATCGTTCCATTTTCTTTTTCAATTGTCATATATTGATATCCATCTTTTGTAAAGTCTTCCAGCACACCTAATTCATTTGCATTCTTATCACTTGCTGTCATTTGTTCTAAAAGAGAGTCTTTCTTTTTTTCTAATAGTTCAGGTTGTACTGCCTCTATCATTCCCTCTAAATATGCTTCTTGTTTCTTATTCTCTTTTTTCATATATAAATATACTTTTTCAATTGAATCAGAATCAGAACTCATAACAAAATAACAATCTTTTGCTAATTCATAAATTTCTTTTTCTTCTTCTTTTCGAATCTGTACATCACTTAATGATTTTGTTAATAACCCACTATCTTTTAAATAATTATTATAATTGTCTAAGACTTCTTGTTTAGATAAATAAGAAACTTCTTTTTCTTCATTCTTATTTACTAAAATCAGATTTCCAATTACTAACAAAACAATTAAAATAGCTAAACAACTAATAATTACTAATCTTTTTTTTCTCATAAACATCTCCTATATAGAAAAAGATGATTAACTCATCTTTACAATTTCTAACTTGTTTTTATTATGTACTAATACAAGTGTTGCATTTGCTTGATATCCCATATCTTCTTCATAAGAAATAGAAAGATCAACAGAATATGCTTTTTCATCAGTTTGATCACCATATTCGTGCGTTATAGTTTTTATATCATTCACATCAACTGATGATACAACAGGTAGTTCTTGTTTACGATCACCGTAAATATCACTTTCAACATATCGATAAACTTCATCCATTGATTTTTTTATAAAACTTTCTTGATAAGGAGTATAAACATATTGTACTCCTCCAACATCATTCTTACTGATTTTATTTTCTAAGTTAAAATAATCTGCTAAGAATAATTGACTTACTAATTTCGCATATTCTTCTTCATCAACATTATCCTTAGATAGTGTCTTTTTTAAATCATTAAATAAACCTTTATAATATTTTGTCGCATCATCTTCCAATGTATACCCATAGTCATCTAATTTATCAACTACTTTTGCAGCAGGAGCGGCTTTTTCTTTAAAAAGCACACTCTTTGCTACAAATATTCCAGCAAATACTATAACGACAGCAATTAAAATGATGATAATTTTCTTTTTATTATTTTTTTTCTTTTTCTTCATAATTACCCCTATTTCTTATCACTATATTCCTCTACTAATTTTTGTGTTTCTTTTGATTTTTTAATTAAATCATATACAATAATCGAATCAGAAACAGATAATAACTCTTGTGTATAAGCATTTTTTTCATTAATGTAATCAACACTTACTGGTTCATCTGTTAATGGTTTTCCCTCTTCTTTTTGACTATTATAATACATTTTATCTGTAAGCCAATTTCCATCAGGGAAAACTACAATATTATCATCAACACTAAAAATATCATGACCTAAAGCATATGGACTTGTAAAATCAAACATATTTCCAAGTGTTGGAAGTACATCATACATTCCCATTACTTTTGTTACTTCTTTTTCTAATTTTTTATCTTTTGACCAAATAATAAGTGGTACTTTTCGATTTAATTCATATTGATAGAAATCAACATCGGCATAAGTTGGATCAGATTCATCTTTGATAGAATCTGTATATGGATCATAATTATAGAAACGATCAAATTCACTCTTCTTTAACTTCGCATCATGATCCCCATAAATTACGATTACTGTATCATCTAATACTCCAGCTTCATCTAATCCATCGATAAATTCTCCAATCGCTTCATCGGCATAATGAGAAAATTTAAAGTAATTTCCCATTTTCGTTCCTTCCATATATGGAGCACTAACGATTTCTTTTTCTCCAGTTTCTTCGTTTACCTTCTCATATTTATAATCCACTTCATATTCTGGTAATAAATCTAAATTTTTACTCCAAGGAGTATGATTACTTAACATAATAACAGTTCCATAGAAATTTTGTTTTGTTTCGTTAATTTTCTTAATTTTAGGAACTGCTTGTCTAAAGAACGATTTATCAGATAAACCTAATCCAATTACTTCATCGATTTTAAAATCATTTTTATAATTATAAAATTTATCATATCCTAATCTTGGATGTACAACATTACGGTTCCACATACTACCATTGTTACCATGCATACTAAATGTATAGTACCCTTTTTCTTTTAATAACTTAGGAATTGTAACATATTCTCTATCCCAATAAGATACGAAAACAGTACCGCTATTGGCTGGCATCAAGGAAGAATTTAAAGTAAATTCACTATCACTTGAAGTACCAACACTTTCCTGAGCATAAAAGTTAGAAAAATACAATCCTTCACTTGCCAAACGTTTTAAATTAGGTGTAACTGGTTTTCCATTGAATTCTGTATCTAATAAGAAATTCTGCATACTTTCAGCATGAATCATTAATATATTCTTTCCCTTGAACATATTCGTATACTCATTTTCTTCATGTTCATTATCTCTTTTATCATAATACTCTCTAAAATGTTTTGCTGCCTCGTCATATCCAAATAATGGACTAATTTGTGGCTTCAAACTAGCAATAACGTCATTAATTTGATAAGTATAAATACCAAAACGCATTACAATATATTCACGGTTCCACTGTTTTCCTAATCGACTAATATCGGTGCTACTTAATGTTGAAATAAAAAATCCTACAAAAATTAGACCAACCACTAGTGTATTTAAAGCTCTAAGTTTTCCTACTTCAATTTTACTTACCTTTGTAAAATAATCTTTCTTTTTTAATGATTGATTTACAATTATTAAAGCAAAAATCTGCCATAAATAACTAAAATCTTTTAATTCCATTACATTTTCAACAACCGCATCCCCAACATCTACAATTTGTGTTGATGTTTCTAATAGCGATAACGATGCAAATGATAAATAATTCGTATAATACATCGAATTAATAATACATAAAACAGAAAAGAATATAGACCAAAACATAAAATATTTAAATTGATGTTTTGGTTTAATAAAATATCCAAATGCTCCGATAATCACTGCAACTGCTAAATCAGCAAGAATCGGATAAAAATCAAAATAATTCTTAACTGTTAAAAAACGTAATAAACAACCATTTAAAACAGATGTAATAACAAATGTCATAAATAGAATATTCGTTTTTAAGTATGATTTGGAATTTTTCTTTGTTTTTTCTATTAAATCATTAAAATTCTTTTTAATGCTTTCCATTCAATCACCTCTAGTAACTTAAATAAGTATACCATGTTTCTCTATGATTTTCAATTACATTTTTGTCACCAAAATAGAATACTATAAACTCTTGTTTTCTTTTTCTTATATGAAACAATTCCGTTTCAAAATACGACAAAAAAAATAATAGAAATAATCTATTATCTTTTGCCTTTACCACCATGTTCTTCTAAAAATTGTTCAGAAAAAGCAATCACATCAGTATTTTTAGGTGCTTCACCTTGTAATTCACGATTAATTCGAACTTTTCCTTCATGATCTAAATAATAATCATATTCTCCAGCATAAATCGCATCTAATACATCTTGATCAGTTGCATTTTCATTGACAATCTTATAATCTTGCACAAATGTTCTCTCATTTAATTCATGACCATGTTTTAACTTTCCTTCAGCAGTATCATAAGTATCTCTTGGGTGTTCAACTTGTTCATAATTATGACTGTCTATAGCTGACGCCCCAAGCCAAGTAATTCCACCAACAACTGCAATAACGGCCATAATACGACCTAATCTAAGCTTTCTTTTTGCTAGTTTTTTTGTTGCTGGTTTATTGATATAATTCACATTTACAGATGAATGACTATCTGTAGTTTTAAATTGATGTACATTTAATCCATCGTTCATATTAACATCCCCTTATTACTTGTAGTATACTATATATAAATTCAAACTGTCAAATGACGAAAAGAAAAAGTGTAAAGATTATTTACACTTTTCTCTTAGTTTCTGAATTTGTTCTTCATAAATTCCATTTATAATATAAGAACCACTAACAACCATATCAACATTAGATACAAGTGAAATTGTATCTTCTTTAATTCCACCATCTACTTCAATTTCATATTGATATCCATTCTCTTCTCTTTTTTGAATCAAATAACGAATATGTTCTAATGCTTCTGGTCTAAATGATTGTCCACCTTTTCCAGGAGTTACACTCATTACCAATACTAAATCAATATCTTTTAGAAAAGGTTCCAATAAAGAAATCTCAGTTTCAGGATTTAAGGCAATCCCTACTTTTATTCCGAAACTTTTTACTCGTTTTATCACCTTTTCAGTTTCCTTACTTGCTTCAATATGAAATGTCATATAAGTTGGATGAAAAGATTGATATTTTGTAATATACGCATCAACATCCTCTACCATCAAATGAATATCAAGAGGTAACTGGTTGTATTTCAATACTTCATCCATCATATCAACGGTATCATTAGAAACAAAGTTACCATCCATCACATCAAGATGTAAATAGTTAGAACTTGTTTGATTTAACTCTGTCATACAATCTTCTATTTTAGTAGAACAAGATAATACTGATGTTGCAATTTTCATAAGTTCCTCCTTAATACTTCTTTTTTGGAATACTTTCAATAAATTTAATATAGTTATCATAACGATCTTGTAAAATTTCACCTGTATTTACTAACTCTTTTATTTTACAATGATCTTCTTTATAATGAAGACAATCTTTATACTTACAAGAATCACGATACTCTTGAAAATCTTCGAAATTATCGCGAATATCTTGTGGTTCCATATCTAGAAAGGATACATCAGAAAATCCTGGTGTATCAGCTACGTATCCTCCATAAAGAGGAATTAATTCCACATGCCTAGTCGTATGTTTTCCTCGTCCTAAAGCCATGGAAATTTCACCAGTTTTAATATTTAAATTTTCATCTAAATGATTTAATAATGTACTTTTACCAGCTCCACTTTGACCAGTAAATACGGTTATTTTATCAGCAAACAATGCCTTAATTTTTTCTATTTCCGTATTAGAATAAACCTGATAATATTTTGTATAATAAGTTTGATATGTTTTTATAATTTCTAATTCTTCTTCGTTTAATAAATCTAACTTTGTAAAACAGATAATTGGTTCTATATTATGATAAGAAATAATCGTTAATAATTTATCCAATAAGTTCGTAGAAAAATTAGGATGTTTTACACTTGTAATAATAAGCACTTGATCAATATTACTAACTGGTGGTCTTACTAATTCATTTTTTCTTGGTAATACCTCTAAAATATAATGATTTACGGTATCAACTTTTACCATATCTCCTACTTTAGGCGATATTTTTTCATTACGAAATTTCCCCCTACTTTTACAAACGTACTCTTGATTTTCAATTAATACCGTATAATCATTACTAATTAATTTTATAATTCTTCCAATCACACTTATGCTCCTTGCTCAGGACTCTCTTCTGGAGTTGGCGTTGGGGTTGCTGTAGGAGTTGGACTTGGTGTTGCAGCAGGTTTTTTTGCCACTGTAACACGAATTGAAGTACCAGATTGTACTGGAGTTCCAGCATTTCTACTTTGACTTAAAACATAACCTTCCATTACTTGATCTGTTTCTTCGTATACAACATCTACCGTTACTCCGTATTTTTCACAGAAATTCTTTACTTTATCTAATGTCCAATTATCATTAACAAAATCTGGATATTCCGTATAAAATTCTGGAATTACAAAAGTAACTGTATCACCTTTTTTCAACTTATGACCTTCTTCTAACTCCGTATAAGTACCAATACCAAAATATTGTTCTAGAATTTTTCCATCTTTGTCTTTTTCTGCAGAAGATAAGAATTTTGTTTCAGATGTAACCTTAATTCCTTTTTCTTCTAATAACATCTTCACTGCTTCAAAATTTTTACCAACATAATTTTCAGCTTCGAAAGTTTCTGGTCCACTAGATACAATTAGTTTTACAGTCACTCCTTTTTTTACAGAAGCACCTTTCTTAGGATCTGTTTCAATAACATATCCTTTTTTTATTTTATCTGATGCTTTCTTAGAAACTTTTACTTTCACACCTAATTCTTCTAATTTTTGCTTCGCTACTTTCTCTGACTTTTTCTCTAATGATGGCATTGTAAATGATCTACTATTTTGAATCATTGGTACGATAAAGAAAATGGTTACGAGTGCTAGAACTAGAATTCCAGCAATTACACCGGTAACAATTAATGCTTTATTTGTTTTCTTATCTTTATCCTTTTCACTTTTATCTTTATGACGTTCACTTCTGCTACCAACTTTTTTTGTATCATCAAAATCCTGTTCTGGATATTGATAAACTAGTTTTGGTTCATCAGCACGTTCTGGATTTAAAGCAGTTTTAATATCTTCATGCATTTCTAAAGCGCTATTATAACGATTCTTTGGATTTTTCGCACAAGCTCTTAAAATAACATTCTCAATTGACTGTGGAATATCTTCGTTCATTTCTACAACACTTGGAATAGAATCACGCATTTGTTTGATTGCAATTTCAACTGCATTTTCCCCCTTAAATGGTAATTTACCAGTTAATAATTCAAACATTAGAATTCCTAGTGAATAAATGTCACTCTTAATCGTAGCCCCTGTTCCATTCGCTTGTTCTGGTGGTAAATAATGAACACTTCCCATTACGGAATTCGTTTGCGTAAGTTCATTACTATTTAATGCCATTGCAATTCCAAAATCGGTAATCTTAACAGTCCCATCTTCTAATATCATAACATTTTGTGGTTTAATATCACGGTGGATAATATAACTTTCGTGTGCATGCGCAATTCCACTCGTTAGTTGTAACATGATATCAATTACTTCAGGTAATGTTAACGCTCCACGACGTTTGATAAGACTTTTTAATGTTTTTCCTTCTATATATTCCATAACGATAAAATATTTTCCATCGTCTTCTCCTACATCATACATTTCTACAATATTTGGATGATTTAAACTACTTGCACTAATCGCTTCTCTTTGAAAACGTCGTACAAATTTTTCATCGTTTGCTAAATCACCACGTAATATTTTAACTGCGACATCACGGTTTAAAATAATATCATGTGCTAAATAAACGTTAGCCATTCCCCCTTCACCAATGCTTCTTATAATTTCATATCGATCATTTATTTTTTGTCCTTTTATTATCACACTACACACCAACTTTCTTCAAATAAGCGATTGAAATATTATCATTTCCCCCACGATTGTTACTCTTATGAATTAATTTTACTACTTTCTCTTCTGGTGTTAAATCTTCATCAAGTACTTTTTCAATTTGTTCTTTATCAAGCATATTGGTAAGACCATCACTACATAATAAAATTCCCTCTACGTCATGTTCTACATCAAAAATATCCATTTCTACTGTATTAGTTGCACCTAACGCTTTCATTAATACATTTTTTCTTGGATGATGTTCTGCTTCATCTTCTGTAATTTCCCCTGATTTTACTAATAAATTAACTAATGTATGATCATTGGTAATCTTATACATTTTACCTTTTTTCACAACAAATCCGGAACTATCTCCGATATTTCCAAATAACAAAAACTCTGGTGTAAGGATTGCGACAACAAGCGTTGTACCCATTCCTTCACTCTCGGGATGCTCTTCTGTATATTTATAAATTTTCATATTTGCTTCACTAACTGCATCTTTAATCCAGTTAATCGCATCTTCTTTATTACCAATACTACTAATTTCTTTAAAACGACTTGCAATATGGGTAATCGCAATCGAACTTGCTACTTCACCAGCTCTGTGACCACCCATTCCATCTGCAACAGCCATTAAAATTTCTTTTCCATAATTCTCAGTAATAATAACACTATCTTCATTATGCTCCCGCACTTTTCCCGGGTCTGTTAAATAATAGTAATCCATTATTTTCCCTCCTCATAGTTTGATCTAAGTTGTCCACAAGCTGCGCTTACTTTACTTCCAAATTCTCTACGAATGGTAACTGCGATTTTTTCTTTTTTTAAACAATCATAAAACTTCATAATTTGTTCTTGACTACTTTTTTTGTATTCAATATGACTTGTTTCATTATATGGAATTAAATTCACATAACAATTCATTCCTCGAAGTAATGTTGCTAGCTCTTTTGCACACTCTAAAGAATCATTCACATTCTTTAACAAAATATATTCAAATGTAACTCTTCTATTCGTTTTACGAATATACTCTTTAATAACTGGTATTAATTCTTTTAATGGATATGCTTTATTAATATTCATAATTTGACTACGTAATGTATCATTTGGAGCATGAAGACTAATTGCTAAATTCACTTGTTTTCCATGATTCATAAATTCTTTAATCTTTGGTACAATTCCACAAGTAGAAATCGTGATATGTCTTGAACCAAGAGCAATTCCATTTGGATGATTAATAATATCAACAAAATTCATAACATTTTCATAATTATCAAATGGTTCTCCAATTCCCATTAATACAATATGGGTAATTCGTAACTTTAAATCTTGTTCAATTAATAAAATTTGTGAAACCATTTCAGCACTTGTTAAATTACGTACTTTTTTTAGTCTTCCACTTTCACAAAAAGAACATCCCATATTACATCCTACTTGACTAGAAACACATAAACTATTCCCATAGTCATGTAACATTAATACTGCTTCTATTTTATTTCCATCATTTAATTCTAATAAATACTTAACAACATCTTCCCCAACCTGTTTTGTAAGTATTTTTAAAGAGTTTATCGTAAACTCTTTTTTCAACTGATCACGTAATTCTTTTTTGATATTTGTCATTTCATCAAAACTGGTAACACGTTTTTTATAAAGCCAATCATATACTTGCTTTGCTTTAAATTTTTTGTCACCGATTTCAATAAAATATTGTTCTAACATTTCAAATGTTTGGCCATATATTTCTTTCATGTTACCACCTATATCATATTATAGCAAACTTTAAAAAAAAAGAATAGATGTTTTTATCTATTCCTGTTATAGACACATTCTCATTTTTATTATGAAAAGATAGATTTTGAAATTGTGATAACTGGGCGTACTCCACCTTCGGTTGCATCATTAACTTTTGGGTATCCCATATCCCCACTAAAACGAACACGCCATGCGTAAATTGTATTAGATCTGCTTGCAGTTCCAGTCCAATAACCATTTACATTCGCATCAGCTACATCACATCCCCAACTTGTACAACCTTTCGTATTATTAAATAACCATTTATATCTTGAAGCACCTTGACCTAAATTAGGATTTGTTTGTGCATTGGTATCAAAATAAAACCAATTATCTTTATCAGGATTAGATGCATCAAATCCTATATTTCCTGTTATTCTGGCAATTTCATTCGCTTCTATTAATCTTGGTTTCAAATTTTTATTCCATGTTTTGGTATCATTTTCAAGTGCTGTTTTTACTTCTTTCATTCCCGTTGCATTTTCACCAGTAGAATTCCATGCAACTGAAGCAGTTGTATTATGATCTAATATAGCAGTAACTGAATTATTAGCAGCTTCATCATTAAAGATATGCCATTTCATACACCCTGTTTTCGTTCCTGTTGTACTCTTCGCTTCACTGGCTTTACATAGTTTATTCGTTTCAGGGTTAAAATAAATTTCTGCACCATTGCTATAAACACGTTCACTATTATTAATCTCAGTTACTAAATCATTCTTATTTTTATCAAGTATCATCTTTCTTGATTGTAACGTTACAAGTAATTCAACAATTAAGAAAATAGCTAAAATTAGAATTGGATAAATCATACCTGAAATTGCAAACCCTTTATTATTCCTCATATCTTTACGCCTCCATGTTACTATCAACATTATAGCACATTCCTACAAAATAAAAAAGAACATTTGTGTTCCTTTAAAAATAAGTAATTACAATACAAACTACAAAGAATGCAACTCCTAGTACAGCAGTTAATCTTGTTATAAATAATTCTCCACCACGTTCTTTACGATTTTTAAATAATGCATCATTAGCTCCATTTAATGAAGCTGTTTCTGCTTTTGAACTTTGTAATAATACGATGGCAATTAATAAAATTGATATAATTAATAACAGTATTTTCATCAGGTAGCCTCCTTTAACTACCTAATAATTTAACATATCCCACAGAAAAAAGCAAGTAATTTTATATTTCTAATAAAGAAGAAAGATACAAAATAATAGTAATATACATCCAACTAAAAAATCATAAATAACTCTATTAGAAAATTTCTTAATAGTTGGAATTAACAAAATTGTCGTACTATATAATCCTATTTTTAATAAAGGAAAAATAATGGGAGTATGATAATAGTAAATTGGTTGTTGTATAATAAATAAGTCAAAAAATCCAATTAAGAAAAAAGGAAATAATATTAGGTGGGTGAAATGAGAAATGAAAGTCCCCTCTTCTCTTTCTTTCATAATGAAATAACATAACAACATAATTGGAAATAATAAAACAAGTACCGTAAAAAATAGTTCCAACATCGAATTAATATAAGTTGTAAGAATAAAACTAAAAAGAAGAAGTGGTATGAATAGTAAAAAAGAAGAAAATGATATAGAATGAGACTTCAATCTTTTATCCTTTATTGTTCCTTTTAATAGTAAGGAAAAAAAATAAAAAGCAATCATTAAAAGAGAAGATGAAAACGTCATATTTTCATAAGAACTTTTTCCAACCTGACAAGATAATAAAATCAGTAAATAAAAATAGATGATAATACAGAATAGATAAAAATAACGATGATGCATTTTATGTAATAACGAAGACTTACGAAAAAATAATTGAAAAATAGAAAGCATTAGAAATGGGAAGATACTAATTAATATTAGAAATAAAAATAAAAATTGAATTGGTAACGATGTATATAACAAAAAAGTTGATACTAAAATCGGAAGGATGAAAAAAAATAAAGGGAGCGGGATATTCTTATTATGACAATAGGTAACAAAGAAATAAGAATAAATAAGATAGGAAATTGCGAGTAAAAGAAACATGAAAATCACCTATAATATGATATGAAAAAAGTAGAAGATTATTAAAATTCTTCTACTTGATTATAATTACGATATTCTAATTTTAAAATATATTGATTACTTGTTGGTACATATAATTTTCGGTAATTAGTAAGATCTAATACAACTGTAGTTACTTGATTATCTTTTACCATTGTTTTAATCGTAATTGATTCTTTACTATCTAATGGTAAACCATCATACATTTCCGCAAAATTACGAACTGGTAATGTATAAGTCACTTCTTCTTCTCCCGTAGTATAATCTGTTGTAGAAACTTCTTTCGCACCATCCAATAAATTCATAATATCATCAGGTCGTACTTGATCCATTCTAAAAGAAGTAACGGAAGGAACAGTTTGATTTCCTGTTGGTAATAAGGCAATCGTCAGCCCTTCATTTAATAAATATTGTACTTGATTACCACCGATTTGAAATAATTCTTTTTCTTGATATCGTTGTCCTTGTATAATAGTAGAAATACTATTTTCTATTACCGTATAAGTATATTCATAATTATTCGCTTTTTGATATTGTTCAAAAGGATCTTTTGGTAACTCATAAGTAGTTGTTTTAAAATTAAATTGAATAAAAATTAATACTGCTGCTACAAAGATTAGGTAAAGTGCTAATTTAATTGCAGAACGATACTGCTTTGTATGCCAAATATCAATTGCTAACTTAAGCCACTCTGGTTTTTCTCTTTTTTTCTTTTTGATTTTCTCCATAATAGTTCCTATTCAAATATCATACCAATTAAAGATTCTTTATTTTGTAATCCGTTAATAAAATCAGTTGCTTTCATTTTACTTTTTCCTTCTGGTTGAATCACAGTAAATACAACTTCTCCATTACTTACTTTTACTCCAAATCCATCTGAATAAATATTCGTAATTGTTCCATTTAACAATGTTGGAAAGGTATTATCTGTTCGATAACATTCCCATACTTTCATAATTTTACCATCTAATTTAGTAAAAGCACCTGGCCAACTATTTAGCCCACGAACTTGGTTATAAATTTCCCTTGCTGTTTTATCAAAATGAATTTGTTCTTCCTCTCTTGTAATATTAAATCCATAGGTTGCATTAAAACTATCTTGTGGAGTTCTACTAGCCGTACCATCAATAATACTAGGTAATGTTTGTAATAATAAGTCACGCCCAGCAATACATAATTTGTCATGAAGGGTACTAGCTGTATCAGTATCCGTAATTTCAACTTCTACTTGAGAAATAATATCTCCTTCATCCATTCTTGGACTCATATGCATAATCGTTACACCAGTTTTTTTATAACCATCGATAATCGCATGATGAATTGGTGCTCCACCACGTAATCTTGGAAGTAATGATGCATGAACGTTAATACATCCTAATCTTGGCGCATCTAAAATTTCTTTTGGTAAAATTTGACCATAAGCACAAGTAATAATTAAATCTGGTCTTAGGGAAACAATTTCATCTACATGTTCTTTAATCTTTTCTGGTTGTAATACTAGAATCGTATGTTTTAACCCAACTTTTTTTACAGGTGGTGGTGTTAAAATTTGTTTTCTTCCAACCAAACGATCTGGTTGTGTTACAATTGCTTTTACCTTATAATTTTCAATTAACCCCTCTAATACAGGAACACTAAATTCTGGCGTTCCCATAAACACAATTTTAACTTCTTTTTTTACATTTAATTCATTTATATCCATATTATCACCTACTTTATTTTAACACAAAAGAAAAAAAATATATACCTTATTTTTTTCTTAGCGTCATGATTTGATTCGTAACTTCTTTTATTTTTCCAGTACGATTTAAATAGTTTGGATGATAAGTCCAAATAACATTACCTGTATTTTGACATATCTGCTCTTTCGTTGGATAAGGGACCTCTTTTTGAATTGTTTCTAAAAAAGCTTTGATGATAGAATAATACGGATTATTTGGTCCTGCTACAATAACAATTGATTCAGGTTGGAATTGTTGATATAAAAATAATAAATATTGAATACTGAGATCAAGTAATTCATCAGATATGATTGGTGTCCCTTTTGTACTTCTTTGTCCACATAATAACGTATTACACCATAATACATTTTGATATAAAGTATCACGTTTTAATTCAAAACTATTCATGATAAATTTCCAAAATAAAGTAGATGGAATTTGATTTTTTAAAAAATAATAATAGTTTTCTTCTAATGTTGTTGATGACATATGATTAGTTAATTCTTTAAACCATGTATTTGTTTCTTGTCCAATATACATAATTTTTGGATGATGTTTAATTAACTTAGGACTCACTAAAAGAGGATAAGAATAACTACTTTGATGTTCCAATGTATAATATTGCGCTAATATTTTTTGATTGTGTAATATAAGTTGTTGCATCTTATCCCTCCTTTTCACTCTATCATACAAGAAAAAAAAGAAATGTCAAATTAGAAGTGACTTGGATCAATATCCACTTCTACATAAACATTTCTTTTATTTTTATATTTTTCATAAATAAAATGTAGCATCGGATAAACTTCTTTTAATGTCTGATACTTTATAATTGTCTGCATATAATAAGTTTGATTAATCTTTGGCATCGTCGCTTGACTTGGTCCTAATATAACACCATCATGATACTCTCTTCGTAAAAAGTTAGTTATTTTCGTAATTTCTTTTACTACTTCATTAATATCTTTTCCACCTACACGAATTAAAGATAGTTGATAATATGGCGGATAGTTTAATGCTTTTCTTATTTTTAATTCCTCTCGGTAAAATGATAAATAATCATGTTTGCTAGCCGTCATAATGCTATAGTGGTCCATATTAAATCCTTGCATTACTACTTCTCCTAATTTATCCCCTCGACCACTTCTTCCTGCTACCTGGCTTAATAATTGAAATGCTCTTTCCGCACTACGAAAATCAGGAATATTCAAACTACTATCTCCTTGTAATACCCCTACTAATGTTACTTCCGGAAAATCTAATCCTTTGGCAATCATTTGGGTTCCTACTAAAATATCATATTCATGATTTGCAAAAGCATCAATCATTTTTTTATGACTTCCTTTTCTTGAAGTCGTATCGACATCCATTCGTAAAATACGTACTTGATAACGTTCTTTTAAATACTCTTCTAATTTTTGTGTTCCCATCCCAAATTGAGAAATTTCTTTACTATGACACTCTGGACAGACTTGCAATAAAGGTTTACTATAACCACAATAGTGACATCTTTCACTACCACTTACTTTGTGATAAGTAAGAGGAATATCACAATTTGGACATTTATCTGTATAACCACAATCATGACAAGTTAATACCGTTGAAAAACCACGACGATTTAATAAAATAATCACTTGTTCTTTTTTCTCTAATCGATCTTTTATTTTTTCATCTAAAACAGTAGAGATTATTTTATTTCCTTTTTTTATTTCTTCTTTCATATCAACTAATTGAATTGTTGGTAAATTTTTGTTTACTCTCTCTTTCATTGTTAAAAGTTGATAAATACCTTTTTTCGCATTCGTAAAACTTTCAATTGATGGTGTAGCACTACCAAGTACAATTGGACAGTTGTGATATTTTCCTCTTCTTTTGGCAATATCAATTGCGTGATAATGAGGAATATTTTCTTGTTTATAAGTACTAGAATGTTCTTCATCAATAATGATAAGTCCTAAATTTGTAAAAGGAGCAAAAATCGCACTTCTCGCACCAATAACAATGGATACTTCTTTTCTAACAATTTTACGCCATTCATCATATTTTTCTCCATCAGATAATCCACTATGTAAAATCGCAACGGTACTACCAAAACGATTTTTAAATAGGGAAACAAATTGTGGCGTTAAACTGATTTCTGGTACTAATACAATTGCTTCTTTTTTTTCTTTCAATACATCTTCCATTAAATGCATATACACTTCTGTTTTCCCACTACCTGTAACACCATGAAGTAAAAAAGGTTGATAAGTAGAAAAAGATTCTTTAATTTTCAAATAAGCAGATTGTTGTTCTGTATTCAAGGCATGACATACAAATTCTTTCTTTCCCTCTTCAATCGTACGATATACTTCTTCTTTTACTTCTTCAATGATATTTTTGGTTACTAACGTTTTCAAGGAAGCAGAAGAAATTTGACTGGCTACTTTTTTTGGTACTCTATCATAAGAAGAAAATAGATTTAAAATCTTTTTTTGTGGTTCTGTTGTTCCAACATAAGAAGAATCTTTTAATAAGAGATACGTTTCATATTTTTTAGATACTGTAAATCCTTTTTTCGCTTTTAATGCCGATGGTAGCATTGCTTGATAAGCCTGTGTTTTCGTACAAATTGTTTTTTTACTAATATAATCCCCTAATTTTAATAGTTCTTCATTTAATACCGGTTCTTCATCTACAACATTTAAAATTGGTTTTAATTCATAGTCAAAATTTTTATCTAAATGATAAGATACGACAAATCCTTCCAGTACCTGCTTTCCAAATGGAATCGTCACTCTCGCACCAGGTTTCACAATCTGTTCTAATTCTTTTGGTACAAAGTAAGAAAATGTTTTATCCACTTGTTGACTCTTAATCTGCGTTAATACATCTACTACCATCTTATCACCTCTACTTCTTTCTATTATACCGAAAAACTAATTTAGATACAATCAAACAAATTGATACATTGTCCACCATTCTAAATAAATTTCAAAATTCATATAGTATTATTAGGAAGTGATAATAATTGATTGATTGGATTAAAAAGTTATTTCAAAATTTTTATTTGTTTTCAGCTGCTTACTCCAATAATTTATTTCCAGATCCCTTATCAAAAGAGGAAGAAGAAGAATGTGTGAAAAAAGCAAAATTAGGAGACCAAGAAGCACGAAACAAATTAATTGAACATAATTTAAGATTAGTTGCGCATATTGTAAAAAAATATGATCATAGAAAAGAAGATATGGATGACTTAATTAGTATTGGAACGATTGGACTTATTAAAGGAGTTGACTCCTATTCTTATAAACATGGTACTAGGATTACAACTTATTGTGCAAGATGTATTGAAAATGAAATCTTAATGTATTTTCGTAGTGATAAAAAAAATAGTAAAAATGTTAGTATTAATGAAGGAATTGGATTTGATAAAGATGGAAATGAAATTACATTTTTAGATATCTTAACAACACCAGAACAAGATTTTGCAATGGATTTACATAAACAAGACAATATTGATCTTTTAAAACAATATTATCAAATTTTAACACCAAGAGAAAAAGAAATTATTACGGCAAGATATGGACTGGATGATCAAGATGCGATTACCCAAAAAGAAATTGCGAAAAAATTAAAAATATCGCGAAGTTATGTGTCGAGAATTGAAAAAAGAGCACTTACTAAAATGCTTAGAGAATTTATGAAAAAAAACAAAGATTAAGTTATCTTTGTTCTTTTGTTTTTGTAACATTATTTCTAAAAATTTAATCAGTTTCGTAATAAAGCATATTATTTATCATTAAAGAAGAAGATCATAATCATCTTATAATATAAGTTATTAGTAACAAATTATAATCCGTTTTGATCTACTCCATAAACCGCTTGTTCATGAGTAAACCCTTCAAATTCAAGTTGCTCTATTAATCCATTTCTAGAAAATGGCATTGTATCCAAATATGATTTTGCTTTTTTTACAGCTTGTTCATTCCAATCAACAATAACATTATCTACACCATATACAGCTTCTTCATTCGTAAAACCTTCAAATTCAAGCTGCTCTATTAATCCATTTCTAGAAAATGGCATTGTGTCCAAATATGATTCTGCTTTTCTTACAGCATTCTCTTGTCCTTTAGTAGGAGCTTTACCTAGAGAATAAGTAACAGTTACTTTTGTGTTTTCAACAACTTGTTCACCAGCATTAACACTTTGATTAATGTAGGCATCTTTTGCAACTGTATCAGAATATTCTCTTTCAAAATTACAAATCAGATTATTCTCATTACACCAAGTTAATATTTCATTTTCTTTCATTGAACTAAAATCAATAACTTCAACTTTTTTCACATTTACTTCAGCATTTTTATCATTGTTGTTATTTGATGATGGCTTATCAGTTGTCGTTGTATCACTGCTTCCACCAAATGCAAAAATCAAGAAAAATATTGCAAATACTATTGATAATATTATCTTTGTATTTTTTTTCATCTTATCATTATACTTCCACATTAAAAATATACCAACTGGTGCAACAAAAATCAACATAACCCACATAAACCAGTCTTGTGTATAAAATTTAGGCTTTTCCTCGCCTTGATTTGTTATTCTGTTTACATCTTCAACCTTTTTGGTAGTTTCCAATTGTCTTCCACATTTTGGACAAACTACTGAATCACTATCAATTTTTTCACCACAAAATTTACAAAATTTTTTATTTTCCATTTTACTCCTCCTATACATAATATGGATTAGGTTTACATAGTATCGAAATAAAATCTACTATGATACCTATTCCAAATAATCCTACAGTGAAAATATATAAAATTCCCATTCCAGCTTTACCCTCGTAAAATTTATGTCCACCTAAAACTCCTAAAAAAACACATAGAATTAGTGCAACCCATTTGTCGCATTGTTTTTTACCAGCAATTCCATTAATTGTATTTGAGTTATTTATAATTACTTGAGGATTAGACCTATTTTCTTCTGTTTTTAATTCTTCAAGTTGCTTCCCACAGTTTGGACAAATAACTGCATCAATTACTACCTTGGCTCCACAAAACTCACAAAATTTTGTTTCCACTTCCATACCTCCTCCCATACTACATTTATTAAAAATACCTATACTAGCATATTTTTAACCAATAATTACTACATTTACATTATAGCACACCTCAACGAATAGGTGAAGTATATTTTGATAAATAAGTGAGAAAATATTACTAGAAAGGTAGGTGCTATAATATGATTAGTAAAGAAGATGAAAACTATGTATATTATTTAGTAGCACAAAACCTGAAAAAACAAAGAAAACTAAAAGGATTAACTCAAAGCCAATTTGCAGAAAAATGTAATTATAGTGAAGGCTTTATAATGAACATAGAAAGTCCTAAATACCATCAAACATTTGGATTAGGAACAATATGGAGATTTGCCGAAGTATTAAATATAGATATTAGAGAATTATTTAAACCTTTAGAGGAAGAATAAATGATATCTCGAAGTTATGTGTCGAGAATCGAAAAAAGAGCACTTACTAAAATGCTTAGAGAATTTATAAAAAAAAACAAAGATGGATGAAAGTCCATCTTTTACTTTATTCAAATTCTTCAGTTTCTAGTACAATTTCCCTACCATCAAATAAAATGAGATAGTTTAAAATTATTTAACAATTACTTACTTCACTTTTTTCTTATGCGCTTGTTCTAATTTTCCTAATAAATCGCCACGAAAATATTGTTCGCGAGATTTTGCAATATCATTTGTTTCATAATATCCATGATGATAATGAAACTGATAAGGTATACCAAGTGATTCTTTTACTTCATCAAAGATGTGAAACATTTCATCTGTACTAATCGCATCTCGATATACAGTAAGAAAAATAGAATCACCAAATAATAATGGTTCATAATAATTCGCATTACAATCTCGCATATCATTGACACGTGGATAACTATAATGACCATTTTGATAAATCCCCAATAATAAAGGCGATTCTCGAACTAAAATCGGACGTTTTAGTTCTTTTTCTAATGATTCTAAAACTAAATATAATCGATGTAATAACGTATATAAAATCTCTATTTTATTATCATGACAACTTTTACTATTTTTTATATCAAAACAAAACAGATGATATAATCCGGTATTTTGACACTTTTCATATAAGTCATCATATTCATAGCAAGACATATTACTTCTTCTTTCCTTCTTTATAATGAGTATCAATAAAATCATTGACAAATTGTTTAGTATCAATTGTACTTGTAGTTTGTTTTGATTTTGTTTCAATAATTCCATCATTTAATTCCATATCGTAATTAATTAAAATTTGAAATGAAGTTAATTCTTCGACAAATGATTTTAACAAAGTTGTTTGCTCTTCGGTTAATTGTGAAGGCATAAAAACCATTCCTGAATAACCATAGTTTTCAATATCTTTTGTTGTATTAACAAATACAACATGTCCCATCACTTTAGATAAAAAATAACTAACAATATCAATAGAACTACGATAAGATAAATTCTGAAATGCTTTGATATCTAAAAAGTGAGATTTACAAAATTCTTGAAAACAAGAAATGTGAAAATCATCTTCATAAATATTTCCAATACGATCATAAGATCCATTTTTTACTTGACCATCAACTGGATCCATCCCATAAAATAATACCATTTTATTTTGATTTTTCATAATAACACCTCATAATCTCTACACTTAAAATTGTACCAATGTTTCATTCTTTTTTCAATCATAATAAAAAGTAAACAAGCGTTTTCTCCTGTTTACTTTTTTTGATAGATTCTGCTATACTCTTTCAACATCAAGATATACTTCATGTCCATTTAAATCATAAGCTACTTCTAGATTCTCTTTCTTTGTAATATTTAAAGCTAATGTTTCATTTTGTACAAATTCTTTAAATTTAGTAAGCGCTTTTTCAAACTCTTCGTCTCCATTATAATATAACAAGATACGATCTGCTACTTCAAAATCTTTATTCTTTCTTAAATTTTGTACTTTAGAAACAAGTTCACGAGCAATTCCTTCATAAATTAAATCATCTGTTAATTCTGTATCTAAAATAATGAAGTGATTGTGTTCCATTTGTGCATTAAATCCTTCTTTTGAAGAAATACGAATTACTACCATATCACTAGAAATATTGTATTCTACATCATCTACTAAAATATCAATATTTTCCTCGCTTTGTAGACTCATAATTTGTTCTAAAGAAAGTTCTGTTAATGCTTTTGCATATGCTTTAATATTAGAACCAAAGATTGGACCCGCTACTTTGTAATTAGGAAGAACAATAAAGTTCATGAAGTTACTTAAGTTTTCCTCATAAACAACTTCTTTTACATTTAATTCTTCTAAAATTAAATCTGTAAGGTCTCCAATAATTTCCTTATTCTTACCATCAATAATTACTTTACTAATTGGTTGACGAACTTTAATTTTTGCTTCTTCTCTGGCATTTCTTCCTAAACTAATTAAGTCACGAACTAAATCCATTTTTTCTTCAATTGCTTTATCAATCAACTTTTCATCATAAGTTGGGAAGTCTGCTAAATGAACAGATTCTTTTCCTGTTAATGCTTGATACATTTCTTCTGAAAGATAAGGTACAATTGGAGCAATCATTTCACAAAGTCCTACCAATACTTCATAAGTTGTTTTATAAACCGCTTTTTTATCAAGATCTAATTCACTTGCCCAGAATCTTCTACGATTTCTTCTAATATACCAATTTGATAAATCTTCATTTACAAAGTTTGTAATACTACGTACTACTTTTGTTAAATCATATTCTTCATAATAACTTGTCACATCTTTTAATAATTGATGATATTTAGAAAGCAACCATTTATCAATTAATGTTCTATCTTGATAATCAACTTCAAATTCTCTTGGATCTACTTGATCAGTATTCGCATAAAGAGCAAAGAAATTATAAGTATTTTTTAAAGTATTAAAGAATTTAGAATATACTTCTTTTAATCCTTCTACATCAAATTTTAATGGAGTCCAAATTGGAGATGCATATAACATATAGAATCGAACTGTATCAGCTCCATATTGTTCCATAATCTCAATTGGATTAATAATATTTCCTGTTGATTTACTCATTTTCTTTCCATTAGCATCTAACATCATATCGTTTACTACAACATTTTTGAAACTAGATTTTCCACTAATTAAAGTAGAAAGAACTATTAATACATAGAACCAACCTCTTGTTTGGTCTACCCCTTCTGCAATAAAATCAGCTGGAAATTGTGATTCAAATAATTCTTTATTTTCAAATGGATAATGGAATTGTGCATATGGCATCGCTCCTGAATCAAACCATACATCCATTACATCACTTACACGACTCATCTTTTTTCCACAATGTGGACAAGTAAGATGAATTTGATCAACATATGGACGATGAAGTTCTAAATTATCCTCTACTTTTTCAACTGCTTTTTCTTTTAATTCAGCAACAGAACCAATTGTTTCAAAATGACCACAATCACAAGTCCAAATTGGAAGTGGACAACCCCAATAACGATTTCTTGAAATACCCCAATCAATCATATTTTCTAACCAGTTAGCAAATCTCTTCTTTCCAATATAATCTGGATACCAGTTTACTGTTTCATTTGCTTTAATAATTTCTTCTTTATATGCAGTATTTCTTACATACCATGCTGGTTTTGCAAAATAAATAAGTGGTTGTTTACATCTCCAACAATGTGGATAATCATGCGTCATCTTTTGTTTTTTAAATAATTTATCATTCTCTTTTAACCATTTAATAATATCAAGTTCTAATTCTGGATCCGTTACTAACGTTCCTTTCCATGGTCCTTCTTTATAACATCCATCTGTTCCTACTGGATTCACAAAAGCAATTCCATTCGCAACACAAATACGGTTGTCATCTGCCCCATAAGCAGGTGCGATATGAACAATACCTGTACCATCACTATCTGTAACATATGTATCAGCAATTACTTCAAAAGCTTTTCCTTCTACTTTAACAAATGGCATAAATTGTTCATATTTCATTCCAACTAAGTCAGTTCCCTTATATGTTTCTAATATTTCATAGTCATCCCCTAATACTTGTTGTAATAAACTAGAACATAAAATAAATTTATATCCACGAGACTCTACTTTTACATATTCTAAATCAGGGTTTACACATACTGCAACATTGGCCATTAAAGTCCATGGTGTTGTAGTCCATACTAAGAAATATTCATCTTTATCTACTAATTTAAATGGTACAATAACCGTATTAACACTAACTTCTTTGTATCCTTGTGATACTTCATGGCTTGCAAGTTCCGTACCACATCTAGGACAATATGGTAATACTTTATTTCCATGGTAAAGTAGTCCTTTTTTATTTAATTCATTTACAATCCACCATTCAGATTCAATATATTCATTACTACAAGTAACATATGGATGATCACAATCAATAAATTGTCCCATCATATCCGTTACTTTTTTTACTTCATCAATATTACTATCTGTCTCGCTTTTACATTCTTCACAAAATTTTTCAATTCCAAATTCTTCAATATCAGTTTTTGATTTAAATCCCAATTTTTTTTCAACATTTACTTCGATTGGAAGTCCATGTGTATCTAATCCAATCTTTCTTAAAACACGGTACCCACGCATCGTTTTATACTTACAGAAAGCATCTTTAATTGTTTTCGCAAAAACATGATGAATTCCAGGTTTCGCATTCGCATAAATTGGACCATCATAGAAAACAAAATCTTCTTTTCCTTTTCTATTTTCAATCGTTAAATTTAAAATATCTTTCTCTTTCCATTCTTTTAAAATCTTACTTTCTACTACACTTACTTTTTCTTTACTTAATTCTTTAAATTGTCCCATAAAAACCTCCTACTATATGATATAACAAAAAAACTCATTTATTATAAGGACGAGTTTCCCCGCGGTACCACCTTATTTTATAATGAGTTTATACACTTAATACGATAACGGCGTTACCCGGACTAACCTTCATTAGTCACATCAAAAGTGATCTATATATAACCTTCGTATTCGTTTCCATCAACCACGAACTTTCTATCACTCTAGTTATATACCGTCTTTCTCGATTGTTTTATAATTCTACATGGTCAATTTCATCAACCATTTCTAGTTGTGCTTCGATGATACTTCTTAATCGACGTTTAAAAATACTAATATTACGTCTTAACATATTTGCTTCTTGCTCTGTTTTTTCAGCTTTTAAAAGGGCTTCATTGATAATACGATTCGCATTACGTTTCGCATCATTAATAATAACTTCGCATTCATGATGAGCAGCTACTTTCATCTGATCTGATGTTTTTTGTGCCATCATAATTGCCCGATTCATCGTTTCTTCTGTTCTACGATATTGTTCTAATTTTTGTTTTAACATTTCATTTTCTTTTTCATAAGCCTCTAAACGAGCAATCTTTTCATCTTTTTCGTTTAATTCCCCAACCATTATTTCCACTTGCTTAATAACTTTATCTAAAAAGTTATTGACTTCAATTGGATCATAACCACGAAGTGTTCGATTAAACTTATCCATATCATCACCTCTGGCACTACGCCCTATTGTAGCACACTTTTATTTCTAATTCAATCAATTTTTGCATTTACCATTCAATATTAATATCATCATTATCATGGATATCTTTACCATCGTTATCATCAGTAATTTTTCCTTGTACATTTACGTTATTTGGTGTACATAAGAAAATACCTCCACCGATCTTTTGTAAATCTCCACCAATCGCATAAATTGTTCCACTTAAAAAGTCAACAATTCGTTTTGCTTGGTCACTTGTAACTCTTTTCAAATTCACAACAACTGCATTTCTATTTTTTAAATAATCAACAATTTGTTGTGATTCAGAATACGCACGTGGTTCTAATAATATCATTTTAGTTCCACCGTTATTATCAATTGCTTCATCAGCAGATAATTTATAATATTCGTCTCCCGAACTTTTTTCGTACATATCATCTTCACCATCAAAGATTTTTTTAAAATTTAGTGCCACACTAACTCCTCCTTTATATTACCTAGCTATGTTGATACATTCTACTGTTTCATTTTAACATAATTTACAAGAAAAGAAAATATCTTTTCTTTAGTTTTTCATTTTTAGACATTTAATTTGTACAACTAGACGTATTTAATTTATAACTTAACTTTTTTCCATCATAAGTAATATCTACTTTCGTACAATTATCATCAAATTTTTTCCCATTCTTTATATTTACAATGTCACTGTCTACATATCCACCTTTTTTTAATTCTTTTAATGTTACCGTTGTCATTCCACCTTTTGCAGGCAACTTATAAAAATTATTTTGATCTGAACTCCAAGATTTTGCTCCAGTAATAATAGCAGATACTTGATCATTATATGCTTTTTCACGTGAACCATTGATTGCCCTATAAACAGTTGGTGTTGCGATTAACGCAACAATAGCAAGTACTGCAATGGTTGCTAAAAGCTCAATTAACGTAAACCCTTGATTTTTTTTCATTCTTTATTCGCTCCTATCATAACTTCATTATACTACTTTACGGATATTGTCGCAAGCATCCAAAAACTTGAGTTTCGGTATTTTTTTAACCAAGGTTATAATTTAAGCAATATATATCAAAAAGAATTAGAAAAATTACATTGTTTAGTATATACACTAATTTTAGCTTAATATTTCAACAAATTTATAAAATTTTACCGGAACTTAAATCCAAAAATCAAAAACTATCTATAACTATATACTACTATCATTTTTTATTTTTAAACCACAACTTGCATGCAAGTTGTGGTTTCCCTTTCCGTTTTCTTAATTCTTTTCATTTTTCTTTTATTTCTGCGTTCCCTTATTCTTTCTTCTATTTGTTAGCAACTTCCTTTTCACTCCCGTTCGGAGTTCCCTTTCGGATGTTAACTTCCGGTTATCCTATTCGGAAAGCTGGCGCCACCCCATAGGTAATATCAGCATAATTGCTACCCCAATCGCCATACGCATCCACATCGTAGAAATCATAACTATTAATAGAATCGGCCGAGCGCATCCACCACTCATCTGCTAATCCGTTGTACCTCTTGATGGCTCCACTATAATTACTTGTTGTCACACCTTTTGATTTATAATAATCTAATTGCCTTGTTTGATTATCTGAACTATCATTATTTATTTCATTTGTTGTTCCTTCTTTTCCCCATATTTCTTTCGTTGCTAGTAAATACAAATGATCTGTTGAGGTAATGTTTGTTGTATCACCACTTCCATGGCTTGATACTACTTTTGTATCTTTGATTACCTTCTTTAAGTCACTTGGTAATCCATTATAAATATCTGTATTTACAATATCATACATAGCACTTGCTGGCCAACCACCTTTGTTTGTACTAGTTGTATTTATTTGTTGTTTTGTAATAATATCTACAAATTCTAATACAAATCCACAGGATGTTTGAGAAAAATCTGACTCTCTACATTCTGATGGTGTTGTATTATTGGCTACTCTTACTGTATAAGTTCCAGCGTATGGTCCTGTTAAGGTTACTTCTTTTTCTGATCCTACTGGATAAGCACTTGGATCATCTTTTACTACTTTGGCAATTGTATCCCATGAGTCTGTTTCAAAGTCTCCTGGTGTTGCTCCTGATCCTCCTCCTGTTACACAGTCCGCTTCTGTTTTCTTACTTTCATCAACAGTTACTTCTTCTTTATCATACTCTTTTACCACACAGTATCCATTAATCCATGCACGTAATTGGGTATGCATCTCTTCATTGATATCTAAAGTAAACTTCGTTGGTTTTGTTCCTTTCATTGGTAGGTTACTGTTTTGGTCATAATGATATGGGGGATTGACACTTTCAATTCCTGATGTGGCAGCTGCTAGTTCTCCTGCCTTAATTACTGAGTATCCGGCATCTCTTGCTGCACTCTTTTTCGCATCATTTATTACATTCATAATAAGTGGTGTTGCGATTAATGCGATGACTGCTAATATGACAATAACCGCTAGTAATTCAATTAACGTAAATCCTTGATATCTTTTTTCTTTCATTCTTTTATTCACTCCTATTCTGTTACTAGTATATCATTATTTTGGTATGCTGACAATATATTTTTTTCGACAATTTTTTCATATTAAAAAGAGCACTATTTGCTCTCTAATACAACGACGCTATAATGACTAAAATCAATTGTTTTAATCATTTCATTCATTTCTTCCCATGTTAACTCTTTTAAAAATTGGTACCAATTATCTTCTACTTGATGATAATAATAAATTGTTTCATCTAAATATCCAGCAATACTATCGACATTATCACTCATATAAATATAAGAACTAATTAATACTTTTTTCTTACGTTCAAAGTCTTCTTTTGAAATCGTGATATCTTTCATTTCTGTCTTTATTCTTTCTAATAAAGTATCGTATTCTTTTGTTTCTCCAACCATCATATAAAGAAGATAATCGTCAATTGGTACTCGATCTAAATATAAAATATCTGAGATAATTCTTTCGTTTCGTAAGTTTTCTAAACAAAGGGAAGAAGATCCAAACTTAGAAGAAAATAAAATAGATAAATATTGATTTAATTTTTTCTTTTCTTCAACACTTTTATGTTCTAAATTAAATTTCCATGTAATTGCGATTTTAGGAAGTACAATATCTAATGTTTTCTTTTCATATTTTTTTACTACAGCTTTAGGTTCATCATAGTGTTTTACTTGAATCATTTCATGTTTATCTTTTATATGTTTTTGATTAAGATTACTATTTCGAGCTACTTCTATCACTTCTTTAGGATCAACATTTCCTACGACTAATAAATACATATTACTTGGATGATAAAAAGTTTCATAACAAGTATATAAATCTTCTTTCGTTGTTTTCTTAATATCTTGAATTGTTCCAATCACTGGATGTTTAGATGGATGTAGTTTCATCGTATTTTGAAAGATTGTATTAAATAAAACGGTGTCTGGCATATCTGCATACATCTTTAATTCTTCAATAATAATTCCTTTTTCTTTTTCTACTGATGCATCTGTAAAATATGGTTCTGATACATATTTTAATAAGTATTCTAAATTTTCTAATATATTGTGAACACCTGAAAATAGATAACAGGTTTGACTATTATTGGTATAAGCATTAGCATCACTACCACTTTTACTAAATTCTTCTAAAGGATTTGTTCCATCTTCCATTTCAAACATTTGATGCTCTAAAAAATGGGCAATACCAAGTGGAACATCAATCATCTTTTTCTTTCCTCGTGGTACAAAAGAAACAGTATCACTTCCATAACGTGTCGTAAGAGCAACATAATTACGATTACTATTTTCTTTTACCGCAACATAAACAGTTAGTCCACTTTCTAATGTTTCTTGAAATAAATCAATATCTAATTTATTGAGGGTTAACTTCTTCATCTTTCATCCCTCCTTCTAATAAGTAGATGGTGTCAATTTTTACAAGACTCGCAAACTTCATAACATCTTCTTTGGTTAATTTTTTCTGTTCTTCTTCCATCTTTTCTAATAGATCTGTTTTCACATATTCATGATTGCGGTACAAATTAATAATTCCAACAGGTGAATCTAAAATTTCTTTTCTTACTGTTTGATTAACAAGTTTAAAAGATTCAATCATTTGTTCAGGGAATTTTCCTGCTCCGATTTCTTTCATTGATTTTTTTATTAATGAAATCGTTTTTTTCACATTTTTCGCATCAATTCCTGCTTGAATGATTAAGTTATGATCAACACTAGAAAATGTAGAATGAATGGTATAGCAAAGGGAATGTTTTTCTCGTACATTTTGAAATAACAAAGACTCTGCTCCACCACCTAAGATATAACTATAAAGTCTACCTACATATTTTCTTTCATAATCAGTTAATTTTGGTAATTTACAACCAATCATTAAGATACTTTGTTGTGTCTGTTTTTGATCTGTTACAATCTTTGCTCGTTTACGTAATTTTTCATTGACAATCAAATGTGATTCTGTTTTCTTTTTTACCGTTTTAATTGCAAAACAATCTTTAAATAGTTCTTCTATTTCTTTTTCATCCACATCACCGCAAACAAACACATCGACAAAATCACTATTTAAAACGCTTTGATAATATTCATATAATGATTTTGCACTAATCTCTTCTAAATCTTCCAAATAACCTGGTCCCATATACTGAAAGACACTTTTTGGGTAAAATTCTTCTAAAAAACGTTTTGTCGCATATCTTCTAGGTGTTTCCACTGCTGACTCAATTTGTTCTTTTAAAACATTTTTACTACGCAAAAAAGAAGTTGCCTCAAATTCATCATTTAAGATATTAGGATGAAAAATAATTTCATTTAAAAATTCAATTGCTTGTTTCGCATTTCCTTCCTCGGTATATTCGTCATTTAAAAAACTAGCACGGAATTCTAATACGGCATAATTTCCAGAACGAACAGATTGGTACAAGAAATTTGCTCGATATAAATTTTCTTTTTCTAAGATAATATCTCTTCTAGTAGGATAATTCTTAGTAGATTCTAATAATACTTCTCCTAATAAATTACGTAATGTAATTCCTTCTTTCGTAAATTTTCTTTTAAAATTGACGTGAATAGAAACCGTTTTGAATTTTTTTGTCTTAATAATATGTAAATTATAAGCAACATTATCTTTTTTGATATAAACCACGTTATCACCTCTTTTTTAGTATACGTATTTTTTATTTTTTCTTACATCTTTTTTAATAAAACTTAAGTTATAATTTTAAGCTTGTTTCTAGTGCTAACTCCATCATTGCCATAAACTTCGTTTCACGTTCTTCACTTGTTGTTTCTTCTCCTGTAATAAAATGGTCAGAAATTGTAAGTAAGCATGTAGCACGTTTATTTAATACTTTTGCATTATGGAAAAGTGCAAAAGATTCCATTTCACATACCATACAACCTTTATTTACCCAAGTTTGATAATTACTGTCCTCTTTATAAAATACATCAGTACTATATACTTTTCCTACTGAAAGTGGCATATTTAATGATTTTGCTGTTTCTAAAATACAATCATTTAACTCTTTTGAAGAAGAAATCGTATCTTCTAAACTATGATTTTGTACTTTAGCAAAGCTAGAATCACTATAAGATTCTTCTACTAATAATACATCATATACATTTAATTCTTTTACATAACTTCCTGCTGTTCCAACACGTATAATGTTTTCAACATCATAAAATTTGTATAATTCATAAGAATAAATTCCCATACTAGGCATTCCCATACCTGATGCCATAATCGTAACTTCTTTTCCTTTATAGGTACCAGTATAAGCATAAATATTACGTACTTTACTAACTAATTTACAATCTTTTAAATAGATTTCCGCTACTTTTTTTGCACGTAGTGGATCTCCTGGCATAATTACTGTTTTAGCGATTTCTTCTTTTCTTGCTTCGTTGTGTGGTGTCATATTTTTTCCCTTCTTTCTCTAAATATAATTCATAGTATTTATGAATGGTATCAACTACTTCTTGATACTCTTCTTCTGTTTTAAAATGTTTTTTACGATATAAGAAACTTGGATTCTTCTTATCTTTTGGTTTTACAATAATAAATTTATAAGCTGTTACAACTTTCCCTACTTCACTCCATTTTAACGATATCGCATCATCATCTAATACTTCGGTAATTCCTTTTTCATTAATTACTTCAGTAAATGTTCCATATTTATAATGGACAACATGCTTCAGCATATACAAACTAATCATTGTCGTCAATTTTGTAAGAATATATAAGAAAATAGCTAAAATGATTAGTCCAATGAAATAGTATTTGATTACATTCCAAAAATCGGTTTGAATAAAACTAGAACAAAGAGCAAAAACGATAATCGTATACATGAGTAAACATACCATACTTAACGTTCGATAATCTCGTTCAAAATGCTTTTTTAATTTTTCTTCTGTTGTTACAATTTCAAACTGCATACTCTACCTTCTTTCTATCATTATTCCTATTATATAACAAATTATAAAATAAAAAAAGAAGCAATTATTTTTTAACTAAAACTGCTTCTTTTTCTAATGTTATAACATCTAATATTGTTTCATACTCTTCATGCGCTCTAGGATCAATACTATAGATATTTGAATCATAGCTTCCATCTTGATAAATCATTATATACCAATCTTTACTATGATAAATTTGTTTCACTTGATTTAATTCTTCCTTTTTTATTAGTGGTAACGCTAAATCGCATTGAATTGAATGAATCAATAATTCAGCATTAGATAAATCAGAACTACTTTTTACATCAATTTTACTAATAAATGGTCTTTCATCTAAATAAATTGGATTTTGAATATGGTTATTATCTTCAATATGAAAATCAGTTTCTTTATATAGTACACATTGTTCTAATTTTGCATCACTATAGATTTCATTATTCTCACTATCATCATTTAAAATAGGACTAAACTGTTTTAAATGATTTTTTGAAAATATATGAGGATATTGTTTGGTAAACTCATATTTTAAATCAGAATGATTTATTCCAATGGTTGCCATCTTAATACGTTCATCAGGATGTTCTCTTAATTTTGACTGTGCAACAATTTTATGAATTGCTTCGACATAACAATCTGATAATTCATGATCATTTTTAATAGACTCAACATTATCAAAACATAGAATATTTCCATCACGCCATACCCAACTTTGTGCGATTACTTCACTTCCATCAAACACAACAAAGACTCTACCATTATCAGCAGTCATCGCATGTTTTAAAGAAGTTCGTGATGCACCATCTAGTAAAAAACAACAATTCGTTCTTTTCCCAACTGTTAATGTAAGAGGATCATCTAAATCAAGTATTTCATAATGATAGTGATTTAACTTACCACTCACTTTAGGAATATTACTCTTATAACGCTGTTTCATTACTTCATACCATTTTATATTTTCATTCACTACCTTATTATTTGGTAAATAAATAATTTGATTCATTAATTGATAATAATTAGGAGAAAATCCTGCATTAAGAAATCTTTTATATTTATATAATTTTAAAAGTTTTGGTAATGTTCTACTATCTTTTTGAAGATGATTTATGAGACTATCATAATGATTATAGATATCTGAAAATAATTTATATGCATCTGAACTTTTCTCTTTTCTTTTAAATATATCTATATACATATGAATAAATTTTTGATTTAAAATGAGATTTCCTATTTCATCATAATGTACGTTATGAATATCAATCGTATCAAATAAGTGCTCTAACTCGTTGAGTTTATCAATACTTTCAAGTACTACTTTTGCCTTATCAAAGCCGAAAATAAAATAACACTTCATTAGTAATAAATGATACCTCTCTTTTTCATCATCACTTATTTTTTGATAGAAATCATCAATCATCTTATTTAACCTAAAAATATGTTTCACATTCATATTTTTTATTTGCTCTTCTGTTATTTGATTAAAATCAAATTGCCAATAACGCATTTTTAAAAAGGCAATCATCTCTTTTACTGATTCTAATTTTGAAATAGCATAAATATGTTTTCCATCAACGTATTTAATAAATAATTGATAAAGATACTTATCATAATCATTATTTTCAATGTTAAATTTTTTTCTAAAGTATTGATAAAATATGGAATACAATTGTTCTCTTACTTCTGGTTTTTTATTTTTTATTAAGGCTAAATATTCATTGGTAAATGGTGATTTAATATTATCCATAATAGAAAGATTGGTATCATTTTGTAATCTATCAATTATTATTTTTTCTAATATAGGAGTCAAATCTTCAAAATAAGCATCAATCTTCCATAAATAATCAATATCATTGGTTAACAATAATTGTTTAATATTGAAAAAAGGTAAACTAGATTTGTTCCTTTTATCTACATCATAATCACTAGAGATTGGAATTGAAATACCATCCTGTATCATATTAAAGATATTATCGATTTCTTCTTCTGAATAAAAATTCTGATAATCAAATAGGTATTTAATTAGCAAAGTAACTTTTGTTTGTGTAAAAAATTCTGTAAAATTAAGATTAATTTTTTTAGAATAATATTGTAAAAACTTTTCTTGAAATTTTTCATTTCTAATTTTTTTTGCTGACTTATCCTTTAACAATTGTCCATTATCATCAATAAACTGCAAATGATGGAATACATCTTTTTCAATCAATAACTCAAGATATTGATTCGTTAATTCATCAGGTAATACAGAACCAAATAAATAAAGTTGATTTAAATTACCCTGTTCAATATTTTTTATAAAATATTGATAACAAACATTTAAAGTGTCCTTACTTGCAAATATTTTATTTTCACTTTGAACATAATCAAAAAAATAAATACCCGTTTCTATCGAATGAACAATGTTATATTTATCCATTAGTTCTAACAATTTAGTAATATCATTCCAATTATCTTCAACTAATTGATGAAAACTTTCTCTACTATTAAATACTTTTTTTGCCTCCGGATATATTTTTAGTACGATATCTAACATATCACAAGTAATGATATTCTGCTTTTTTTCTATTTCCAATAAATAATTCATAATACTATCAATCTGTTCATGAATGATATCAATATCTTTTTTTAAAAATTTATAAAAATCTTCATTGATAGAGTCTTTTCTAAAAAATTCTATAAATAAATATTTCATCTCATCAAAATCAATTGCACAAACAGGTAATTCATCATTCGCGATTGCTATCATTTTATCTTTAATCGCTACTTTTTCCTGATCATTATAATTTTTAATCCATAATAAATTTTTGGTATTTTTAAATATAATATTCAATAACTGATTTATCATAAAATAGTTATCTATACTCTTTCTTACTATTAGCAATGGTAATCCCCCGTTATCTCGTCTTTTTATATGAATACACTTTATAAGTTGCTTCTAAAACTTGTTGTCTTTCTTCTTCATCTAATGGTTCTAAAATGTTTTCTAATTGTTTTTGAATCAATAATAACTTTTCTTTTGATTTTTCTAATCTTATTTTTTCTTGTTGCAGTTTAATTAAATTTTTCACTTCTAAAAGATCCTCTTCATCTAATTCATAGTTACAATCGGGATTTAAAGAAACATCTAAAACAGTTTTATTGTCGTCATTTTTAATGCTAGGATCAAATCCCATTTTATTAGCAATTCTCATTAACGGTGCTATTTTACCTGTATAGCAATCACTTTCAATTGCTGTATGTATTACTGTATCACCATAAGCATCTCCATGATAATTAATATCAAAATTACCATGATGATAAGCAATATCAAATAATTGCATCATAAAATCTTCACTATAATTAGAATATAAAGCATTTTGAATAAAATTATAGCCATCATTATCCACTTGATTAATATCAATATCTGTTTTTTCTAATAATAATTGAATAAACTCTAAAACTTGCTTTTCATTATAACGATTACTACAAATATAATTTAACCAGTCAGCTTTTTGATCTGGACAATTTTTTATCCACTCAGTACTTCCAATATTATATTTTAAACTTCTAATATATTTTTTTAATGTTTTATTTTCTCTCATGTCCATACAATATCCTCTTTTCTTGCTATGTATTATAACACAATAATATAAAAGAAAAACAAAAAAGCACAAATTTTATTCATTAAAACTTGTACTTTTCCCATCTATCAATTAGTTTATTTGTTTAATAATGGTTTTAAATACTCACCAGTATAGCTTTCTTTTACTTTTACAATTTCTTCTGGTGTTCCTTTGGCAATAATTGTACCACCTTTATTACCACCTTCTGGACCTAAGTCGATAATATAATCAGCAACTTTAATCACATCTAAATTATGTTCAATTACTAATACAGTATCCCCATTATCGACAATTCTTTGTAAAATAACAAGTAATTTTTTAATATCGTCCGTATGTAATCCAGTTGTTGGTTCATCTAAAATAAATAAACTTTTTCCTGTTGGTTTTTTCTGTAATTCTTTCGCAAGTTTTACACGTGCTGCTTCTCCACCTGATAAAGTTGGAGCACTTTGTCCTAATTTGATATAACTAAGACCTACATCCATTAACATTTGTAATTTTGTTTTTACTTTTGGAATGTTTTCAAAAAATTCTAATGCTTCTTCTACTGTCATTTCTAACACATCATAAATACTTTTTCCTTTATATTTAATCTCTAATGTTTCACGATTATATCTTGTTCCACCACATACTTCACATGGAACGTAAACATCTGGTAAGAAATGCATTTCAATTTTCTTTACTCCATCTCCCCAACAAGCTTCACAACGTCCACCTTTCACGTTGAAAGAAAATCTTCCTTTATCATAACCACGCATTTTTGCTTCTTTTGTATTCGTAAATACATCTCGAATATCATCAAATACTCCTGTATAAGTTGCCGGATTACTTCGTGGTGTTCTACCAATTGGTGTTTGTGAAATATCAATTACTTTATCAATATGTTCTAATCCTTTTATTTCTTTGTGTAATCCTGGTTTTTCTTTATTTTTATATAAATGATTTGATACTGCTTTATAAATAATTTCATTTACCAAAGTTGATTTTCCACTACCTGATACCCCTGTTACACAAGTAAATGTTCCAAGTGGAATCTTAACATTGATATTTTTCAAATTATTTTCTTTCGCACCTTTTACTTCTAAATACTTTTTATTTCCTTTTCTTCTTGTTTTTGGAACATCAATCTTTAATTCACCAGTTAAATATTTTCCGGTTAAACTATTTTTATTTTTCATTACTTCTTCTGGTGTTCCAGCTGCAATCACTTCTCCACCATGACTACCAGCTCGTGGACCAATATCTACTAAATAGTCACTTGCAAGCATCGTATCCGTATCGTGTTCTACAACAATCAATGTATTTCCTAAATCACGCATTTCTAACATCGAATTAATTAATCGATTGTTATCACGTTGATGAAGTCCAATACTAGGTTCATCTAGTACATATAGTACTCCAGTTAAACGAGAACCAATTTGTGTTGCCAAACGAATTCGTTGTGCTTCTCCTCCTGATAGCGTTCCAGCACTACGATTTAACGTTAAATATTCAAGACCTACATTAATTAAGAATCTTAAACGAGAATCAATTTCTTTTAAAATCAAACGAGAAATTTCTTGTTGCTCTTGTGATAATGTCAAGGAATTGAAAAATGTGTGTAAATCACCAATACTTAACTTTGTTACTTCATAAATATTTTTATCACCAACTAAAACTGATAACACAGAATCATTTAATCTAGCACCATGACAAGTTGGACATGGAAGCTCGGTCATGAAATTCTCAATCCAGTCACGAATCCATCCACTCTTTGTTTCCATATAACGACGTTCTAAATTAGTAATAATTCCTTCATAAGGACGTTTTACACTTCTTGTATTACCTGATTTTGACACATAATGAAATTCAATATCATCTGGTGATCCATAGAACAATGTTTCTACATCTTTTCTCTTTAACTCTTTAAAAGGAACATTCATATCAATTTGATAAAACTGACATGTCGTAAATAACTCTGTATAATTAATATTATTTTCATCTTTGATATTTAGAGAAACAATGGCACCATCATTAATACTTAAATTTTTATCTGGTACAATTAAATCTTCATCTACTTTTAATTTAATTCCAAGTCCTTTACAATCTTCACAAGCACCATAAGGAGCATTAAAAGAAAACATTCTTGGTTCTAACTCAGGAAGTGAAAAATCACAGTGTGGACATGCATACTTTTCACTCATTACAATTTCTTTATCGCCAACAACATCAATGACTACTTTCCCATGTGCAAGTTTTGCTGCCGTTTCAATCGAATCATACAAACGACTTCGGATACCCTCTTTGATAATTAACCTGTCAATTACAACTTCGATATTATGTTTCTTGTTTTTTTCTAACGTAATCTCTTCTTCTAAATCATGTTCTTCTTCATCGACAATAACCCGAACATATCCTTCTTTTTTTAATTTTTCTAACAAGTCTTTTTGTGTTCCTTTTTCTCCATGAACAACGGGCGCTAAAACGCGTATTTTTGTTCTTTCCTCTAACTTTAAAATTTGATTTGTCATCTCTTCAATACTTTGACTACTAATTGGAATGTGATGAACTGGACAATAAGGAACTCCTACTCTCGCATATAATAATCGCAAATAATCATAAATTTCCGTTACAGTTCCAACCGTACTTCGTGGATTTTTATTTGTCGTTTTTTGATCAATACTAATTGCAGGTGATAACCCTTCAATACTATCAACATCTGGCTTTTCACTACCACCTAAAAATTGTCTAGCATAAGCACTTAAACTTTCTACATAACGTCTTTGTCCTTCTGCATAAATAGTATCAAACGCTAAACTACTTTTCCCACTACCTGATACTCCAGTCATAACAATTAATTTATCTTTTGGTAGTTCAATATCAATATTTTTTAAATTGTTTACTCTAGCACCTTTTACAATAATTTTATCCATTTAATCACCTCAACTACTTGCTATTATACCACAAACAGCAAAATTTCAATCACGTACCTATTATAACGAACGTTTGTTTTTGTGTCAATCTATTTTATACTACGATTCTAGTGAAAAAAATGATACTGATGGTTTTCATGAGTAATAAATAGAAGTAAGTCTTTCATCTCGATAGATAATGTCATCGTATTACAATTTGGATGTACTAATACTTTTTCTCGTTCTAACGCTTGTTCAATCCAGATTGATACTACATTATCTTGGTCATGTATTATTCCAAGTGGTGTTACACTTCCTGGTTTTAAGTGCAAAATTTGTTTTAATTCCTCTTCGTGAGCAAAACTAAGTCTAGAACATCCAACGATTTTAGAAAATGATTTTAAATCCATTCGATTGTTTTCATTCATTAACACTAAATAATAATGTTTATGTTTATCTTTTAAAAATAAACATTTACAACCAACTCCATCTATTTGATTACTTACTTTCTTAGCTTCTTCAATCGTCGCAATTGGTTCATGTTCAATTACTTGATATGAAATATTTAACTGATCTAAACGTTCAAAAATTGTCATACTCCCATCTCCTACTACTACCATTTTATCAAAAAAAGTCTACAATGATAGACTTATTTAAAGATATTTTTTTAATGCTTGAATATTGTCTTTTTGAAAAACTAAAAAATCCCTTGCAAGTGTTATACTTTCTTGGTCAGCTTTCTCTTCTAATTGCTCTAATATTTTATCAATATCTTTTACACCCATATGCATTCCTTTGATCAACATAGATACAACACCGGATTCACTATGACGATATTTTAATTTTTGTTTTACACCAGTATCCGCCATCATCTTCGATACAATTCCAACTTTATCTAACCCGATTTTTTCACTTTTCAAAAGTTCACTACTTTTCTTTTTATAACGTTCATACCCTTTCTTAATATTACGAATGGTATCTACGATATCAATATCATAATGTTTCATTTCTTTTAAAAGCGTATCAATTGTTGAAACTGCCATATCAGAATCTTTATAAACTTTATGAACTAATTCTAAATTCACTCTATCACCTCACAATTAGTATTTCATAAAAGCAATATTTCATACAAAAAAAGATGTATTATTACATCTTAATCGTTATTACTCATAAATGGTTTAATACGACCTGCAAAATCAGCAAAATTTTGACTTTGTAATACAACTTTTCCAGGTCCTACTAGTTTTGTAACAAATAATCCTTCTCCACCTAAGAAAATATTTCCGAGTCCCTTAATCATTTCTACTTCATAAGATACACTAGGTTCAAATCCAACAACATTACCAGTATCTACTTTTAATATTTCACCTGGCTGTAAATCTTTTACAATTGAATCACCATCTATTTCTAAAAATAATACTCCATTTCCTTGTGCTTTTTGTAAAATAAATCCTTCTCCACCAAATAATCCACTACTAAATCTTTTAGAAAAAGTAATTTTTGTTTCTACACCATTCGTAGCACATAAAAATGATCCTTTTTGAATAATAAATCCATTTGGCATTTGTGCTAAATTCAATGGAATGATATTTCCTGGTACCGTTGTTGAAAACGCTATTTTTGCACCATCCATATTAGCTTGATACGTTGCCATAAAAATTGACTCTCCTGCAAAAGCACGACCTAACCCTTTTAATAATCCTCCTCTAGCATTCGTACTCATTTGAATACCATCCGTTTGATAAGTCATACCACCACTTTGTGTATACACGCTTTCCCCAGCATTCATTGTAATTTCTACCATTGGTACTGTTTGACCAATCACTTTATATTCCATACTCCTATCCTCCTTATTTTCAATATATATAAAAGTATCTTTCTTGTCAATTTATCTACTTTATACTTTTTGATTCTATCTATATCATTCTTATTTTATATCAAAGTTGTTTTCCTTTTCTCATACTTTCTTGATAAACGTTTCGTACAAAGTCATTTCCAGTTACATAAACACCTTCTTCGTTCATACTCATATCCATTTCTGAAAGAGGTTGATTGATATTATTATGATACTTTCCTAAAATCATTTGTTGCTGAATATCAAATCCTAATTGTTGCAGTAACATAATTTGATAGTAGGAACGTTCCAATAAATCTTTTCCATATAGATTTCTAAATACTTGTCCCGTTTCATTTGATACACTTCTAGAAAAATAACTCATATCATGCATTGGCGCATATGCTCCATCTTCTGTAAACCTTGTTTTATTTACTTTTTCTTTTTCAAATTCACTGACATAGTAACGAAATCGAATATTAAGATAAGCTTCATAATCAAATTCATGTCCTGTGATTTCTTTATAATTTCTAATACCTAATGGATAATCTAAATCAGGATTTGGCATTGGAATACTTCCACTGGCACCACCAACACATAACGTATCAATCAGTTCTGGATGTAATAAAGCAAAACGTTGGGCAAAAACACCAGAAGCGGAATAACCATTCATAAAAATTTTATCTGGTACTTTCACTCCTGTACTATTTAAAATTCTTTCTTTTGCTGATGCGATCATCTCCGTTACCTGCAAATCCATACGTTGATTCATTGGATTTATCTCGTTAGTAAAACATTCTTCAGATAATTGTTGATAATAAGGACCTTTAGGATTTCCTGGTAAAATAGGTACCATAATTGGACTTTTCATTCTATTTGAAATCTGTATTAGATTTTTAGCCGTTTCTAATGATGCCTGATTTAATAATTTTTTCATATCTCGATCTTCCAAATTATTCGTCTCTACGATCATCGGAGCATCAGGATCCATATCTTTTGGAATAATTAAAAGATATGGTTGTTGAAAGCGATCATCTGCACTAGGAATCACTCCATGTATTTCATAATTACCATACTCAAAAATACTGCATTGACCCTTTTGTCCTTGTTTCCACATTTTTTCTAAGATAACCTGTTCTGTACATTCTTGGTAAATTCGATTCCCAATGGATGATTTTTCTAATATATTTGAACGATTAGACTGAAACACCAAAGAATTTAATTCTTTTTGTAATCTCCTATCACTCATTTCATTTCCGGACATTTGAAGTCCATGTTGCAATGAATTAAGTAATTGTGTCGCTATTTTGACATTTTCATGATATTCGGATTTTGGTTTTTGTGATTGTAGATATTTTTCATGAAAATCTTCTGTATACTTTTGTACTAACCCTTCGGTTAAAAAAGATTGTACATCGTCTTTATACGGATCTTGAATATTTCCTAAATTTGGTTGAATAAAATAGTGAAAAATTTCATGTGTTAATATATTATCAAGACAATTTTTAATTACGTCTTTTGTATCTTTACAATCTTTATATGCCTTGGTATACGGATAAAAATGAATTTTTCCATCATCTTTTGTTCTCCCACCATGAGCTGATGGGATATACCGTTCTGAAAATTGGGAAGCATCATTTACATGATGAAGTTTACTAAAAAATGCAAGATCTTCTGGACATGGTTTATTAACCACAATAAATTCTTGTTCCAGTAGTTGATTAAGTTTATCTTTTTGTTCCTCACTCATACTAACACTATAATTATTTTTTATTATCGTTAAAATATAACGACCATAATTCTGTAATTGTCTTTCAATTTCTTCATAATCAAAATTCATCATTATCCCATCTTCCTATTTTCATTATACAAAATACCACAAAAAAACTCAAATATTAAAATTTGAGTTTCCATCTCATTTGGTACCAGCCAAGGGACTTGAACCCTTATGGTATCGCTACCGGTGGATTTTGAATCCACTGCGTCTACCATTCCGCCAGGCTGGCAAATAAGAACAAGTTCATTATAACAAATTTTATTTACATAAGCAACTATTGTTCTTTATATTTTGTTTCAAATAAATCCGTTTCATCTTGTTCTTCTACTTCTATCTCATCTATTTTTGGTAAATCTTCGATTTTAGCTAACCCAAAATGATCTAAGAATTCTTTCGTTGTTTTATATAAAACAGGACGTCCCGGTGTATCTGCCCTACCACATTCACAAATTAAATCCATACTCACTAATTTACGAATTAAATGACCACAATTCACTCCTCTAATTTCATCAACTGCTACTCTCGTAAGTGGTTGATTATATGCAATAATGGCTAACGTTTCTAATGCTGCTTGTGATAACTCAGTATTTTTTTCTACTTCAACTAATTTTTCATAATAAGATTTATGTTCTTTTTTTGTTGCTAATTTTAAATGATTTCCTAAATATTCTAATTGTAATCCTCGATCATCTTTTTTTAAATCTTCCATAAATGTTGTAATTAGTTCACTTGCTTCTTTATCTGATATTTCTAAAATCGTACAAATGGTATCAAGAGATAATCCTTCACTACCACTTAAAAATAATAGTCCTTCTAATACTGCTTTTTTATTCATCTTGTACACCATCCTTAGCCATGATATAAATCTTACTAAAATTTGTATCTTGTGTAATTTTTAATTCTTGTTTTTTTGCTAAATCTAAAATTGATAAAAATGTGACAACGACATATTCTTTATTATAAATTTCAAACAATTCTTCAAATTCTACTTTTTTCTTTTGCTTCAATAAATTTCTAATTTCATTGTTTCGTTTACTAACTGATAGTTCTTTTTTAGTAATCTTTGTAGCAAGTGGTTTTTCAAGATTTTTACGATTTAAAAAGTTTTGAAATGCGTTTAATAAATCGTTTAAATCAACATCTCCTTCATAAGTCGTATTAGAATCTTGAAATCCTTTTAAATCCTCTGGTAGTTTTGTATAAATTGTATTTCTTTCTTCTTCTAATTCTCTAAATGACTTTGTCATCTCTTTATATTTTTTATATTCAATTAATCGTTCTATCAATGCTTCTCTTGGATCTTCTTCTTCATCTTCCTCTTCTTCTTGTTTTCTCTTCGGAAGAAGGATATGAGATTTCATTTCAATTAATGTAGCAGCCATTACTAAATATTCACTGGCAATGTTTAAATTCATTTTTTCTTGTTCTTCAATATACGCTAAATACTGTTTCGTAATTTCTAGAATACTAATATCAGCAATATCAATATCACTCTGTTTAATCAAATGTAATAATAAATCGAGTGGTCCTTCAAAATTATCAATTGTTACTTTATAATCCATCGTATCACATCCAAGCATTCTTATTATACAATAAAACAAAAAAAATAGAAAGTAACTTTTTACTTCCTACATTTCTGATGATCCTTATTTTTTAAGTTTTCAGTAAGAACTTGTGTTAATTCTTCCTGTGTATATGGAATATCTTCCCCGTCTAGTGAAGTCATCTTTTTATAACTAACTGCTTCTACAATTCCTTCCATACTAGGTAAAAATTCTAATAACGTTTCATTTTGATAGGTTGTTAACTCATTTAAATCTTCTGGTAAATAAATAGCAAAAGACTGATACTTTCCATCATAATATGCTGTTTTAATAACTATATCATCAGCATTGGTAATCGCAATACATAATCCTACATTTGTCGTAAGTGCGATATACTCTTCTAATTCAGGATAATTATCACGTATAATATTTTCTAAGTTTAAAATATGTCCTACCGTTTCATCAAATGGAATTGTTTTTTCTTTTTGAATAATAAATCCTCTTTTATTCATAATATCCCCCATTTCCAAAGTACTAAAAGTACTATGTATTTTACCACGGAAATTAAAAAATGCAAGTTCTTATTTTTTTAATTGATAACTTCTCTTTTCTTCGCATACTTGTAACTTTGATTGTAACTGTCCTAGTAATACTGAATTAATAGATATCGTACATAAAAATTCAATGTCTGATGGATTAGAAGAATAGAAAATTGAATTGGTTGTAAAATAATCTCCTTCATTATCAATCATCATATTAGGATAACATTTAGAATGAACATAAAGAAAAGCTTCCACTTCATTTTTCGTTAAATGTGCAAGACTAACAAGTAATAAATTCGTATTACGTAAATGATAATCAGTTTCATGAAAAGAAAAACGATACGTTCCTGATTGTTCTTGATCTAGCCTTAAAATTAACTTATGACCGGTATACTTTCTATGATGTTCCATTTCATATTTGACTCTACGATATTCTACTAAAATACGAATTAAATGTTGTTTATTGATATCTTCTAACATCGTTATCTGTTCTTCTGTAAAAAAGTTCTTTTTTTTATCTAGTTCAAGCAATCTATTATAGGCAGCTCTAACTTCCTTTGCCTTCCCAGGTTTTATCTTATTAATTACTTCTTCCATATAAATACTCCTTTTTTTCCATATATTATAGCAAACTTTTTTGATTTTTGATATAATTTTTTTGGTGAACTTATGAAACGATTTACAATGAAAGACGAAAATTTTATTTGTGAACACTGTGGAATGGAAGTAACAAAATTAAACTACACAGCACGAGATCATTGTCCACATTGTCTATATTCAAAACACGTTGATATTTTTCCTGGTGATAGACAAAATACATGTCACGGATTATTAAAACCAGTTGGGATTGAAAAATTTAAAAATACGTATAAAATTTTATATGTATGTGAAACTTGTAAACAAAAACATAAAAATATTATGGCAAAAGATGATAATATGGATCTCATCATCGATTTATCTAGAGTAAATGAATAAAGAAAAGTCTTGCGACTTTTCTTTTTATTCTACTGATTTTAAAGAATCAATCATATCTACTTTCTTTAATCGGAAATAAGTGAAGAATTCAATGATAATACTAAACAATAATGTCATTACAAACGCTAATACATAACTAGAAGGAGCAATCTCTCTAATAAATTTCATATTATCCATTTCAGCTGTAAGTATTACATAGTGATGTAAAATAACACCTAAGAATAATCCTACACAAATACCAATCAATGTAAGCATCATTGTTTCACGATCAATATATCTAGATACTTCTTTATCCTTAAATCCTAATACTTTTAGTGTTGCGATTTCACGAAGTCGTTCATTAATATTAATTGCAGTTAAATTATATAAAACAACTAATGCAAGTAAACTTGCTGCACCAACAATTAAATAAATGATTTGATTTAAACCATCGATTATAACATCAAATGTTTTCATATTATCACTTGTAAAGAAAATACTTTGTACGGAAGGATTCTGATAAAGTTCTTTGGCAATAACATTTTCATCTTCTTGATCTAATTGTGTTGCTAGTACTTGATAATTTAACTTAGAATCAATATAAGTTTGATAAACTTCTTCTGACATATAAATATAGTGTAATGCATAATTTTCAACAATTCCTTTTACTGGAAGTGAAACTTTTTCATGATCATTTAATTCAATCGAAATCGTATCTCCAACATCAACTTTTAATAACTCTGCTATTTTCTCTGTAATGAATACCCCATCATTTGGTAACGTTAATTTTTCTTTTGTTTTATAATCACGTAAAACAATGTATTGATTTATTTTATCTTCTTCTTTTGGAACAATGATTGTAGCGTCATGTGTTTTACCTTTTGCTTTAAACGTACTAAGTGTCTGTGATAACAAAATAGAATCTTTGATATGTTCATTTGTAATCGTTTCATTTGAATTTTGTAACACAAGTAAGGCGTCATATCGAATTAATTCTTGATATTGAATTTTTCCAATCGATGCGATTCCATCTTTTAATCCTAATCCTGTTAATAATAATGCCGTACATCCTGCAATCCCGAGTACAGTCATAAAGATACGTTTTTTATATCGAAACATATTACGAATTGTAACTTTCCAAATAAAGGAAAAACGATTCCATATCATTGGAATAAATTCTAATAATACTTTTTTACCACTCTTTGGTGATTTAGGACGTAATAGAATCGCTGGTTTACATTTCAATTCTTTCATACAAGCAAGTATTGTAACAGCAAGAATAAGGAACAGTGTTACAGCAATCATACTAATGAAAGCAACCATATTAACGACAATCATTAATTCTGGTAAAACATAATTTGCAGCATAGATATCGTAAATAACACGTGGAATCAAATTATAACCGATTAAAAATCCAATCGCAATTCCTGTAACCGTTGCGATTAAAACATAGTATAAATAACTACTAATAATTTTTCTTGAAGTATATCCGAGTGCAGATAAAATTCCAATTTCTGTTCTTTCTTCTTCAATCATTCTTGTCATTGTATTAAAACACATAAAAGCAGCAACTAAGATAAAGAAAATTGGAAAGATACTTGCAATCGAACTAACTTTTAATGCATCTTCTTCAAAACTTGTATATCCATTGATATTTGTTCGATCCAGTATATACCATGTAGGTTTTGTTAAACTAGAACTTTGTTCTTGTAAAGTTTGTAACGCTTGCGTTAATTGCGATTTTGTTTGATTTAATATGACAGCAGTGGAACTAGTACTAGGTACCATCGATAATTGGCTGTCTATTTTTGCTAATTCTGTTTCTAATTTCGTTTTTTGATCTGTTAATTCCTTTTGTAAAGAGTTATATCGTTTATTTTCTTGTTTTTCCTTTATTGTCTCAATCTTTTTTTCAACTTCTTTATAATAATCTTCATAATCTTGTTTATAACTATCATATTGATCCGTATCTTTCATACGAAGATAGATTTCTGTATAATATGGTAAATTAAAATTATCTTTTGGTAAATACAGAAAAGAAGTAATTTTTCCATTTCCAGAATTAGAGATTCCTTTTTCTGTTGCGATATAAATTGGTGAAGTAATTGTTCCTACAATCTTGCATGATGTCTTTTTAAAATTTTCTTGTTCACTAGGATCAAATTCAACTGTTTGATCGATTTTATAATGTCCATCTTCTCCTAAACATTCATCATTATTCTTTGGCGTTCTTCCTTTTGTCAATGTCAATTGATTGATATTTTCTTCTATGGAATGAACCGTTACAACTTCTTTATTCGCAAGAATTTCTTTAGAATAACTAGGTACTACCTGAGATAAATCTGATAATTCTTTTAAGGCAGAAACGTCTGAATCATCAAGTCCCATATTACTTACAATTTTCGCATCCATTAATTTCGATTCTTGATAATAATGGTTGGCAGTATAAAGCATATCTGGAGCTGTTTCTCTAAGTCCAGCAAAGAAGCCAAGACCTAAAGCAACAATTAATAGAAGTGATAAAAATCTTCCAAATGATTTTCGAACTTTTATAAAAGCATTTTTAAATAATAATTTCATTACCAAGTAATATCCTTTACTTTTTTCGGATTTTCATGAACAATCACTTCTTCAATCGTTCCATTTTTCATTCGAATTACTTTATCTGCCATTTCTGCAATATTAGAGTTATGCGTTACAATAATCGTTGTCATATTTTTTTCATGACATGTTTTTTCTAACAATTCTAGTATTTTTCTTCCTGTCTTAGAATCTAATGCCCCTGTTGGTTCATCACACAATAATAGTTTTGGATTTTTGGCAAGTGCTCTTGCGATACTAACACGTTGTTGTTCTCCACCAGATAGTTGAGCTGGAAAATTAGCCATTCGATCTTCTAATCCAACTTCCGTTAATACTTCTTTGGGATTTCTTGGATTAGGACATATTTGTCCTGCAAGCTCTACATTTTCTAATGCCGTTAAATTTTGAATTAAATTATAAAATTGAAAGACAAAACCAATGTCTAATCGTCGATATTGAATTAATTGTTTTCTTCCATAAGAAGTAATATCTTTTCCATCCATCATAAAAGTACCACTTGTTGCAGTATCCATACCACCAAGAATATTTAAAATTGTTGTTTTTCCTGCACCACTTGGTCCTAATACAACAACTAGTTCTCCTTTTTCTACTGAAAAACTAACTTCTTTTGCCGCAACAATCTCTACTTCTCCCATTTGATATACTTTTGTAATTTTAGAAAACTCAATATATGCCATATTATCCCATCCTATCTATCTTTAGTATAACACTAATAACACAAAATTTCATCGAAAAAAGATTCTAAAATAGAATCTTTACTTCACTTTGACTTTTAAAACATAACGCCATACCTGATTTTGTGTAATGATAAAGAACCAACCAACTGCTCCTGGTATCATTTCAACAAAGATAATTGGTGTACGTAATTCTTCTTCAGCATCTAATAATTCATCAAAACTAGATACTTCAATAATTGATAAACCATCGATATTCGGTATTCTCTTCGCATTGACAATCACAGAATCATATTTCTTTAAAATTCGATTCTTTTCTTTACTATAAGAGTATTGTTCTTTTCCATCTTTTAATAATTCTAATCCATAATACACAAAGACAATCGTAGAAGCAGATAATAAGAAACATCCTAAAATAAAGAGTGGTTTATGTTGAATCATCTCATCTGAAGTTTCAACAATCGTTTCTTCACCTCGAACAATATTATTCTCTTCCGTAATATCAATCGTTGTCTGATTTAATGGAATTTGTAAACTCATAACAATATTTTTTGTAATATCTTTATTTTTATTTTCTAATATACCAACAGTATCAATATAGATTTTAACATCTAAGTTGGCTAGAACATCAACTTTATATTGTTCTTGAAACGTACGAACTAAATTCGTATAAATATCATAGTCTAATACAAACTCATCTTTTACTGTTATTTTATTTTTATTTTGTATTTTTGTTTGTTTAGTTGGTTGAATTACAAATTGTTTTGCCCATAAAGTTTTACTATCTTCCGTATCATTTTTTTGTTTTACATCTAATGATGCATCAATTCGATATTTTCCATCATAATTTAAAGCTTCTGTAGAATCCAACTCATATTCAAATTGTACGTTAACCGCATCTATTAGTGCCGAAATATAACGTTCTCCTTTTTTTAAATATGGTACTTGATAATATTGATTTGGTTTTAAATATACTTGATAATCTAAAGTACCTTTTTCTTCTATTGTCGTAAGTTCTTCTGGTTCTTTTGTTCCAATACTAACAACTAAAATGAATAAAGACATAAGAATCAGAACAATTGCTAATATCCATTTCATAGAAGAAATCAAACTTTTTTTTACTTTCCATTTCTTTTTCATATAAACTCCTTTATATTAATTCTTTTATCCATATTGAAGGATATCCCAAATAAGATACATGTCCTGTCACAGTACCTATCACATCTTTTTCTGATACATAAGCATGATCAGGAAGAGAATTATTATCCCCCTTTGTTTCATAATATAACTTATTTCCTTGTTTGATAATTTTAGAAACACGATGAATTACAATCTGATTATTTCGTTTAAATACAATAATATCATTGACTTCAATATTCTTATCTTTCTTATCAAATACAATCGTATCTCCTCTTCTAAAAACAGGTTTCATAGAATTAGATGCTACTGCAATCATTTGATATCGAGAAATACCAGTTACTAAAACGAATACAAATATAAAAACGACCATAACCGGATAAAATAAGAGTCGAAATCCTTTATCAAAATGTCGTCTTTGATAAGGTGAATAACGATATAATTGATCAAGAACTAAAATTGGTAATAACATTGTAAAAATGATACGCCAAATTGTAGAAACCTGTGGAAAAATCGGAATGATAAACAGCATTAATTCTGTAAGATAACGAAATAAAAGTGACAGTTTATAACTCTTATCATAAGTTAGATATGTATATAACATATTACTAGTGATACTTGATAAAATAATTGTGATTATCAAAGAAGAAGTAAGTGTAATATCTTGATTTTGATAAATTGTAAACACTGTGATACTAGTTGCTAAAGTAAACAATATGGTAAGGAATATACGCTCTTTAAACGTAGTTTGAAATAATAACTTTCCTCGAACATATTCCTGAAAAAATAAAATCAAAATAAATGGTACTATCTGTGTTAATAAAAATTTAAATGAAATTGAAATTTGATTATTACCATATCCTATCCATAGTCCTAATAAAAATACTATACTATAATATAAGAAAAGAATTCGTAACATCATTCGGATCGTAGAAGATACCTCTTTTTTTCTTTCTTTCATCGGTGGAAAAGTATCATATAATATAATTCCTAGAACCAACCAAAATAATAATTGTATCCATAATTGATGAGGTTGTAAAAAAGAATTCAAAAAGAAAAGAGAGAAAAGAAAAAAAATAATACTAACAACATAAATGATAATTTTCGTTCTTTTTCTTCTTTCCATAGTTTCACTCTCTCTATCATAATGTTATTATAACATGTTTTGATCAAGAAAAAAAGAGAACATGAAATTCTCTATTTTGTTCTTAATTGATAATGTACAACAACAGAAACATTTTTTCTTTCAGTAGTAATTGCTGTTTTATCAGTTTGATTATATCTTGCCGTCACTGTAAAAGTTGCTTTCGATCCTGCTGGTATTGTTGCTCCTTTTGATAATCCATCAACTGTATAAGAAATTGGAGATACATGTGTTTCTACAGTTTCATCACTTGCTTCTGCAACTTCAATTGATTCAACAATTGCATCAATATTTCCTTCATTTGCAACTGTCAATGCATATGATATTTCATCACTTGGTTGACTTAAACTAACATCAATAATTGCTGTCTTTTTTGTCGCATCTAATTCTGCTTGATGATTTACTGCTAAACTTCCATCTGGTACTGTCGCTTCAATTTTATCAAAATGTACATTCCATACACTTCCATTATCAACAGTTCCACTTACTGTTGAAATTTCTTGAAATGATGCATACCCTACTCCCATAAATAAAACAATCATACAAAATATAGTAATTAAACTAACACCGATATTTTTCTTTTTTTTCATAGAAACGTCCTCCCTGCACTATTATGCTACAATCTAGTGTCATTATAACAAAATTTCAAAAAAATTGCAAACGACAAAAAAACTATCCCTTGTAGGATAGCTTAAATTGTGATATGACCACTTACAATATCTTTAAAATGATTCCAGAATAATTCTAAAAACGAAGCTTTTTCTATATTTTCTATTACCGTAAGATTAATATCTCTTACCTTTTTCCCATCTGCTAGTAATGTCATTTTACCAACAACATCACCTTTCTTAACTGGAGCTTCAATATAATCAAGTTCTACTTCATAAGTAGCTTTTTTTTCTTTTTCTACCTTCTTACTTAATAAAGTAGCTTGTTCCATCGGAACTAAATCAGTATATTTTTCTTTTCCTTTTAATACTTTTACTTTGCCAATTGGTTCTTGCTCTTTTACAAGTGTTTGTATTTTATAATTAGCAAACGCATAATCTAATAATTCTGTCGTTTCTTTATTTCTTGTTTTACTATCTGGTTCTCCCATTACAACTGTGATAATTCGCATTCCATTTTTTTCTGCTGTTGCAGTTAAACAATATCCAGCTTCTTCAGTAAATCCCGTTTTTAATCCATCTACCCCATCATAAAAACGAACTAGTTTATTAGTATTTACTAACCAAATCTTACGATCAGTATTCTCTCTTAAATAATCTTCATAAATAGAACTATAATCTAAAATCTTTTTATGTCTTACTAATTCTTTCGCAATTAGTCCCATATCACGTGCTGAAGAATAATGATCTGCCGTATCAAGTCCATGTGGATTTTTAAAATGTGTATTTTTTAACCCTAATTCTTTAGCACGTTCATTCATTTTATTTACAAACTCTTCCTCACTACCAGCAATCTTTTCTGCTAATGCGACAACGGCATCATTCGCACTTGCAATCGCAATCCCTTTAATTAAATCATCAACACTCATTTGTTCTCCCGTTTCTAATAAAATTTGACTTCCACCCATACTAGATGCATTTTCACTAACGGTAACCATTTCATCTAAACGAATAATTCCTTGTTCAATTGATTCCATAATAATTAATAAACTCATCATTTTTGTCATAGAAGCAGGCGCTAATTTTTCATCTGCATTGCGTTCATATAATATTTTTCCAGTACTTGCCTCTAACATAATCACACTTTTTGCCGATTCTGCTAATTGTAATCCCGTTCCATTTACTGGACTTGTCACATCTGCTTTTACTGGTATGATAAAAGTTGAAAACAAAACACAAACAATCATTCCGATGATTCCTATTTTTTTCATGTTTCACCTCTAATAAAAAATATGTGATAATAAAAAAAATAGTACTCCTTACTTAAAATATCCATTTTGAACATACTTTGTATCGTTTACAACAACAAAAGCAGTTGGATCTAATTCTTTCACCAAATAACGTAGCGAATCAAATCTCTTCTTATTAATTTCTAAAAAAAGCATATACTTACTACTGTTTTTATCTCTACCCCGAATATCAATGGCCGATACTGCAAATCCATTTTTTCTTAAACTATGAACCATTTCATCATCACGAAAACTTGTTACAATTTGAACACCTAATGTTCCTTTAATAAAATGTTCACTAATTAAACTCCCAATATAAGTTCCTACAGCATACCCTGAAGCATACGATAAAACAATCCACCAGTTATCTCCTTGCGCCAAAGCATCTTTCGCAACCATAAACCAAATAAAAATTTCGAAAAATCCAAAACAAAAAGCGAAAAAAGATTTTCCCTTTCCCAAAAAAATAATTCTTAAGCTACCTAGTGTTACATCGGTAATTCTCGCGAAAAATATTGTTAGACATGTAATTAATGTATTCATATCATCTCACCTATTTGATCATTTACTATTACCATTTACCATTCTTTTGATATTATACAAATTAGTCATATATCAAGTTGTATTATTGCTAAAATTTGGTTATAATAAGTTTAAGGTGATAATAATGAATACAACGCTTAATACAAGAAAGAAAAAAAGAATTCGCTTATCTAAATTTGGAAAACTATTTATTGGAGGAACTATATTAGCAATCATCATCATTGTATATTTAGTGAATACAATTACTTATCGTATGAGTGATGAATATAAACTTCTTGATAAAGGCTATAGTAAAAGTGATGTAGAAACAATTTTAAAAAAGACAAAGAATAACGATAAACAATTAGATAAAATAAAAGAACTTCGTTATAATCGAATTATTCCAAAATTATTGACACAGAGATATTTCATATTTGACAACTTAGATCGTTATTTAAAATATGCGAATAAACATCGTGATCTCAGTATGAAAGATATTGTTACAATGGTAAATGTTAACCGTGACTACGAATATTATACCCATGTAAAAAACACGGATACCAGTAAAGGTGATCTTATTTTAGTTAACAAATATAATAAATTAAATAAAAACTTTCAACCAGATCAAATTGTAGAAATATCTAGTCAATACGCATATGAAGGTCAACAAATTTCTAAAAAAGTATATGAAGCATATCGTAGTATGTGGAATGCGGCTAATAAAGAAGGTTTAACTTTAATTGTGACTTCTTCTTATCGTGATTATGAATCACAAGATGAAGTATGGAATAGTATTGCGAATAGTACTGGTGAAGAAGATGCAGATAGTAGAGCTGCACGTGCTGGACACTCTGAACATCAAACGGGACTTGCACTTGATATAGTAACTTATAATAGTTATAACAATGAATTTGATCAAACAGAAGAATTTAAATGGTTACAAAAAAATGCTCATAAATATGGTTTTATCTTAAGATTTCCAAAAGGAAAAGAAGATATTACGGGATATAGTTATGAATCATGGCATTACCGTTATGTTGGAAAAGAAGTTGCAACAAAAATTCATGACTTAGGAATTACTTATGACGAATATTATGCATATTATTTAGCTGACAAATAACGTATGAAACACCTCATACGTTTTTTTAAAAAAAGATTTGCACTCCTCTAGCCTTTTCTATATAATATTATTAGGTGATAGGATGAAAAAGAAAAATTATAAAACTATAATACTTGCCATAGTAGTCGTTCTTTTAATTATTATTGGAGGTATTAATTTTTATCGTTATTTAGAATATCGAAAAACAGATGATTATCAATTAAAGAAAATTGGTTATAATAATGAAGAAGTAGAGTTAATTAAAACATTGAATCAAAAAGATATTGAAACAATTAAAACTATTGACTACAACAAAAATATTCAATCTTTAATTAAAGAAGAAGAATTTAACAAAAATCAATTTAAAGAATACTTTGTTTATCAAAAATCACATAAAACAACAAGTGAAGAAACTGTATTTATCATCAATAATAACTTAGATGAAAATAATGAATATAACGAAAAGAAAATTAAAGAATATATGGCATTTGCTAGTCGTTCTAAATTAGATGCTAATACATCTGTAACACTCGTAAATGCAAATATTCCATATTCAGATATTATTCCCCTACTACAAAAAGAAAAATATTATATAGAAGATCATTTAATTCGTTATATCAATTATTACAACAAAACAAAAAAAGATACCGTTGATGTAGTAAGAGATGTCAATGCAAACTTAGATTACGAATTTTATACCAATATTAAAAAAACAGATTTAGAAAAAGGAAATCTCATTTTAGTAAATAAATATTATCAATTAGATAAAGATTACGTGCCAGAAGATTTAGTGACAATCGAAGGAAATGAATCTGCGAAAAAAGAAGTTGCCGATGCTTATCAACAGATGAAACAAGATGCAGCAAAAGAAGGTCTTCTACTTAGTATTACTTCTGGATATCGTAGTTATGAAACACAAAACATTATCTATAATCGTTATAAAAACGAGCATGGATTAGAATGGGCAGATAGTTATTCAGCAAGACCTGGACATTCAGAACATCAAACTGGACTAGCTTTAGATATTACAAGTAGTCGTAGTAATTTTGATACATTTGAAGGTACAAATGAATTTACTTGGTTAATCGAGAATGCCTATCGTTATGGATTTATCTTACGCTATCCAAAAGAAAAAGAATATATAACTGGATATCATTATGAATCTTGGCATTACCGCTATGTTGGAAAAGAAATGGCAGAAAAGATTCAGAAAGAAAATATTACGTACGAAGAATATTATGAATATTATCTAAATAAGAAGTAATTTTGATTACTTCTTTTCTTTCTAACAAATTTGTCACACTTCTTTCCTGTCTTGCTAGAACATGTTATAATAAAAAAAGAAAGAAGGTGTCATATGAAAGAAGTACGATATCAACCTAGTTCTACTTTTGGATTATCAAGTGAACAAGTAGAACAAAGAATTCATGATAATTTAGTAAACTATGATACTTCTGTTCCAACAAAAACAATTAAGCAAATTATTTTTTCAAATATTTTCACATTGTTTAATTTACTTAACTTTGGACTTGCAATCTTAATTATTCTCGTCCAATCTTATAAAAATTTATTATTTTTAGGAGTTGTATTTTGTAATACCATTATTAGTATTATCCAAGAAATTCGAGCAAAAAAAGAAATTGATGCCCTATCCATTATTTCGGCTAGTAAAGTCCACGCAATTCGTGATGGAAAAGAAAAAGAGATTGCCATTGATGAAATTGTTTTAGATGATGTATTAGAAATAAAACCAGGAGAACAAATTGTAACGGATGCGATTATCATGGAAGGTAGTTGTGAAGTAGATGAATCGTTTATTACTGGAGAATCTGATACAGAATATAAAGATGCTGGTAAGATGCTACGATCTGGTAGTTTCTTAGTAAGTGGTAAAGTAAGAGCAAAAGTAGAACATATTGGAATGGATAATTATACTGCTAAAATATCATGTGAAGCAAAATATCATAAACCTACTAGTTCTATTTTAATGCAATCACTAAATAAAATTATCAAATGGATTTCGATTGCAATTATCCCAATCGGTACCATCTTATTTTTTAATCAATTACAAATTCCTGATAATAACATACAGACTGCCGTAGTAAATACAGTAGCTGGTGTTTTAGGCATGATTCCTGAAGGACTTGTCCTTCTTACTAGTACTGTTTTAGCTGTTAGTGTCATTCGTTTATCAAAATATAAAGTATTAGTAAAAGACTTATATTGCATCGAAACACTTGCTCGTATTGATACCTTATGTCTTGATAAAACTGGAACAATTACCGAAGGAAAAATGGAATTTAAAAAAACAATTCCTTTAGAAAAACATCAAAAAGAAGAAATTGACGAAGTTATGAATGCCTTTTGCCAACACATTGACGATAGTAATGCAACTATTTTAGCAATCAAAGAACAGTATCATACTCCATCCAATTGGAATTGTACAAAAAAAATCCCCTTTTCTTCAGACATTAAATTTTCAGCATGTACCTTTGAAAAAAAAGGAACCTTTTATTTAGGAGCACCTGAAATACTACTAAAACATCAATATCAAAAATTAGAAAACATGATACAAAATGATTTATTAGAATACCGTATTTTAGTACTTGCTCATACAAAAAAAGAAATCAAAGAAAAAGAAATTCCTGAAGACTTAGAATTATATGGATTATTATATATCCAAGATAAAATTAGAAATGATGCGAAAGAAACGTTACAATATTTCAAAAAACAAGGAGTTCAAATTAAAGTTATTTCTGGAGATAATGTAAAAACAGTTGCTGGTATTGCCAAAAGAGCTGGAATTGAAGACTATGAAAATTATATTGATATGAGTACTTTACACACAGAAGAAGAAATCAAAGAAGCAAGTGAAAAATATACAATATTTGGACGTGTAACACCTACTCAAAAAAGAGATTTAATTCGTGCCATGAAAGAACATAAACATTATGTCGCCATGACAGGAGATGGAGTCAATGATGTACTTGCTTTAAAAGAAGCACATTGTAGTATTGCTATGCCAAATGGAAGTGATGCTGCGAAAAATATCGCAGAATTAGTATTACTAAATTCTAACTTTTCTGCCATGCCTAAAATTGTCGATGAAGGAAGAAGAACTGTAAATAATATTGAACAGTCAGCTACCCTATTTTTAACTAAAACATCCTACTCTACTATTTTGGCAATTCTATTTATATTTTTACAAATGAATTATCCATTTATGCCAATACAATTAACATTAACCAGTGTAGTTACCATTGGAATTCCTTCTTTTATTCTTGCAATTCAACCAAATAAAAATCGTATCCAAGGTAATTTCTTTAAAAATGTATTAAGTAAATCTTTACCAACTGCAATCTTAGTTGTACTAAATATTTTAGCCATCATGGCTTGCTCTCACTTATTTCAATTCAATGACACAGTCACGTCTACACTATGTGTTATGATGAATGCAATTACAGGATTTATCCTACTTTATTATTTATGTTTACCATTCAATCCTTTAAAAATAACACTCTTCATTAGTATGATTGTCCTATTTTTATTACAAGTCATCTTTATGCAAAACTTCTATAGTTTAACAATTATTAGTTTTGAAATGTTTATCATATTATCTATTTTATCTGTAATAACCGTTATCTTATTTGGAATCTTTTCAACTTTCTTCTATAAAAGAATAGATAAACGAACAGAAAATTAAGAAACCGAAAGGATTCTTTTTTCTTTTCGCATATATTATAGTGGTGATAGTATGTACAAAAAAAAGATTCGAATCATTCTCTTTATTCTTCTTATTTTAACAATAAACCACGATAATCAAAAAAGAGAGTTCTATCAAAATATAACACCCATTAAAAATCCGAATTCCAATCTTGTTCTCGTAAATAAATTTCACTATTTACCTAGTAACTATATTCCCTATGATTTAGAAAAAATAGATGTAAAGTATGCAAATGATCATAAATATGTAAGAAAAGAAGTAAAAAATGCTTTTGAACAGTTAAGTCATGAAGCAAAACAAGATGGATATCAAATTATTGCAGTATCTACCTTTCGCAGTTATCGATATCAAAAAAATTTATATCAATATTATGTGAAAGAAAAAGGGAAAAAATATGCGGATAATTGTAGTGCTAGACCAGGTCATTCAGAACATCAAACCGGACTATCCATTGATGTAATGGGAGAAAATATGGATTATGATCGATTTGAAGATTCAAACGCATTTACATGGATGAAAAGACATGCCCATGAATATGGATTTATTTTACGCTATCCAAGTGGAAAAGAACATATTACTGGTTTTAAATATGAACCTTGGCACTACCGCTATGTTGGTAAAGAAGCCGCAACTACGATTTATGAAAAACAACTAACTCTAGAAGAATATTTACATAAAAAATAAAACATCCAAGAAAGGATGTCTTTTTTATTTTCAAACTCCTATTTATGTAATAATCTAATTTCAATCCCAACAACACCATATTTCTCTTGTTCTATGGCGAATAATATAATTCCATATCTTGATAATGAGGTGTTTCTGATTCATTGTATCCTAATAAAATTTTATCAAAATGTTGATACAATTCTTTGAAACTATCATATCGATGTAATGCGATCACAGTTGTATAAATTATTTCATTTGTATCTCTATTCGTAAATTCAATTATATCTCCAACTTTAATTTGCTTTCTTTTTTCATCATATAATCGTAATTCAATTGTTTTCTTACCCAATTTAATTTGTTCAAATGGTTCTTTTTGTAATCGCATCTTATAGGTCATCTTCTTTCTCTCCTTCATAATTCCATAATCCTAATTTTCCTTTTATTGAAATTGGATTTTTATATTTTTTTACATGTTCTAATTTCCATGCATATGTTTCTGTATGATTACTTCTCCCATATACAATCGGATCAATCTTTTGTAATGCTTCATTAAATTCATCATCAACTAAAATACAATCTGTCAACTCTGCTTCTCCAATAATCGCTCCCTTTTGACAATTTAAATGATAATCTTGAAATCGTTTTAGCATATCTTGTTCTAAACTCATACCAGCATGAATTAATATTTTTCCCCGATAAGATGTTTTCCAACTACGAAATTCATATTCTTTATACCCATCAATAATTAAAGATGCCCATGGTTCTTTGATTGTCAATACTTTCATTAAAACGCCTACTTTCAATTCTATATTATCATATACTCAAAAAAATAAAAAGGAGAACCTTTTTATTTTTTAGAAATTTTGATTCATAAATCCACCACTACAACCTGGGTCATTATTCACAACTTGATTTTCTTCTGAACAACTAAATTGTGGTGTATACGTATGATTATAGATATGACGATTTATTACATGTGTATGGATTGGGCAAATATGTGTGTGGCCTTTTTTGATATACTAAATTTCTATTATCCCATTTACTATATCTATTATTTCTTCTAACTCTTCTTCTTTTATTTTTTCAATAAATGATAATTTTTGAACATTAAAATCTATACTTCTAATATGTTCACATAAAACAGAACCTTTCACTCTTTTTGTGTTTTTAATTTCATAATGAGTAGGGAACTTTTTTGTATTTGTTGTAATTGGGCAAATAATTGCCATATTCGTATATTTATTATAGTAATCTTTACTAATTACGATAGCAGGTCTTACTCCAGCTTGTTCATGACCTTTTGTTGGTGCAAAATCCATATAACATATATCTCCTTGTTTTGGTATATACATTAATAAAATTTTTCCTTTCCTATATCTTCTCCCCAATCATATGATTCTACTGTTCCTTTTTCATTATCTGGTAATTGTTCATACATTTCAATTCTTTCTTCTAATGATAAATGCTTTTTTTTAGGTTTTGAAATAATAATAGAATCTTCTTTTTGTATTAATTCGACGACATCATTTGTTTTTAAATTAAGTGATTTTAAAAAACTACTAGGAATTCTTATTCCGTCTGAATTTCCCCATTTTTGAAGTCTTGCTTCCATCATATCATCTCCACCCACTTTAAGTATATACAATGTTTATACATTTGTCAATTATTTTTTAATTATTATTGTATCCAATTGTTAAAATTTAATTAACTATTATTGCTAATAGACTTATTGATTTCATCAAATAATGCTGAACATTTCTGATAATCTGAGTTTTTTAAATCTATTACTATTTTTTCTATTAGATCATTACCATTATTTAATTTTGAAATTGCACTTATATATTTCGATGCTTTATGATAAGTCTCCCTGTTCTTACCATCTTTTAAAATATTATAAAATTCATCTATAAAATGATTATATAACGCATCATTGTATTTTCCTTTTAATATTTCTATATTATCTAACAATAGATATTTATAATTACTATCAATTAATAAATTCCATAACTTTTCTTTTTTGTCATAAAATTTATAAAGTTTAACAAGCAAGAAAATGTCTTTAGTTTTATTTTCTACTATCTTAATAATTTCGTCTGCTGTTAAATAATATCCCAAAATATCTAAATATTCAACATGACCTAAACATAAATAACTATACAAATAATAATTTTTATTTATATCATTATTTTCAAAATCAGTAACCATAACAAATCTATATAGTACATTTGGAATATACATTTTATTCTTAAAATAATTCTTTTCAATTAATTTCATAAATGATTTATACAAATTTAAAACATCATTACTATTTTCAACAATATAATCAATATATTGTAAATATTTCGCGTTTTTCAACATCAGATTTGCACACTCTGTTATACTAAAATCATTTAATAAATGTATTGTGATTAAGACATTTGATTTTGGAACTGTGTTTTTTATACTATAATGTTTTAAACTATCTAAATAGTTTTTTAATACATTACAAAATTCATATATTTCTTCATTATTTTTATTTTTCTTATAAAACTTGGCAATCCACTTATAATCTGTATATACAGCTAATTTCTCGTTTAATAATATTTTATCTATTTGTAATTGTAATGATTTGTTTTTGTATAACTCTTCTATTTTTCTTTTTTGTCTGACATTTAATATTTCTTTATTAAAATCATTATAGTCATAATTATAGTATTCTGTTAAATCTTGTACCTTTTTATTCAATTTATCTAAAAACGCAAACTCGTCACTATTATTTTGTAAATATTTTTTATAATTCTTTTCTAAATATAATTCAAACGTTATTTTTTCATTACTTTTAAGTTCTGTTAACAATGTTTGTTTTAACTCTTCTATACTCAAATCATTAACGTATTTTTCTAATACTACATCAAAAAATAATGGTTTTTCAAAATTAGAAGATTCTCTATAATCATAATCGTCATAATATCGATCATATTCGTAGTAATCATCTTCTTCGTCTTCATCATAATCACTATTTAACCATGATTCATAATCTTCCACTTCTTCAGGAAATAGTTCAAAATATAATGCAGTCATATGTTTACAAGTAATATTTCCGTTTGCATGAGGACAATCACAATAGGATTTTCTCGGATGTGCTATATCTATTTTTACATAATAAGGATTTTTTAAACTTCCATCAACATATCCTTCAAATTCATGATCATTTAATTGCTTTACATTACGAACTTTATTTTTTTTATAATAATCATAACCTCTGCTAACAGAGGAACTACTTGCACTTGTTAAAATACTCATACTACCACCTCTTAATACACTATTATATCATAATCCTAATGAAAATTATTAAAACAAACCTTAATATTGATAGTCTTATCTTCAAATATTTCTATCTTATCAATTAAATTAATTATTAATTCCCTACTAGGCTTTTTCATAGATAGAAATTTTTTAGTGTACTCATGAATCATTTTATTTTTAGATTCTTCATTGACAGTATTATTAATATCATTATTTAAATCATCATATCTTTTTTGTTTTATATGTAATTCCCGCTCTAATTTTACTTTTACTCTTCCAAATTGTTCTTCAGTTATTTTTTTATTTAATTTATCAATATAAATAATATCTAAATTATCATTTATTTGTTTAATATCATTGGTAAGTATTTCTAACTCTTTTTTGTTATTAATTTTGTTATCTTCAATTAAATTATTTAATACATTATTTTTAATTTTATCTTCATTAATATAATTTAAACACACATTAGTTAAAGAACTAAGAATTACTTTTTCTAATTCGTCATAATTATTCGAATGAGTTGTACATACCTTTTGTTTCATATAAGTTCTATAATAATTACAAATCGTATAACATCTGTTATCCTTTTTTCTCCTAGAAGTTACTCCAATCCTATGTCCACAATCCCCACAATATAAAATTCCATCTAACAAATGATTTTCTTTTTTCTCGTTTCTTCCTACATTTTTAGGAATTCTTTTTTGTACTTCATAAAAAGTATCTTTGTCAATAATTGGTTCATGGGTATTTTCTACAACAATATAATTTTCAGGATTATTGGTAACAATTTTCTTCACTTTATAATTCACTTTATTTCTTTTATTTTGAACCAAATTTCCGATGTACATTTGATTCGTTAATATATCTCTGATTGTTTTAGAATTCCATATTCCATAATTTAAATTATAATGACTTTTCCACTCAAAATTATAATATTGTGCTGGAGTTTTTACTCCTTCATTCGTTAATTGTTTTGCTATTTTAAAACAGGATAATCCATCCAAACACATATGATAAATTCTTTTCACTACGAATGCTTGCTCTTCATTGATTACTAAGTGATTCTTATCACTAGGATCTTGCATATATCCAAAAGGGCATCTTCCACTTACCCACTTTCCTTCTTTTTGCTTTGCACGTAAACTAGATTTAATCTTTTTTGAAATATCTTTCGCGTACATATCATTCATTATTGCTTTAAATGGGGCGATATCATTATTAGAACTATCTAAAAATGTATCGATATTATCAGTAACTGCTATATATCTAACATTGTGTTCTGGAAAATACTTTTCTATTAAATTTCCTGTACCAATATAATCTCTTCCTAATCTTGACATATCTTTGGTAATAACCATATTCACTTTACCTAATTCAATATCACTGAGTAATCGATTAAAATCTGGTCGGTCAAAATTTGTCCCAGAATATCCATCATCAACATATATATCATAAACAGTTAAATGATTTTCTTTCACATACTGAAGTAATAACCTCTTTTGATTCGTTATACTCTCACTTTCTAAAATCTTATCATCATCTTCTCTTGATAGTCTAATATAAAGTCCCGCACTATATATTTGATTAACGTTATAAATCAATTGTTTCCTCTTTCTAAAGTAAGACAATGATTGGATGATGAATCTTTCCTTTTTTTGTCTTTACAATTTGATAAAATAAACTTTTTTAACTCCTTATTTAACACATTAATAAAAATATCATTCATATCGTTCTTCTCATGAAATATATAATGAATCTTATATTTATCCATAAACTTGAAACACCTCACTTAAATTTATGGATAAAAGATTCATTTTAGTATTACTTCTTTTATCAATTCAAAGTATACAAAAACATCCCAATTGTAATAATACAGTTCTATAGGATGTTTAGTTCTTTATTATTTTTCTTTTATATCAAAATTTAATAATTCTTTACACATTTCTTCATACAAATCTTGTTCGTGCTTTATCGTATCAATTAAGAACATTTTATCATTCTCATATTCCTTTAAACCTCTCATATAATAAGGTTTATCATCATCTAATACAATAAATGGCATAATGTTATTTCTTAAACATTCTTTAAACATAATCATTCTACCAACACGACCATTTCCATCTCCAAAAGGATGAATTCTTTCAAATCTAAAATGAAAGTCAACGATATCTTCTAAAGTAATATTAGTTTTAGAATTATATTCATTTAATAATTCTTCTATTTCTCGTTCTACATCTTCAGGTGCAGTTGTATTGATAACATTAACTAATCCTATTATATTAGGAACAACTTTAAAACCACCTACATTATATCTAGGATTTTCTTCATCACTAGTATTTCTTTTTAATATCTTATTCATTTCAATTATCATATTTTTAGACAATAATTCTTCTACATGATCTAACATATAATCAAATAATTTAAAATGATTTTTGGATTCAGTTAAATCATCTAATTTAATTAAATCATCACTTTTAGGAATAAAAGAAGATGTATCAAATATCGCTTCTGTTTGTTCACTAGTTAATCTACTCCCTTCAATCTTATTTGAATTAAAAGAAAAGTTAACCTGTGAATAATGATAGATATTACCTTTAAATTTTGATTCCTTTTGTTTAATTAATTCGTTTTTAATTTTTTTTATATCCATAGTTAAAACTCCTTTAAGCTATCACAATACCATCTAAGTTACATATATAACAATCTGGTAATAACGATTTTATCTCTTTTAAAATCTGATTATCTTTTTCATATTTTCTACCGACTAATATACCTTCTATCAAGTTGGATGGTAATCCAAACAAAATTGCGCTTTCTCTATCCGTAAAAAAATCATCTTTATTTTTTCTGTCTCTTATAAATTTCTCATAATAATTTGAATTAACAAATTCTTTTACATCTTCATCATTAATAGAATTAGATAAAATGTCACCTTTTAACAATTCTCTTACTTCATCATTTTGTCCATTAAATATAATGCCAATTTGTACATTATTTTGAACTAAACTAGGCATAAATCTTGCTTCTTTTGTTTGTTCTAAAGTCCACATATGACAGTTAACACTTGTTGTTATATCTATAATATTATTCATTTCATCATACGGAATAATGGCAGTCTTATTTTTCTGAGTATCTACTCCATTTTCAAATATACCAGCATAAAATATCGTTCCTCCAGAATAAAAATTAATATATTCAGATAATTTATAATCATGTTTTAGATTCCATACCCCAACTGAACTAGGATATTTAGATAATCTTCCATCTATGAACCAACTTGAAATTAAACCATTATTTACAATTTCTTTTAACCCATCTAAATTTTTATATGTTCCATGGAGTAATGTTCCTTTATTTAGAAAAACCTCATCTCCTATTTCATATTTTTTTAAATCTATATGTCTATCTTTATAATCAAAATATCGCTTAATCTGATTTATCATTATTATTTGCGAATTATCATTCTTAATATTTTTTTTAACTATATTGATATAATCATTCATCTTCATTAATATCACCTATATATAGTATACCACACAAAAAGATATTTCTTATCAAAATGCCTTTAACTTGATTTATCCCTTAAATATTTTGGTCTATCATAAAATATCACACTTGTTGTACTTCATGACAGAATTCTCTCTCAACACATTTATTAATAGCAGGTTCAACAATTGGTTGTGGCATACATCCACATTGACCTTGATTCATTGCATACCCCATTCCAGGATTACAGCAACCTCTACGTCTTGCAAACATCATCATCTCTCCCTTCCTTATCTAATGTATCTTATGACCCAGGTACATTTATGCATATGGTATTTGCCTTAATAAAAGAAAAAAGAAGTAAACTACTTTTCATAGTCTACTACTTCTGTTTCAATATATTGACTAAAATCAAGAGCATTTATAAATGATTGATACTCTTCAAACGTTAATTTATCTAAAAATTCAATATCATCTAAATGATAATAATCCAAGAGTGTTATATTATTGATCAAATTATCCATGACACTACTTAGGTGTTCTTCTCTTAATACAGCCTTCATTTTGATTTCATTTAATAATAAATCATAATCATCTTTATTAAAAATAGGATGTTTTATTCGATCTAAAACAACTTCTTTCAATCTATCTTTTTTCTCCGTAAATGCGCCTATTGAAATCAACCAATAACGATGAAACATAATGTTATCAGTATCAATTCCTCTTTTTATAACATTTTCTTCTTTTAATTGAGAATATATTTTAGACAATTTACTAAAATTAGCATCCAAAAATATATCTAGATAGAAAAACAATCTTGCTTGATCTTCATTACTTAACTTTCCAACATCAAGTTTAAATGTTAATTGATAAATAGGCTCTGCTACTGGAAAAACAAGTTTTTCTTTTTGTTTACTTACTTCTTTCGGCTCATCGATAGAAATGCGTTTTACATCATGAGTTTCAAATTCTAGCTCACAATATAATTTTTTTATTTTATCTAACATTTCCTCTTCATTAAAATTACCAGATACAAATATCATTTCATTTTTCGGAATATAAAGTGCCTTAAATGCTTTCTTTACTTCATCAAGGGTAATCGCATCAATTTCAGAAATTGTTCCAATTACACTACGATATGAAAGTTTTCTAAATAATTGTGATACTATTAATTCTAATAATCGACGACTTCGAGAATCACGAGTCATTCTAATTTCTTCGCGAATCGCATTTTTAATAAAATCTAAACGTTCATTCGTAAAATCAGGCTTATGAATTCCTTTAATCAATAGTTCTAGTCCTTCATCCACATATTTAACAGCATTAAAAAAATATAGTGTTCTAAATTTATTGGTATATCCATTAGAATACATATAACGCTTATTAAACTGTTGCATTAATAAGCCATACTCGCTTGCTTCAAGGGTATAATGTTCTAATAAATGTGCCATTCCATCACAAAAACGAACTTCTTTTCCATCGATTAAAAAATCTTTATCTAAACCACCAAATTTAACAACCAAATTGACTTCTACATTATGTTTTTTAGAATCTTTCAAAAAATAAACTTGTAATCCATTTTCTAATGTGTAATTTTTTATATTATCTTGCATCTTCTTCACCTCTTAGAAAATAAATATAGTCTAATTTTAGTCTTTTCATAAATTCTTTTAATTCTAAAGCCGTAATTGTTTTTAATTCTTCGATAATTTCTTTATCCGTTTTCGCAATATTAAAATACTTATCTAAAAATTCATTTCTCATATAAGATTTACTATCTAAATTTCGTATCAAATCACATTCATACTCTTCATGTAAATTTGGTAATAATTCCTTGATTTTATCTTCGTCACAAAAAGATTCAAATAATTCATTTACTGCATCCATCATTTCTTCTTTATTATCCCGATGAATTCCACCTACAATAGCAAGACTTCCATGTTTTACTTCTAGAATACAACTAGTATGATATACAAGTTTCTTTTCCGTACGTAATTTTTTATGTAATAAATTAGTTGATTTATAAGTTAACAAATCTTTTATCAACATTAAATACTTTTCATCTTCCTCTTTCATATTCTCCACTTTATAAATTAAAAATAACAGTGATTCATGATATGGCTTTGTCTCCTCTATCTCTTGTACCTGATTGTGTAATGTTAAATAATGATTTTCCCTTTCAACATCAACTTCAATATCAGAGTATTTAGCAAAATATTTTTGAAAAAACGCTTCACTTTCTTTTAATTCTTCATTTCCAAATAAGAAGATAAATGGTTTTTGATTGACAACTGTTTTATAAAATTCATACTCTTCTTTAGAAGTTAACTGTTCTAGTTGATCTTGATGATGATATAAATAATTTGTTAAACTTCCATCTTCATCTAGTAAAGCATTCAACTTTTCTATGGTCGCATCTACTTTATCTTTCGCAATGTGCTCCATATTCGATTTCAAAATTTTTAATTTATCATCATATTCAACAAATTCATCATCTTTTACATTTGGATGGTAAATAATATCTAACATAAACTCTAAACTTTTCAACAAATCAACATCTTTTATTTTTCGCTTTTGAGGAATTTCAAAACTAAATTTAAAGAACTTACAATTTCCAACAATTCCTGTTCCAGATTGATTATTTAAAATATAATGTAATGTTTTTGCCCTATCCATATCACTTGCATTTGAATATTTTTTCGATGTTGATAGCAAAAGACGAGGTAATAATGCTCGCTTTGCGATAAGTTCATCAGAAGAATCTATTTTATACCAAAGTTCAATATAATTTGTAAAAGAGATATCATTTTTACAAAATGATATATTTTTTGTACTAATTTTCATCTTATATCTTACTCCTTAAAATGGCATTTTTAAATTACCATTTTTTAATTGTTTCATCATTTTTTTCATTTCTTCAAACTGTTTTAATAAACGATTTACTTCTTCAACACTGCGTGCACTACCAGCTGCAATTCTTTTTTTACGACTTGCTTTTAAACATTCTGGATGTCTTCTTTCATATGGCGTCATGGATTGAATAATTGCTTCTACATGAGCTAAATCTTTTGGATTGACTTTGATATTATTAAGTCCCATTTTCTTAGCACCAGGTATCATTTTAAGTAAATTTTCAAGTGGTCCTAACTTTTTAATTTGGTGTAATTGACTTAAAAAATCTTCTAAATCGAAATCTCCTTTTTGCATCTTCTTTGCAGCTTTCATCGCTTCATCGGCATCAATTACTTCCTCTGCTTTTTCAAGCATCGTCATAATATCTCCCATACCTAAAATACGAGTTGCCATACGTTCTGGATGAAATTCTTGTAAACCATCCATTTTTTCACTTACCCCAATAAATTTAATTGGAACATTTGTTAAATGACGAATCGATAAAGCTGCTCCACCACGAGTATCTCCATCTAATTTTGTTAAAACTGCTCCTGTTAATGGTAATTTTTGATTAAATCCTTCAATTACATTAATTGCATCTTGTCCTGTCATACTATCTACTACAAGTAAGATTTCATCTGGATGAATAGATGTATGAATATTTTCTAATTCTTCCATTAATGAATCATCAATATGAAGTCTACCTGCAGTATCAATTAAAACATAATTATAACCATTTTCTTTTGCATAAGAAATCGCATGATTACTAATTTCAACAGGATTTCCTTTTCCTTCGGAATATACTTCAATATTTAATTCTTTTCCAATTTGTTTCAACTGATCGATAGCAGCTGGACGATATACATCACATGCAACAAGTAATGGTTTTTTACCATGTTTTTTACGAAGTAAATTAGCAAGTTTCCCAATTGTTGTTGTTTTACCACTACCTTGAAGACCAACTAACATAAGAATTGCAGGATTTCCATTTAATACTAAATCCTTTTTTTCTCCACCTAATAATTCTACTAATTCATCTTTTAAAATTTTTACAAACTGTTCACTTGGTTTTAAACTTTTTTGAACTTCTTCTCCAAGTGCTTTTTCTTTCACGTTATTTACAAATTCTTTTACTACTTTATAGTTAACATCTGCTTCTAATAAAGCAAGTCTAATTTCTCTTGTAATATCATTTATATTAGACTCTGTAATTTTTCCATAACCACGCATTTTATCAACTGCGTTTTGTAATCTATCTCCTAAACTTTCAAACATATTTATCACCTTGTTCTATTATATAATAAAATTCTAAAAAAGGCTAGAAAACAAAAGAAAAAGTATGCATTTGCATACTATCTTCGATAAATTGTTTTTACTTTTTGACCTTTATTTTTACTTAATAAAATATTATGAATATCCTTCATTGTAATTTCATATTCATCTGTATAATATCTCATTGGTTCTAAAGAATCAACAAAGATATCTTCTTTTAAAGGTAATACTTTTTCTCTTACAATTGAAGTAGAAATTGGTCTATTATGATTATCTTTCTTAGAGCGAGATATTACTTGATAATGATAATCTTGTTCCTTTTTATAAAAAGCAGAATAGGAAGAATCTTCTAGATGTATTTTTCTTCCAGTAACAGGATCAATATCCATAAAATTTAATCTACCAATATATAAATTTTTTACTTTATATTGTTCTTCACCCTTTGATAAAACAGTTTTATTTTTTAATACCATATTATCACACTACTCTCTCAACGTTTTAATATACTAACAAAAAAGAGAAAAAAAGTCAAGAAAACAAGAATTTTAAATTGACTTCCCGAAACAAAAAGAAATGATGACATTTCTTTATCTTGCAGTTCCCCAAGTACCAACGATATTACAACTACTACTAGATGGTTCTGGATTTGGCATTTCCATATGAATAATCATTGGAACTTTAAATGCTTTACCAAAGGCAACACAAGTACCTGGTTGTAAGCTTTTTTGTTTTTCTACTACTTCTTCACTAACGTTTGGAAGCATCTTTTTAATATATTCTAAGTCTCTTGGGTGATTCATTTTAAATATCATAAAATTCGTACATTGTGAAATAACGGTTTCTGATATTTCAACTGGTCGTTGTGAAATTAAGTTAAAGATTAATCCATACTTACGACCTTCTTTTGCTACACGTTCAAAAATATTATATCCAATTAAATATTTATCAGTATCATTTTGTACATAACGGTGTGCTTCTTCCAAGAAAATATGAAATGGAATGGCAGCACGTTGTTTTAAATTTTTTGTAAAATGGAATAACATCTTTGCATAGATTTTTGTTACAACTTTAGCAAAAGAATCATCAACATCTTCTAAGTTAAAGTTAATAATTTGTGCTTTTTTACCATTCTTACCAACCAAAGTTGCGATATAATTTTCTTCTGTAATATAAGATGGGTAATCAAAGAATTTTGCATTTTCTCCAATTACAAGGGCATGTAAACGTACTTTTAATGTAATCGCATCTCCATATGATTTTTCATTACGAAGTAATCCTTCACTAATTAAAGTAAAGTTTAATGCTTTTTCCAAGTCTACCAAAGTAAATTTATTGACTGTTCTTGCTTCATATTTATCTAATTCTTCATCAATAAATCCACTAATATAATCTGTTACTAAGATACTTTCTACGAAATCTCCTTGCTTATCTACAATAAAACATTCACGAAATTTTCTCGTATAACCAATTCCATGTACTGGTGCTTCTAAATTAAATTGTGGTGTAGAACAAGTTGCAAGAATAGAGAAAATATCGTTTCTCTTACTCATAGATGTTTGATTCGTATATAGGATCATCATAATCGCTTTAGCAATCAAGTGATTTTTGTATTTTAAAGCATCTTCACTATCTTCCGCAAAAATAGCCGTTAATTTAAGCATTCTTTCAATAATTGGTAATTGAGAATGTTCTGTTGCTCCAAGTAATAATGCATAATCATCAACATCTAATAACCAAGGTGGAATACGTAATATTTCTCCCCCATTCATTTCTTTTACATTGGTTGTATAAAATTTGAAATTAAAATTAGGATTTACTTGGTTAATATTCATAAATGCATTATGATATTCTCCATAAGCATCGAAAATAAAGAAATTAGAACGGAATGGTGGTAAATGTGGATTCGTAAAAACATTTTGTAACAGTCTTGCTACTCCACAAGATTTACCACTTCCGGTATTTCCAAAAATCGCCATATGATTACTGAATAAATCATTGATATCAACACGAACTGGATAATTATCATAAAGTGGAGAATATCCTAATAATAAACTACTTGGGGTATCTTCTCCGACAATTAACGCTACCTCTTCTTTCGAAATAATACGGATATTAGCAGATAACGTTGGTTTACGAATAACTCCTCCAACAAATCTTCCATTAACGATTTCTCCTAAGAAATGAACTTTAATAATATCTTTACTAATATCTTCTACTTCCCCTAAAATTTTCTTTTTTTCATCTTCAAAAATAACATGCATATTCATTAAATTTGTTGCTACTGGAGTTCCATCAGGAATCTTAATATGTGCAACAGTATCACTAATATAGAGAATTTCTCCAAACATAATATCGCCTTCCTTTTATACTAATTCTTCTATTCTTTTTTTACTATCTTCTGTTAAATTTTCTAATAACTTCTTGATTTCTTTTCCTTTTTCAAGTAATTTTAACTTTTCTTCATATAACAATAACTTTTCTTCTACTTCTTTTACTTGTTTAAAAACAGCATTTCTACTTACTTCATGATTTTCTGCAACTTCTTGTAAACTAAGATTATCAAAGTAATATTCTTCAAAATAAATCTGTTGTTTTTCGGTAAACAATTCTTTGTAATAATCATACAAATCTATCATATATAATCTATTATCCATTATAATCCCTCTAAATATCTTTAAATAATCCATAAATATATTTTTCAATATCAAATACTTTTAAATCATCTTTTCCTTCACCAAGTCCGATGTATTTTACTGGGATTCCTACTGCTTCTTTAATCGCAAGAACAATTCCTCCTTTAGCAGTACCATCTAATTTAGAAAGGACAATTCCTGTAATATTTGTAATTTCTTTAAAACTTTTTGCTTGACTAATTCCATTTTGACCTGTTGTCGCATCAATGACAAGTAATGTTTCATGAGGTGCTCCTGGAATTAATTTTCCAATTACCTTATTCATTTTATCCAATTCTTTCATTAAATTATCTTTATTTTGAAGTCTTCCAGCTGTATCAATTAACACAACATCATATTGTTCCTGAATTGCTTTTTCTAGTCCATCATAAATAACACTAGATGGATCTGCATCCTCTTTCATTACAACTTCAGAATCAGTTATCGTACCCCATTCTTTTATTTGTTCTACAGCTCCAGCTCGAAACGTATCACCAGCTACTAAAAGAACCTTTTTTCCTTCTGTTTGTAATTTATGCGCAAGTTTTCCAATTGTCGTTGTTTTTCCAACTCCATTTACCCCTACAAATAATAATACGGTAGGTCCATCTTGATTATAGTGAATCTTATTTTCAATAATATCCCCATTTACATAGATAATAAACATCTCATCGACAATAATTTCTTTTAATAACTCACTAGAAGTAATATTTTCTTTTTTGACACGTTTTTTTAATCGATCAATAAAATCCATGACCGTGTTCACACCAATATCTGCCATAATTAGGATTTCTTCTAATTCTTCAAAATATTCTTCGTTAATACGATTATATTTCATTGTTAATAAATTTAATTTAGAAGTAAATTCCTTTCTTGTTTTCTCTAATCCTTTATCATAAACTTCTACATCTTGTTTTTCTTCTTTTTTACTTAGAATGTTTTTAAATTTGTCAAATAATCCCATTGTTCCACTCCATTCTATCTACCATTCATTTTACACTAAAAAAGCATAAAATACTAGTTCTATATTTATTTCTTTTCATATCTTTTATTAAAATTCTCTATAAAAACAGTCCACCTTACCCGTTTCACATCTTTTTACCAAGCAAAATAATATAGTCGCAAACTATGGTAGAAAATTCAACCCTATCTTCCATACTAGTAAGGCAATCGCTTAAAAAATAATAAAATTAACTGATACTTGGAATTACTTCAAATATCAGTTTTTCTATATGACTGAAATCTAACATATATCTAGTTAATTTGCGCTGTAATGGAACCTTACCAA
>CALVRW010000010.1 GCA_944358795.1 uncultured Bacilli bacterium | reverse complement strand
AGAAAGAATAACCAAGGCCAATTTCATATAATGCCGTATTAAAGAGTTTAGGTAGATAATGTTTAATTATCAATACAGAATGAAATGAGAGGATAAGCATATATGGAAATATTGTTGGTCAGTAGTCCACTTAATTATAATAATAATTAAGTTAACAAATTAAAAAAATCATATGTGTTAACAATTTTCGTTATGCCTAAATATAAAAAGAAGGAATCAAAATTAGTTAAAAAAATAACTGAAATAAATAAAAAAATAAAAAATTATAAAGTTTTGTATAGAAAATACTTGACTTTATTATGAGAGGAAGGAAATTATGCTTAAATTTTATCGTTGTAATCATTGTGGAAATATTATTATCAAACTTCATGATAGTAAAGTTCCTGTTATGTGTTGTGGAGAAGCCATGACAGAACTAACAATTAATAGTACAGATGCAGCAGTAGAAAAACATGTTCCTGTTGTAGAACATAACAATCAAATGGTAATGGTAACAGTTGGTGAGACATTACATCCAATGACAGAAGAACATTATATTGAATGGATTGTATTAGAAACTAAAAAAGGAACTCAAATTCAATATTTAACTTGTAATTTTGAACCAAAAGCTACATTTGTACTAACAGAAGATGATGAATTAATCAATGTTTATGCATACTGTAATCTACATGGGTTATGGGTAAAAAAAGTAAATGAAAAATAAATCACGGTCTGTGATTTATTTTTTTTGCTCCAATTGTTTTTACCTTTTGTTTTTCAGGATATTGTTCCATTTTTAGTGGATTGATTTCTTTTACGTGATTTAATTGATGTGTTTCTTGTTCTACTATTTTTTGCGGATTAGAATTAGTAACTTCTAGTTCTTTTTTCTTTTCTTCATCTTCTTTATAAGTATTTAAATAATCACGGAATGTTTGATGTTGAACAATTGCTGTAATCGGAATGAAAAGATTAGAGATTATTGTAATGATTGGTGAGATACTTTTTAAATATCCACTTGCAAGTAAGATACATAGTAAGATTTGTTTTTTTCTTCCTAACTGGCTTGTATGAGGTTGATTTTTCTTTATTTGATGAGAATATCCATTTAAACAAGCGATTGCAAGTTCATAGAGTAAATTAATCATAATGAGTGGGGATTCTACAATTACCATTGGAATTACTCCAAACATAATCACTTTATCAACAACGGCGTCGAATTTTGCCCCAAATTTTGTGACTTGATTAAAGTGTCTTGCAACAAAACCATCAATTCCATCAGTAGAAGCAGCTAAGATAAAATAGATACCGGCTAGAGGAATATTACCAGTGATCCCAAATCCAATACAAGGAATCATAAGTAATAAACGTGTAGCTGTAATCATATTTGGAACATTTAATATTTTTTCATCATGTTGTTTTTTCATAAGTACCTCCAATTACCGTATATTGTAGATGGAATTTAAGAAATAGTCAATAAATTTTATTACATTGTTTCGTTCTTTTTACAAAAATTTCAAAAAAAATATTGTCAACCGTTATTTCTTTTGATATAATGATATTGCTTGTTGAAATGGCGATGTAGCTCAGCTGGCTAGAGCGTCTGGTTCATACCCAGAAGGTCGGGGGTTCGATCCCCTCCGTCGCTACCATTTTTGATTATTAACTAGGTTTGTCCTAGTTTTTTTGTAGTTTAAGAACATTATAATTTTTTATTCTTGATACTGTATTGTAAAAGATAATATTGAAAGAAAAAAATATGAATTATAGCATATTAGTGATATAATATTTTATTAAAAGGAGGATTCATATGGAGTACAATGTTTATTGTGATGAAAGTTGTCATTTAATAAGTAACGATAGTAAATATATGTTAATTGGGGCGGTTTATTGTCCAAAGTTTAAAGTTAAAAAAGTTAATGAATATATAGAGCATTTAAAAGAAAATTATAATTTATCCAATAAAATAGAATTGAAATGGAATAAAATTGATAAGAAAACAGAAAAATTATATTTAGATATTATTAATTATTTTTTTAATAATGATGATTTGAAATTTAGAGTTATTGTAATAGATAAGACAAAATTAAATCACGAAAAATATAAGCAAACTGAAAATGATTTTTATCATAAAGCATATTATGAAATGTTACGATATATTATCACACCTGGTAATTCATATAATATATATCCTGATATAAAAGATACAAATTCATATTATTATCATCAAGTAATGCTCGGTTATTTAAGAATTAAAATGTCTGATACAAATAAAAAAACGATTAGAAAAGTTCAACCAATTAGATCTTATGAAGCACCTATATTGCAAATTAACGATATTCTAATTGGAGCATTATCATATTATTATAGAAAGTTATCTGGAAATTATGTAAAACTAAATATTGTAAGGGAAATAAAAAAGTTATATCAAAATAATCTTGATACATCATCATATTATAATAATACCAAATTTAATATTTTTATTTGGAAATCAAGAGATGATATCGATTAAAAATAAATGTGGTTTAAATGGACCACTTCCTGAAACGACTACCGATGATGAATTATATGATTATTTTATAAAAAATATATATGATGGTAATTTAAAAATTAATGGAATGAAGATTAAAGTATTTACTACACCTTTTGAGGATAATAGAATGCAAGGTTTTTTTCATTTAACAACTAAAACACAAAAAAGATTAGGCATGAAAATTAGGGTAAAAGAATATCGTGCTTATTTTATCAATTATATTGTACCTATGATAAACAATTATTTAAAGTGTCCTGTTTGTGATGATTCAGAGTGTAGTAAGATAAAAGTATGGACTGCACCTTATAAAAATACAAAGAGAACGAAATTACTATATAGTGATGATTTATATAGTTATATTATCATCCTAGAAAAGAATAAAAACGATATGTACATTATCAGTTCTTATTTGATTGATGAACCGGGTTATTTGGAAAACGTGTTAGAAGAATATAACAAATATAAAAAAGTCTCTTAGTTTTAAGAGACTTTTTAGCACACTATAAACGGATAACGCAACTAATAGATAGTTGCGTCTCCAGGACTCATATAACACTTGGTCATTGAGTAATTAGATTGTAGCACAAATTATATTTAAAGTCAAACCATGGTTTTTATGTACTACAGTATATAGTATTTCGATTCATAGAAAAATATACGTACAATTTCAATTGTCATTTATTTTATTATATTTTGGTTTCTAAACTGGAAAAGGTTTATACATCAATCATGTTTAATGGATCAATTAATAAGTTGATTTTTTTGTAATTTTTTCCAAATAAAAAAATGTATTAACAGAAACAAATGTTCGTGATAAAATGGTAATGGTGATAGAAATGGAGCGAGTATATATCTGTATTGATTTAAAAAGTTTTTATGCTTCTGTAGAATGTGTTGAACGTGGTTTGGATCCGTTGAAAACTAATTTAGTTGTTGCGGATCAGTCAAGAACAGAAAAGACGGTATGTTTAGCTGTAAGTCCATCGTTAAAACAATATGGAATTGGTGGAAGAGCAAGATTATTTGAAGTATTACAAAAAGTAAAGCAAATCAATAAAGAAAGGAGAAAAGAAAACCATAATCGTTCTTTTCGTGGAAAGTCGGTTCATGATGATATCTTAAAAAAAGATAAAACGAAAGAATTAGATTTGATTATCGCACCTCCTAGAATGGCACATTATATCGACTATTCAGCAAAAATATATCAAATATATTTAAAATATATTTCACCAGAAGATATCTTTGTTTATTCGATTGATGAAATATTTGCAGATATTACCAATTATTTAAACTATTATCAATTATCAGCAAAAGAATTCATTGCGAAAATGATAAAAGATGTTTATGATAGTACGGGAATAACGGCAACTGGTGGAATTGGAACCAATTTGTTTTTGGCAAAAGTTGCGATGGATGTGGTAGCAAAACATACTGAACCGAATGAATTTGGTGTTCGAATTGCCGAACTTGATGAAATGACTTATCGAAGAGAAATGTGGCATCATAAACCGATTACTGATGTTTGGAGAGTTGGAAAGGGAGTAGCCAATAAATTAGCAAGTCACAATATTGATACAATGGGTGATATTGCGAGATGTTCTATTCAAAATGAAGATTTGTTATATCTGCTATTTGGGGTGAATGCCGAACTTTTAATTGATCATGCTTGGGGATGGGAACCTTGTACGATAGAATCGATTAAATCTTATCAACCATCTAGTAAAAGTATTAGTTCAGGACAGGTTCTTCATTGTCCATATCATTATAAAGATGCAAAGTTGATTGTTTGTGAGATGGCAGATTTACTAGCGCTAGATTTAGTATCAAAAAAAATGGTAACAGACCAATTAGTTTTAACAATTGGATATGATATTGAAAATATGACCAATCGAAAGATTGTTTATAATGGAAAAGTTACAACAGATATGTATGGAAGAAAAATACCATATCATGCCCATGGTACCATTCATTTAGATCATAAAACGTCATCTTCTACTATTATTATGAATGAGATGATGAAACTATATGATAGAATTATTAATTCCAACTTATTAATTAGAAGAATTAATATGTGTGCGACTAATTTAGAAAATGAAACAGAAGTAGATTGTAAACCGAAGTATATTCAATTTGATTTATTTTCTAGTATCGAAGAGCAAAATAAAAAGATAGATCATGATGTTAAATTAGAAAAAGAAGAACGAAATCTTCAAAATATATTATTAGAAATAAAGCAAAAGTATGGAAAGAATGCGATATTAAAAGGGATGAATTTAGAAGAGGCTGGAACGACGATAGAGAGAAATAGACAAATAGGAGGTCATCATGAATAATTATGAAGATATTATCAATTTACCACATTATGTATCGAAAAAAAGACCACAGATGTCTTTATATAAACGATCAGCACAATTTGCTCCTTTTTCAGCTTTAACTGGATATGATGAAAAGATTAGAGAAACAGCTAGGATAATGGATCAAAAAATAATATTAGATGAAGGACGTAAATCAGTATTAAATAATAAAATTGAAATGATAAATCAAACGATTCATACAAAACCTAAAGTATCAATTACTTATTTCGTTCCTGATAAGAAAAAAAGGGGAGGGATGTATCAAACGATAACCGCTAATGTTAAAAGAATAGATGAAGTATATAAGCAAATTATTTTAACCAACTCTACAAAAATACCAATCGATGATATAATAGAGATAACAAGTACTTAAGCAATGAAAAGGAAACGATTAAATTTTAGTTTCGAGGGGAGGCTAAATGTTAATGGTAAAAAAAACGTTAGGAATTTTAGGTGGGTGGATAGGGACATACCTATTATTTGCATTTGTAATGGAAAAATGGTTCCATATCAAGTTCGAAGGTAATTTAATCGGATTAGGATTTATCATATGGCCTGTTATCCTTTTTATTGGTTATATTATCAAAACAGTTGTAGATTTTAAAAATAAAAAAGAGATAAAATTGGCTAGAGGTTATAAAATCATATTAACATTGGCTATCACATCAAGTGCTACAGGAAGTATTTCGAATTTATTATTAGTAGGCCCACAATTAGATCTTAAAGATGAAATTGTAAAAAATAAGAACAATAAAATGAATATGATTTTAAATATATTAATGTATATTGTAACGATCATTTCATTATTATTAGTTGGATTGATTGATGATTCTTGGATATTCGCATGTATCGTAATCATGTATGGAATCGTAGTATGCATTCCCCTTATTTTCGTTTTAAAAAATACAAGAAAAGCAAGAAAAGAAAATATAGAAGCAATTGCAAAAGAAGCCAATATTAGTAAGGGTAGATTAATCTTTACAACAGTTATCGGGATCTTAATTTTTTTAATACCATGTATTATAATTGGAATTATATTGGGTAATATTGAAGCAAACAAGTTTGATTTAAGTATGCCTAAAATAGTTCAACCAAATCATGATATCAATGTAAAAGATCATCATGATACGGAAAATAAATTAACAAAAAAAGATTATAAAGAAATAGAAAAAGAAATTTCGAATGCTTTAAATGGAGATGTTGTATATAAAGAAGTTAAATTAGAGAAAAATTTAAAAAATAAATATGGAGAAAGGTATAACAAAATTTTAGTAGTTGCCAATCTAGTTACTGATGAGGATGATGCGAATAGTTATAATTTTATTTTTTATCAATATTTAACTTCATCTGATAAACATAAATTAGGAGAAATAGAGCTTTATTTATATGCTAAATCATCTACTATTGTTAAGAAAGATTGGTATAAATAATGATTATATTTATTTTGAAAGAGAGATAGAAAATGCGTAATCTTAGTAAAGAGTTGAAAAATAAAACGATTGAATATGAGAAACTGATTGATTATGGTTTTACTGAAATCAAGAATCATTATGTATTTGAAAAACAAATACAGGATCATTGTTTTAAAGTTATTGTAGAAATTTCGAAAGAAAAACAAATGTCAAAAGTAATTGATTTATCAACTGAAGAAGAATTCATTTTAGTTGATGTTAGTAATTCATTGGGGGATTTTGTTGCGAGTGTAAAAGAAGAATATGAAACTATATTAAACGATATTTTGGAAAAATGTACTACTCCAAATATCTTTAAAAGTAAACAAGCAAAAGAAATTATTCAGTATGTGAAAGAAAAATATCAGGATGATTTAGAATATTTATGGAAAAAATTTCCGAATAATGCTATATGGAGAAATAAAAAGAATAAAAAATGGTATGGAGCATTACTAGTGATACCAGAAAGTAAATTAGGGATTGAATCGGATAAAATTGTTGATGTGATTGATTTAAGATATCAAAAAGAGAATATTAATAAAATAATCGATAATAAAAAAGTATTTCAAGGTTATCATATGAATAAAAATCATTGGATAACGATACGACTAGATGGAAGTGTAAATATAACAGAGACATTTCAATTAATCGATAATAGTTATGATTTATCATTAAAAAAATAATCTTGCATTATTATGTTGTAATTTGTTATAAAAAAGTAGGAGATGTGAAAGATGGCTTTTGATTTTAAAAAAGAATATAAAGAATTTTATATGCCTAAAAATAAACCTAGTATTGTAGAAATTCCTAAAATGAATTTTATTGCAGTTAGAGGGAAAGGGAATCCTAATGATAAAAATGGAGATTATCAAACTACAATCAAATTATTATATGGTATTGCTTATACAATTAAAATAAGTTATAAAGGAACGCATAAAATAGATGGTTTTTTTGAATATGTCGTTCCACCATTAGAAGGATTTTGGTGGCAAGAAAATATAAAAGGAATGGATTATAATAGAAAAGATGATTTGAGATTTATTTCCATTATTCGATTACCTGACTTTGTAACAAAAAAAGAGTTTGACTGGGCGATTGAAGAAGCCACTAAGAAAAAGAAACAAGATTTTTCAAGAGTTGAGTTTTTAACATATGATGAAGGTATTTGTGTTCAATGTATGCATAAGGGTAGTTATGATGATGAACCTGTAACAGTTGAGTTAATGCACCAATATATGCGAGAAAATGGATATGAATTAGATATAACCGATACAAGATTTCATCATGAAATATATTTAAGTGATCCAAGAAAATGTGATGTAAGTAAATTAAAAACTGTCATTAGGCATCCAATTAAAAAAGTAAATTAAATTACAAGCATACTTTAACAATGTGAGAAAAATAAAAATCGACATATTTCTGATTTTGTGTTGTTCATTTCAAATTATATAATTGATAAAATTAATTTGTAATTTTGAAAAAGATATGAACACAAACAAAATTTATGCAGAACAGATTGCAAATGAATATTCAGTAAAAAATGAATCTAAAGTAATCGCATTAAAAAAATTAGATAGAAAGGCAAAATTACCAGCTAATATTTTTGCGTATTCCTTTGGGATTGTGATGTCCCTTATACTTGGACTTGGAATGTGCTTATCAATGCAAGTAATTGGGAATGAACAATTTGTAATTCTAGGAATTATAATAGGAATAATTGGAATCATTGGAGTTGGACTTAATTATCCTATTTATAAAAAAATACTTGAAACATCAAAGAGAAAATATTCTTATGATATTATTAAATTAGCAAATGAAGTATCACAAGAAAATGAATAATGAAGAAAGGAGCAGTACGATATGAATAAACAAAAAAGTAAATATTTTAGTACTGCTATTTTAATGGATGAAGCTCTTATTTCTTTGTTAGAAAAAAAAGAGATTGATTATATTACGATTAAAGAGATATGTGCTAAGGCAGGTGTTAATCGTTCCACCTTTTACTTACATTATGAATCAATTAATGACTTATTAGATGAGACGATGAATTATATTAATCAGAAATTTGTAGATTATTTTAATGAAAATGCTAGGGAATTTATTGATAAGATTCAATCTTCTCCACTTGATGAATTAAACTTAATCAAAAAACATTATTTGACACCATATTTATCTTTTATAAAAGAGAATAAAAATATATTTAGAGTATCATTTCATAATCCAACAAGAATGAATTCATTACATCGATATCAGAATTTAGAAAAATATATCATTCATCCTATTTTAGAAAGATATGATATTCCAAGAGAAGAAAGAAAATATTTAACAGCGTTTTATATTCGTGGAATATCTGCCATCATAGAGATTTAGTTGAAAGATTATTGTAAAGAAGATATAGAAGAGATAGAAAGAATGATTATGAAATGTGTTGGAGTAAAGGAATGATTGATATCAAATTATCATTTTATAACTTTTACTTTAGTTCGTTTGAAAGAGCTTGTCAATCAATATGACAAGTTCTTTTCTGAATCATAAGGATATCTTGATTTTTCATTTTTTAATGTGTATAGTTTAGATTAGGTGATGGTATGATAATTGGATTAGATATTGATGGGGTAATTGCCGACTTTGATGCGAAAGTATTAGAGTATGTATTATTGGAAGATAAAAAGAAGCGAAATAAGGGAATTATTAACTCTAATGCTAGTTATATTACAGAAGGAATGTTTGATTGGTCAAAAGAGGAATTTCGTGATTTTTTTAAACAGTATCGAGAAGAAATTGTGAAAAATTCTGATGTGATTGATGGAGCAATCGATTATATGAAACAATTAAAAGAGGATGGTCATAAATTAGTACTCATTACATATCGGACAGATAAGATGTATCAGAATCCAAGACAAATTACAGAAGATTGGCTAGAAATACATCAGATTCCATATGATAAATTAATGCTTTCTAAATCGAGAAATAAAGTGGAAGAATGTAGAAATGAACAAGTTGATCTTTACGTAGATGATTCTATTTGGAATTGTGAAAAAGTATTAGAAAATGATATTCCCGTTTGTTTATTTCAAACTCGTTTTTTTACGCAAACACAAATACCAAGTGTCAATGGTTGGTCACAATTATATAATTTTATAGGAAAAATGCAGTAAAAAAGAGTAAAAATAATTAATAAAAAAATAGATTAAATTTATTAAAAAATGAATTTGTCTGTTTTTTTTCTTCTCAAAACAACAGATTTTATGTCACGACAAAAAGAACCAGTACAGGTT
>CALVRW010000009.1 GCA_944358795.1 uncultured Bacilli bacterium | reverse complement strand
CATTAGTAGGTTTAATTGAATGTACAAAACTTTTAAATTTATTACTAATTGCTGCTTGATTCATTTTACTTTTAAAATTTGTAACATCGCTAGATACATAAAATATTTTTTGTACTTTTAAATCTGTTAATAAGCGATGACAAAATGAAGTATTCGATAAATATCCACCAGGACAATTTGTTAAATCAATATAGGCACTTCCTTTATCAATTTCTTTTTCTAGATTTTCAATTCCATTTTCTCTTAAATATTTTAGTACCGTATTCGCACCGTAAACTCCATTGGTAGTATTATACGAAAAAGAAGTCTGATAACTATTTCTAACCTTTTCAAATTGAATATAAATAAAGATTAAGGTACTAACAACAAAAACTGATACTAATAATGTTTCAATTAACATAAACCCCTTATTGTTTTTTCTCATAAAATATAACTCCTTTGTATTGTAATTATCCTAAATCTATTATATAATATATAAAGGATAATTACTAGTCCAAAATTGCAAAAGAATAAAAGAAAAGAAGGGAATTTGATTATGTTAAAAGTATATGATTTTGAAAAAATGCCAGTTGTAGAAGTGGTAAACGACATACTAGTTGATGCATCAAAACGTGGTGCGTCGGATATTCACTTTGATCCACAGGAAAAATATATGAAAGTAAGAATACGTATTGATGGTATTCTACTTGATTATGCAGAAATTCCAAATACAATAAAAAAGAATTTAGTTACTCGTATTAAAATTATTTCTGGAATGAATATCACGGAATCAAGATTACCACAAGATGGTGCTATTAAATCAAATCTTCAAGGAATTGAATTAGACCTTCGTGTTTCTTCTTTACCAACAAATGAAGGTGAAAAAATTGTTATCCGTATCTTAGATTATACAATGAGTTTTGCCGGATTAGAGTCATTAGGATTAAGTGAAGAAAATTTAAAAAAAGTATTAAAAATGATTGCCGCTCCAAATGGTATCATACTTGTTACTGGAGCTACTGGTTCCGGAAAATCTACAACTGTATATAGTATATTACAACGTTTAAATCGTGAAGATACCAATATTATTACTGTAGAAGACCCTATCGAAATGGATATTGAAGGTGTTAACCAGGTTCAAACAAATAGTGAAATTGGTTTAACTTTCGCAAGTGCTTTACGTTCTATTTTACGTCAAGACCCAAATATCATTATGATTGGGGAAATTCGTGATACCGAAACAGCAAAAATTGCAGTTCGTGCTTCTATTACAGGGCACCTTGTATTATCTACAATCCACACCAATAACTCACTTAACACAATTGAACGTTTATTAGATATGGAAGTAGAACGATATTTATTAGCAAGTGCTTTAACTGGAATTGTTTCTCAAAAGTTAGCACGTCGAGTATGTACAAAATGTCGTCATAAAAGACCTACAAATGACTATGAAAAATCATTATTTAAAAAGATTTTAGGAAAAGATGTAGAAGAAGTTTATGTAGCAGATGGTTGTGAAGAATGTGGAAATGGATATAAAGGTCGTATTGCTATTCACGAAGTATTATTAATTAATCAAGATATTAAAGATGCGATTAGTAGTAATATTCGTAAAGAAAAACTTCGTCACTTAGTATATCAATCAGGTGTTACTACACTCCTTCAAGATGGATTAGAAAAAGTTGCACAAGGATTAACTACTTTTGATGAAGTATTAAAATTAATTGAATTAGATAGTGATGATCTAAATGATGAACATGAAACTGAATACGATTTAAAACATGCGATTGAATTTACAAATTTAAGTCAAGAACGTGATGATCAAACAAATACAACAATGCCAAATGGACAAGACCAACCTCAAAGTCAGGTAACACCAACAACAAATGTTCAACAACAACCAGTAACACAATCATCTTTTACAAATGATGAATTACCAGAGTTATTATTCTAGTAGAGCAGTTGCTCTACTTTTTTTATACTATAAAACCTGTTAGAATCAATGTTCCAACAGGTTTCTTTTATATTTGTAATAATAAATTCGTAATTGTACTAAAATCAATTTTTAAGAAAAATAAGATCATAGCTGAAATACTTAAAAATGGGCCAAAAGGAATAATATTTGTTTTATTACGATAAAGAATCAATATAGATATTGGTAAAGCAATAAAAGATGCGAGAAAGATACTTAAAATAGCAACTGGAGCACCTAGTGTTAAACCAAATAAGAATAATAACTTGATATCTCCCCCACCCATTGATTCTTTTTTAAATAAGAAATCTCCAAGTAATTTAATGAGATACATAATTCCAAATGCAATCAGTCCATCAATTACATCAAATAGTAATCCTTTCCAACCACTTGCAATAAAAATTTCTATCATAAGTAAGACAATTCCAATCAATAATATTTGATCAGGAATAATCATGTAGTAATAATCACTTACAATTAAAATCATAAGAGTTGATACAAAAGTAAGCGCAATAACAAATTCTATTGAAAATCCAAATACTTGATATGATAAAGCAAATAAAATACCTGTTGCTAATTCATATATTGGATGAAACCAAGATATTTTTTGCTTACACTTTACGCATTTTCCTCCTTGTATTAAAAAGGAAACAATTGGTATCAATTCTTTCCAAGTTAATCGATGATTACAATTAGTACAATGTGAAGGAGGAGTTACAATGGATTCTCCATTTGGTAATCTTGAACCAACAACATTGAAGAAAGAACCAAAAATTGTTCCAAAGATAAATAGCACAGTTGTATAATATAGTTCCATTCCCATCTACTCCTTTTATTGAACTGCATTGTACATATTGAACATTGGTATTACGATAGCAAGTACGATAGCACCTACAACCGTTGTTAAGAACACAATTAAGATTGGTTCGATAAATGTTTTAATTCTAGTAACAGAAGTTTCTTGTAATGTTTGATAATAATCTGCTACTTTTTCCATCATTTCAGGAAGTTCTCCTGTTCTTTCTCCTGTCACTAACATTTCATAAGCAGGTACTGGGAATGCCCAATGTCCTTTGAATGCCAAAGAAATTTGTTCCCCTTTTCCTAAGTTATTGACAGTGTCTAAAATCAACATTTTATAAACTTCATTATTCGTAAGTTTATTTAAAATATCCATACATTGATCCAATGGAACATTATGTTTTAATAATGATGACAATGTTTTCGTAAACGTTGCTACTTCATTATAAATGATAACATTTCCAAATACTGGTAAATGCATTGCAAACCATTGCATTCCAGTTCTAACTGCTTTTACACGTTTATATAATTGATAAATAATGACAATTATTAATACAATAATAGCGGCAAGAATAAAGAAATTACTTTGTAAAAATTCACTGAGATGCATAATAAACATTGTAAAGGCTGGAATTTGACTGTCATCCATACTTTCATAAATCTCTACGAATCTTGGAATTACGAATAATAAGATAAAGATGATAACTCCAATTGCAAATACAAATACAAGTGTTGGATATAACATTGCGTTGACCATTTCTTTTCTAGTTTTATCAATTTTAGAAAAGTGTTCAGCCATATCATCTAACACTTCTGGTAATTCTCCAGTCATTTCACTTGTTTTAACCATGTTGATTAAGATTTTAGGGAAAGCTGCACCTTGTTTTTCTAATGCATCACTAAAACTATCTCCCATTGTTAAATCATAAACAACTGTGTTAAAAATTCTTTGATAACGTTTATTTTTATTATATTGTCTTGCTAAAATTTTCAAAGACTCAACTAAGGTAATTCCTGATTTCAAATAAGTTGATAATTGTGTTAAGAAGAAGATTAAGTCTTTATTCTTCATTCTTTTCTTAGTTGTTGCTTCACCCTTATGTAAGAAAGTAATCCACTTATTGTTACGAATACTATATACTGTCATTCCTTCACTAAGTAAGAATGAGTGTACTTCTAGTTTAGAATAAGCTTCGAAATAACCTTTTACCATTTTTCCTTCGGCATCTTTAGCAACATACTCGAATAATAGTTTACTTTCACTCTTTTCTGCTTCTTCTCCATCAAAATTAATTAATAATTCTTTACTAGCAAGTGCTTTCTTATTATTAATATAACGTACAACAGATGAATTATTATAACTATTTTTAATGGCATTTACAAATGCTTTTGGTAAAGAATTAATTGCAGCGACAATAGCTCCAATTCCCTTTTTCTTTTTAACTACAGGTTCTTCTTTCATTTCTTCAGTAACAGGAGTTTCTCCATTTTCACTGACTTCACCTGCAATAATATTTGGTTCTGTTATTTCATCTTCTTTGATTACTTCTGGTTCTACTTCTTTTGGGGTTGTTTCTGGTGTTTTTTCTTTCTTTTTCTTTGATTTTTCAAACACATTATAAATAGATTCAAAAACTGTGATGAATCCATTATAGAAAATACTCATGCATTGTTTAAATGCTGAACGAATAATAAATATAACTACCGTGAAACCAATCGCTGAATGAACTGGAATTAAAACAAATACAAATTTTAATAATAAATACACGGTATAACAAACAAATACGAATCCATATAATTCATAACGTAAGAAACGCCATAGAATTGGGAAACATACTTTTATTATCATATATAGAGAAACAAAAACTCCTAATGCAACATATCTAATAAAATAAATTACTTGCATTAGCAACCGGTATACCAAAATACATGGCCATAAAAAGACTGGTTTCTTTTTCATTCCGCACCGCCTACCTTTTTACTCTTATATAGACAATTATACCATATTTTCAAAATATGTAAAACATTTTATAACGTTTTTCATATAATATTTTAGAAAGGAGTATTTCTATGAATTACTATAATCCTTATACCATGATAATGCCTTATACGACAAGTAGTATGATGCCAGCAAAAACAGGTTTATTTTCTAATTTAATCAGTGGTGTGCGAGGAATAAATTGGGGAACAATTTTAACAAATACACAACGTACTCTTGGATTAATTAACCAAGCAATTCCCGTTGTAAAACAAGTAACTCCCGTTATGAAAAATGCAAAAACGATGTTCCGCGTAATGAACGAATTTAAAAAAGTAGATGAACCTGTAACTGTTCCAAAACAACCAGTGAAAACGGAACATCATAATCAAACCAATACTCCTAGTACATCAATTTCTTCTATTAACCAACCTACTTTTTTTATCTAAAAAAGAGCCTATAAAAGCTCTTTTTCTATTTGTTCAATAATACTTGCTATCTGCATTCTTCTATCATAATTGTGTTCTGGTATTTGTTCTAAAAGTTGTTTTTGTTTTAACCAATATTCTCTTACATATTCTGAATACTTCTTTTTGATAATTGGACCTAATAGATAATCTAATTCATGATATACTGTATGCCCTACTTTTACTTTCATAATAATATAAGATTTTCCTCGTTCTTTTAAGAATACTTCATCAACAATTGTAAATCCAGATTCTGCCAAAAACTTTCGTAATCTACTAATATCATGATTACTTTGAATAATCATTTCCTTCATTGTATATGTAGTAATATTCTTTATAATATCAATGATAGTTTGTGTTCCCATTCCACAAATAATAATTGTTTTATCAGTAATATCTAACCCCTTCACACCATCTGTTAAAACGGTTTGAATTTGGTGTTCTAACTGGTAATTACGAATATTTTCTTTTGCGATTGCTAGGGCATTCTGATTTACATCTGCCGCAATCGCTGTCACATGTTTATATAACACTAAGTAAATATCAATTAGTGCATGGTCACATCCTACATCGATAATACTGCTATTTTCCTCTACCAAATCACAAATTGTTTGTAATCGTTTACTTAATTTCATTAGTCACCCATATAATCTTTTAATTTGCGTGAACGAGATGGATGACGTAATTTACGTAATGCTTTGGCTTCAATTTGACGAATTCTTTCTCTTGTAACACCAAACATTTGCCCTACTTCTTCTAATGTTCTACTCTTTCCATCTTCTAAACCAAAACGTAAACGAATTACTTTTTCTTCACGTTCTGTCAAAGTTAATAACACTTCAGCAATTTCATCTTTTAATAATTCATTTGTCGCATAATCTTCTGGACTCATATTATGAACATCTGGAACAAAATCTCCTAAATGAGAATCATCTTCTTCTCCAATTGGTGTTTCTAAGCTAACTGGTTCCTGACTGATTTTATTAATATCACGAATTTTATCAACCGTTGTTCCCATCGCTTTTGCAAGTTCTTCTTCACTTGGTTCACGATTTAATTCAAGGGTTAATTGACGTTGAATACGAACCAATTTGTTAATTGTTTCTACCATATGAACAGGAACACGAATCGTACGTGCTTGATCAGCAATTGCTCTTGTAATCGCTTGTCTAATCCACCATGTTGCATAAGTACTAAATTTAAATCCTTTTCCAACATCGAATTTATCAACAGCTTTCATAAGACCAATATTTCCTTCTTGAATTAAATCTAAGAATAACATTCCACGACCTACATAACGTTTTGCAATACTAACAACAAGACGTAAATTTGCTTCTGCAAGTCTTGCTTTTGCTGTTTCATCCCCAGCTACAATACGATCTGCTAATTCTAATTCCTCTTCCATTGTTAATAATTTAATTTGTCCAATTTCTTTTAAATACATACGAACAGGATCGTTAATTGTTAAATCTTTCGTTAAATCCTCATCATCTAAAAGAATTTTTTCTTCTTCTTTTTTAAGAGCATTTCCACCTTGTGCTTCTTCTTCCGTTACAACAGCAATATGGTTGTCACTAAAAACATTATATAATTCATCTAATGAATCAGCATCAATTTCTAATCCCTTTAATTCTTTTGCTAATTCTTCATATGTAATATATCCTTTTTCTTTCCCCTTTGTTACTAATTCTTTTTTTCTTTCTTCAAATGTTTTAATTTCAGCTACCATAATTATTCTCCTCTCACTTTTAATGCGACAATTCTTGATGCAATTTCTGCTTTCTTCATAGAATCAGTTTCTTCTCTCATCAACTTTTTTAGTCGCTCTGTTTCTACTTTAATATTATAATCACGAATGGTACGAATGTAATCTTCAATTTCTTCCATCGTATAATTTTCTTTTAAATGAAGTGATAGTACTTCTCCTATTACTTCCATCATCTTTTTATTATCAGAAATATAAGTAATAAAATCTGCTTCATTGATGAAATGATAAGTTTCATAGAAATGATTTATCTCTCTTGCAAGAAAACGATATTTTTCTGTTGGCATATACGTAATTTTCTTATCGTACATAGCAATAACTTCTTTACTCTTCAACATGTAATAAACCAAATAAAGTTGTGCCTTTTCATACTTCGTTTGTTTTACTTCCGGTTTTACAATAACATTTACTTCTTCTTTTTTTTCAACCTGTTGTGTCTTCTTTGTTTCTTCTTGCAATTGGTTTCTTAAGAATTCTAAATCTAACTTTGACTCCTCACTAATTTTCTTTAAAGTTAGTTCTCTTAAAATTTCATCATCAATCGCACTTAATTCTACCATCATATCTCTTACATAATTTCCTACGTCAACTGTATTATTAAAATCTTTGTCTTTTTTATAATACGATAATTTAAAATCCATGACATTCATCGGATTATCCAATTTTGCCTGAAAACCTTCTTTTCCATATTTTTTGATATATTCATCTGGATCCATATTATTTTCAAGACGAACAATTTTTGGCATAATATTGACTTCTTGTAATTCTTTGATACAAGACATCGTAGCCTTAGCTCCTGCCTGATCACCATCAAAACATAAGATTACATCTCTTGCTAATCTCTTAATAAGCAAAGCATGTTTTTTCGTAATCGCAGTTCCCATTGTACCAATGACATTTTTAATCCCAACACTGTAGGCACGAATGACATCCAATTGTCCTTCCATAATAATGACCGTATTATTTTTTCGTGCATACTCTTTTGCGCGATGATAATTATAGAGTAAATCTCCTTTTTTAAAGATTTCAGTTTCTCTTGTATTAATGTATTTATAATTGGTTTCCCCATGATAAACTCTTCCAGAAAATCCAACTACTTTCCCACTTGTATCCCAAATCGGAAACATAATACGATTATAATAAATATCTCGGAGTCCCTTATCATCTTGAATCACAATTCCACTACAAAGCATATCTTTTTCTTGAAAGTTTTTACTTTTCAATAGTTTGGTGATAATATCTCGTTTTGTAGTCGCAAGACCAATACCAAACTCCTTGATTGCTTCTTCACTAATTTCACGAGATTTTAAATATTCTTTTGCTTCCCTACCAGCAGTTGTATTAATGTTATTTTGATAAACTTTGGCACATAAATCATAAATATCAAATAACTCCTGATGAATAAGAGGCTTGTCCGCTAATGTTTTTACATGAAAGTTAAGTCCCGCTTTCTGCGCAACAATATTGACACTTTCCGGAAAACTTACATTTTCATAATCCATAACAAATTTAAATACATTTCCTGTTGCTCCACAGGAGAAACAAGTATAAATTTGTTTTTCTTTGGAAACACTCATACTTGGTTTATGATCATCATGAAAAGGACAAACGCCAAAATAGTTTCTTCCTTTTGGTGTTAATGGAATATAACTCGAAATAATATCAATAATATCAACATTACTTCTAATATGATTAATATCTTCTTGGCGAATCATATCCATCGATAACACCCCCTAATAATTATATACGACAAAAAATTCAAAAATCCTTTTTATTTTTTTAAAAAAAGTATAAAAATAATGAAAACTGGCTTTATTATAACAAATTCCTCTATTTTTACAAAGAAAAAAGTATGCTATTTCATACTTTAATCTAAATTTAAATACTTCTTTAATGTTACCGTTGTACCAAAGAAATAAACCACACAAGTTAAAACAACTGTTACAAGTGAGAAAATCAATAAGGATACAACCGCACCATTTGACAATTGAGTAGTTGTCTGCATCATTACACCCCTAAATTCCGGAATACAAAGACCCATCAATAATAAAATAAATGTTGAAGCAATTTGGGTAATCGTATAAATGACAAACCCGAATAGGAAAGAATAAGCAATTTTACGACTACTTCTTGTTTGTCCTAGTGCAAGAGAAAAATAGAAAAATAACAGCTGTTGAATATAAGAAGCAAAGATAATAAGAGCAACTAAAAGAAGAATTATTGTCGCATCTATTCCAATTCCTTGTTCAATAAAAGTGGTAATAAATTTACCAATATTATGAATAAGTTCCATATTCATAATAGCAAGAAAAATACTGAATATTGTTACGATTGTTGTAATAATAATATAGATAGAAGAAACAATAATTTTTGATAAAACAAGGGTTTCTTTCTTAACTGGTAATGTATTTACTAAGTATCCTTCATCTTTCATAAATGCGCTATAAAAACTTTGAATTGCAAGAAAAAATGTATAAATAAATCCTCCAATTAAAACTACTACATAAACAAAAGTAAGCATTCCAAAAAACGTTCCAAATATAGAAAAACGATCTACTAGTATTGTTGCCAATTTTTCAACCAAAGATAATAGAATCATTGCTAAATAAAGAGGTACTAATCGTTTTCCCATCGTTTTAAAATCATACTTTACTACTTTCTTTAACATTTAAATTCCTCCCTAAATAATTCATCAATTGATTTTCCTTCTTGATTTCTAATTTCATCTGTACTCTTTTGTAATACAATCTTCCCTTGATTAATAAAAATAACTTCATCCAAAATACGTTCTACATCAGCAATTAAATGTGTAGAAATTAAAATACTTCCTTCTTTATTAAAATTCTTTAAAATTGTATCTAGGATATAATCTCTTCCCGCTGGATCTACACCACCGATTGGTTCATCTAAAACATATAAATCAGCTTTTCTACTCATTACTAAGATTAATTGTACCTTTTCCTTTGTCCCTTTTGACATTGTTTTTAATTTATCCTTTGCTTCAATCTTTAATTTTCCTAATAATTGATACGCTAATTCTTCATCAAAATCTTGATAAAAATCATGAAAATAAGTAATTAACTCCTTAACGGTCATATCAAAATTTAAATAAGTTCTTTCTGGTAAATAAGCAATTACTTTCTTGCTTTCAATTCCTGGTTTTTCTCCATGAACAAGTACTTCTCCACTCGTTGGTACAATTAGACCATTCATTAATTTAATAATAGTTGATTTCCCACTTCCATTTGGCCCAAGTAATCCAATGATTTTTCCTTTCGTTATTTGAAAACTAACTTGATCTAATGCTGTTTTACTACCATATCGTTTTGTTACGTTATGATACGTTACTAAATTCATTTTAATTCACTCCCATCTTTGACATAATTTAAAATTTCCTCTTTTGTTAATCCTAACAACTTAATATCTTCTAAAAAGGTTGTTACTTTTTCTTTGGCTAATTGATTACGATAAGAAACAATTAATTTTTTATCATGTGTAACAAATTTTCCATTCGTTCTTACGGTATAAATAAATCCTAATTGTTCTAACTCTTGAAGCGCTTTTTGAACTGTATTGGGATTTACTTTCATTTCCATTGCAAACTCTCTTACAGAAGGTAATTTTTCATCCGGTTGATACTTACCTGTGATAATCGCAAGTTCCAATTTTTCTACCAACTGTTTATAAATTGGTTTATCATTATCAAATATCCAATTCATACATCCTCCTTTCCAAAACATTGTATTACTCAACTAACACAATAGTACATCTATCTTCGTTTTTTGTCAAGAAAAAACATGAATCTTTTTTCATGTTTTACAATAAAATAGTTGTTCCATTTACTACCACATTCTGATACTTTAACCCACGTATTAATCGAAACAAAGCTTCATCCTTCCCTTTCGCTTCTAACATCACATCAACATCTTGATTTTTCTTTTTTACAAGTTTCAAAAAAGAAAGAAAAGAATCCAAATCGATATAAGTATGATGACTTCTAAACTCCTGTTTACTTTTAGGAGAAGAAAAATGCATCTTAATTGGTAAAGACTCATTCTTCCAAGTATCATATATTCGATCTAATAATTCTGTTATTTCCTCTTCGCAAGGATTACAAAGATGGTGATGATAATCTAATACCATAGGAATCTTTAATCTTTCACACACCATTAATACTTCACTTGCTGTATATAATTTATCATCATTTTCAAGTAAAATACAATCTCGTAATGCTTTCGGTAATAATTGAAAATTGTTGATAAAACGATTGATTCCCGCTTTTTTTCCGTAAGTTCCTCCCCCAATGTGCAAAATAATTTCCATTAATCCCCATCGTTTGATACATATCATATTGATCTTTGAGTATATTAATACTAGAACAAACAACATCAGGATTTGTACTATTTAGAACACAATACTGATTTGGATGGGTATCTAATCGCATATGATATTCGGTAATTAAAGTACCAATTTCTTGTAATTCCTTCTCATACATGTGATGAAAATCATATTCAATATTCGGATGAGTTGCAAGTGGAATTAAATTCGAAGTGAGACGATAAAATTGAATTTGGTTTTGTTTATTATAGTATAATATTTTCTTTAAATCAGAAAAATTAGAACGAATAATTTCATCTAATCGTTTCAAAGCAATATTTTCTTCTAATGATTGATAATAAGTATATGTCATCGTACTAGAAGGAGTTAGTTTTCCTATTGATAGAGGAACAGAAACATATCCTAATCGAATTTTCATAAAATCACCATTTTTATTATGATACAAAAGGAGAAAGTTATGAATTTAAAAAAAATAAAAATATTAAGTTGTTTTACGACATTTTTTCTTTGCTTTCCTATTCATTTTATTTATGACATCTTTCCTAATACAATGATCGCAATTTTGACACCAGTAAATGAATCCATTTGGGAACATATGAAATTATTATTTGGAAGTCTATTATTAACTGGAATAATAGAAGGAATGCTATATCAATATTTTAATATCAAACATCACAATTTATTTTTCAATACTTGGTTAGGAGCCTTTTTATCTATTCCTCTTTATTTACTTTTCTATTTACCACTTTATCTAAAATTTGGAGAATCTATGTTATTAAATCTTTCCATTTTATTTTTAACGATTGGAATCATCGAACTATTACAATACTATTTATTACAATTACCAAATTATCGTATTCTAAATTATCTGAGTCCAATTTTAATCATCGCTACCTATCTGATATTTGCTTATCTTACATACTACCCGATTCACTCTCCATTATTTTTTGATACCCTAGACGAAAAATATGGTATCTCTCAGTATCTATCACAAACACAAAAAGGAACGGAATATCAAATCCGTTCCTAATCTATATAAAACGCTAACACGTAGCGTGCTCAAGGGAGAAAAGAGGTTACTCTCATTGAATATAACTCAATCTTAATACTACCAACATCTTTTGTTTGAAATGTTTTAATGTGATTTTCAGATAATGCTTGAATCACTTCTTGTGATGGATGATGATATAAATTATTAGTACCTACTGAAATCAAAGCAAAAGTAGGATTTAGTTTTTCTAATAAGATGTTACTTGTACTCGTATTAGAACCATGATGTCCTATCTTTAGTATATCCATTTTAGGAAGCTGATATTCATAAAATAATTGCTGTTCTTCTTCTTTTGATGCATCTCCTAATAATAAGATATTCCGATCTTCTATTTTTGTATAACAAATCAGACTATCTTGATTTTCATTTTGACTGTTTTTAGAGTTTAAAAAATAAAATTTTATATGATCTAATGAAAGAATTCCTCGACTCATTTTTATAATTGGAATCTTTTTCTTTTTCGCCTGTATTTGTATTGTTTTTTCTAATTCGTTATCCATTCCTGAATTCATCACAATCTGTTTCACTGGTATTTTCCTAATCAATTCCTTCGCTTCTCCCATATGATCATAATCGCCATGAGAAAGAACAAGATAATCCAGTTTTTTTATTCCTAAACTTTTTAAATATGGAAGAATTCTTGTTTCTACTAAAAATGGTTGTTGTTCTTTTCCAAAAGAAGTGATACCACCAGTATCAATTAAAATAGCTCCTTTATTATGAGAAAGTTGAATTAAGATAGAATCTCCTTGTCCAACATCAATCATCGTAATACTACTCTTCCCAAATAATTCCATATAGAAACTATGAAAACAAAAAAAGAGACAAATAAGTAAAATAGAAATACATTTTTTTTGATAATAACTCTTTAAAAAAAGAAAAACAAAGAGACATTCTAATCCATAGAAAAAAAGAGGAACATGAGGGAAACTGATCACACATGAAAATTGAGTAGCAATATCCATCAAAAGATGAAAAAACTGAATGATGAATGTTAAGACAGGATTTAACACTGGAAAAATAAAACATAAAATCGTAGCTGGAAATAATAAAAAAGTAACATAAGGAACAAATAGGATATTATAAAATAATGTCATGATATTAAGTTCATGGAAATGATAAAGTAAAATAGGAATACTTGCGAAAAAGGCAATCAAACTAATCTGAAATAATTTTCCTAGATACTGCTTTCTTTTATTAATTTCTGCTTGGAATAATAACAAATAAAAACTAATGACAAAGCTAAATACAAATCCTAAATGATAAAGATAGAAAGGATTATAACACAAAAGAAGAACTGCAAGTATTACTAATAAAGTAGGTGCTGATATTGGAACAATTGGTAGTAGAATATACATGAAAGTAGCACGCATAATAGATGGTGATAAGCCTGTTAAAATCATATAAAAAATTAAAAAGAGACTCACAAAGAAAAAAGAAAGTTTTTTAGAACATGGTTTATTTAATATGTTTGTTAATATGATAGCAATAATACTAACTTGTGTTCCTGAAATAGCAAATAAATGACTAATTCCTAATGTTTGAAACCTGTCCTTCTCCTCTTCTAAATAACTCGTATCACCTAAAATAAAAGCAAATAAATATGGATAATGGTTTTGTTTTTTTAAGTAACTTCTTAACTGATGCTTGAATGCATAAAACCAAGAAGTATTTTCTTTTACGACAGTTACTTCTTTTGCTGTACATAACCACATAATCCGTTTACTTTTTAAATAGTTTGCATACTGAAACGTATGAAATACTCGTGTATTTTCTGGTTCTTTTAAAGTACCAGTTACTTGAACTTGATCTCCCAATTTTACCGGATGTTTTTCATAATCCGATACTTGGATTTTTTCTTTTGCTTTCATAACAAATGTTGTTTTTTCTTGTGATTCTATAATATCAATTACCGTACCAGTGATCGTTCTATCTCCAGATTGGTACACACTTGTTTCTAATAATTGAATACGCAAAAAAATAAGGATGCCAATACATGGTAACAACCATATAACTTTAAGAAACTGTAATTTTGTCTTTAAGTTTATCAAAGGTTGCATCTCCAATTCCTTTGACATTTTTTAATTCTTCAATTGTTTTAAATCCTTGATGTTCTTCTCGATAAGCAATAATATCTTCTGCTTTACTAGGACCGATTCCTGGCAGTGTTTCTAATTGTTCAAGTGTTGCGGTATTAAGGTTAATTGGACCAGTAATACTAGGCTCTTGTTTCTTTGGTTCTTGATTGGTTACAACTTCTTCCTCTTTTATACAGGCATCATTTGTAATATTTGGACATTGACATTTTCCTTCTACTACAACAACATTTTCTTTTCCTGCTTTCATATCCATAATTTCCTGCTTACTATAAACAATAATCACCATTTCATCTGTTACTTTTCGACTCAAGTTTAAATAAGTCGTGTCAGCTTGCGGTAATAATCCCCCACTTTTTATAATCGCATCATTTACTGTTTTTCCACTTTCTAATTGATAAACACCTGGAGTTTTTACTTGTCCTTTTATATCAAACGTCACCATCGTTTTCTTTTTTTCTTTTTGTTTTGCAATGAAAACTTCTTCTTCTTTTTGAATGACTGGTTGTGCCTCTTTCTTTTGAATGTATAAAAAAATTGTTCCAATCATCATTACAATTAAAACAACGATTGTAATTATATAGTATTGATATTTTTTCATCCATGTCATGATTTCTTCTAGCACATTCATCCCCTCCTACTTTATTATTCGTTATAAATTAAAAAAATCCTTCAAAAAAAAAACAATAAAGTTAGTCTTTATTGTTTCACCTATTACATCGCGAGTAAGCCATAAGGCTTGCCTCACGATGCTTTCTCTTCTTTCGTTTGTATCTTTTGTTACTTCCAGTTCTTTCTTCATTAATTTTTCTCTTTATTACTCCAATTATTCTTGACACATCAATGCTGTAGTTAATTTTTAAATAAAAAATATGGAATACTCCATATTTTTTGCCCTTTACATCGCGGGTGAGCCTTTTCATGGCTCTCCCACGATGC
>CALVRW010000008.1 GCA_944358795.1 uncultured Bacilli bacterium | reverse complement strand
GAATCTTTTCATTCACTACTCAAACGAGAACGATTATACCAGACTAAACTTTATACGTTTGAAGATGCATATAGGGAAATTTATGACTATATAGAGGGTTTTTATAATCCAAGAAGAGTACACTCTTCTTTAGGGTATGTTTCCCCTAATAATTTTGAAAAATCATTAAAAAATTAACAATACCCCCTATAAAAAGTGTCTAAATTATTGACAAATACCCAATGAAAGAGACATCCAGTTTTTTGTTTGGTTAAATTCCACTTTTATGATATAAATTTTCTTCTTAATTCTATCAGTGGAACTTTACAATTTGATTATAACACATATAATTTACTTTCTGCAACAATTATTTTGTATACACTTTACTTGTTGCATCACCCATATTTAAAATATTCGTCCAACCTAAACGATATGGATTTGCACCATCCATTACTTCTTGATCAATTGGTCCTAGATGAAACATAATTTGATAATTCATAATACCATGTTCAGTTGCATATTCTACTGCTTGGCGAATTTCAAATCCTTTTTCATAAGAAACAAATCGTATTTGATTATTTTCATCTACAATCGCAACAGCAGTAATTTCATTATAATCTGTTTCGTTTACATAATCATTGTAAACAAATGTTTCTCCGCTTTCCATACTTGCTTCTTTGTAATAAGCACTTCCTTCTTTTAATGTAATCGCACTTCCTATTTGAATTGGTTCTTCTAATGTTGTTACAGATATATCATCACTTGCTTCATGTGATTTTGACTTTGTTGTTGAATGGTCTTCTTTTTGTTTTGTCACTTCTACTACTCTTACTTGACTTGGTTGTTCCTCACTATTAGAAAGAGCAAATGTACCACTCATTGCTAGTAAAGCGGCAAAAGAAGATGCAAAACAAAGTTTTTTAATATGGTGAAATTTTCTTTTTTCTTGTGTATTTATATTTAATTCATCCAAGTTAGAACATTGTTCTTTTTTTACTTTATTCTTTATAATAGCAAGCTTTGGTAAATGAAATTCTACTTTTGTTCGAACTGCTTTTTTTAAATCTTTTTCACTAATATAAACACCTGGTTTAATTGTTGTACTCATTCCCTTTTCAAATACACGGTAAGCACTACCATCTACTTGTTGTTTTGTATCATAGTGTTTTACTGATACTGCATTTGGCATTACTTTCATATCTGTTTTTTCAATCTCTAGTGTCGATACCATAGGATTTTCTTTTCTTTCTTTTTTTAAAGTAATGAAACCATAATCTTTAGATTTTAATAATTCTGTTAATCGTTCTTCTTTTTTACTTTCCAAAATATAAGTTCCAGAAGCTAGTCTTTGATATTGACTACGATTAATTTTTAATCCCCCAACAAGGGTTCCTTGAATTAGAATACCAAATTTCTTAGCTAAAAATCCTTTCTTCTGTTTTTTATTTTTTTTCATAATATTTGGATTTGGTTCTTTTCTTTTTATTTTACTTAATGTAAAACTCTCTACTTCTGTTTGTTTCATAAACTCATCTCCTCTTAAGAAAAGAAATGGCTAGACCATTTCTATTTTGCTTCTTCAATTGCTCTTGTTTCTCTAATGACTGTTACTTTAATTGTACCTGGATATTGTAAATTTTCTTCAATTTTTGTTTTAATATCGCGAGCAATTTTATAACTTTCTAAATCTGATACTTCTTCTGGTTTTACAATAACACGCAATTCTCTACCTGCTTGTACAGCAAATGTTTTCTCTACTCCATCGACATCTTTGGCAAGTGCTTCTAATTCTTGTAAACGTTTTACATAGTTTTCTAACGAATCATTTCTTGCTCCTGGTCGAGAAGCACTTAATGCATCTGCAACTGCTACCATAGAAGAAATCATACTAGTTGCTTCTTTATCTCCATGGTGTGATTCAATCGCATTAATTACAACTTCATTTTCTTTATATTTACGAGCGATATCGGCACCAATTTCAACATGGCTTCCTTCGATTTCATGGTCGATTGCTTTTCCGATATCATGTAATAATCCAGCACGTTTTGCTAAATTAACATTTTCTCCCATTTCACTTGCCATAATTCCTGCCAAATGGGCAACTTCAAGTGAATGTTGTAAAGCGTTTTGTCCAAAACTAGTACGGAAATGTAACTTTCCAATTAATGTTACTAACTCAGAATCCATCTTTGTAATTCCTAATTCGAATAAAGCATTATTTCCATATTCTAATATTTTCGCATTCATTTCCTTACTAACTTTATCATATAATTCTTCAATACGTGATGGATGAATTCGTCCGTCTTTAATTAATGTTTCAATCGTTACACGTGCAATTTCTCTTCGTAATGGATCAAAACTAGACAAGACAATTGCTTCTGGAGTATCATCAATAATTAAATCTACTCCAGTTACTGCTTCAATTGTTCGAATATTTCTTCCTTCTCTACCAATGATTCTTCCTTTCATCTCATCATTTGGAAGCGCTACTACTGTAACAGTTTGTTCATTAGCTACATCTGCAGCATATTTCTGCATCGTACTAAGTAATAATGCTTTTGATTTTTTATCTACTTCTAATTTTGCTTCTGTTTCACGTTCTTTAATTAAACTAGCAATCTCTAAACTCATCATCTCTTCTACTTTCTTTAATACGAGTTCTCTTGCTTCATTTTTACTAAATCTCGCAATATGTTCTAGTTCTTTCATTTGTTCTTGTTTTAAGTTTTCCACTTCCACTAATTCATCTTGAATTTCTTTTTGTCTCTTTGTAATAGATAATTCTTTTTCATCGAGTAATTGTTCACGATTTTGAAGCGCTAAATCACGTCTATCAATGTTTCCTTCACGAACAAGAAGACGTTCTTCTGCATCTTTTATCTCACTTTTTTTCTCTTTGATTTCATTATCTGTTTCTTTTTTTAATTTATATGCTTCTTCTTTGGCCTCTAATAAATGATCACGTTTTAATTTATCTGCTTCTTTATTTGCTTTTTCGATAATTTGTTCCGCTGATTTCTTTGCTAGAGAACCTCTTAAGTAATTAAATATAAATGAAATAATCATTCCAACAAAAAGCCCTACAAGGACTAGTAAAATGGAAAGTAATACTTGTGATGTCATTTGTTACCTCCATTTTCTAACTGATAGACAGTGTCTATCTAATATTATTGTAATAAATATTCCATTATAAGTCAATTGTATTTATATGACAAAAAAACTACCAAAGGTAGTTCTAATTTTCAAATGGTGATCCGTATGGGATTCGAACCCATGAGTGCTGCCGTGAAAGGGCAGTGTGTTAAGCCGCTTCACCAACGGACCAAAATAATGGCGCTTCTTAAAGGACTCGAACCTTCGACCCTCTGATTAACAGTCAGATGCTCTAACCAACTGAGCTAAAGAAGCATTTATAAATGGTGGGCCTGAATGGACTTGAACCATCGACCTCACGCTTATCAGGCGTGCGCTCTAACCAGCTGAGCTACAAGCCCATTTATAAATCACTATTCAAGTATAACTTATTTTTTAACATTTGACAAGTCTTTTTTTTAATAATTTTCATTTTTTTTCAGAAGAACAGTTTTATTACGTCGCTTCCATTAATAATATACACATTTATCAAAACGATGTCAACAAATTTTATAAAAATTCGATATAATATGATTAATTTATCAATCATGTTATAATATATAAGTAATGGAGGTATTTATGAAACACATATATCACATATATTTAGAAAGAGGAAAAACATTTCTTATTTGCCTTTCTATATCTTTTTTCTTTCTTATGATTTGTACAAAGTCATCTTTCTTGTATCCCATGAATACTTGGACAGATGCGAATTGTTTTTTTACAATTGGAAAAGCTGCGCTAGATGGAAAAGTATATTATTTAGATTTATTTGATCAAAAAGGACCTCTTCTATACTTTTATCATACCATTGCAGCAATGATTTCTTATGATTCTTTTTTGGGGGTCTTTTTAATAGAAGTATTATCATTTTCTTTCTTTTTATACTATGCTTTTAAACTTTTAACACTTTATTTAAAGAAAACAACTACTTATTATCTCCTTCCTATTATTAGTTTTCTTATTTTAACACTACCTGCTTTTTCACATGGAGATAGTGCTGAAGAATTTTGTCTTCCTTTTCTTATGTACAGTTTATATTCAATGATAAAGTTTTTCAAAAGTAACGAGTCTACTCCATCCTACCAGATGATTTTTATAAATGGAATCATGGCTGGTCTAGTCTTTACCATAAAATATTCTATGTTAGGATTTTGGTTTGCCTTCATGATGTCCTTTTTCTTTCTTATGATAAAAGTAAAACAATATAAAAAAGCAATCATTAGTTGCTTCGTATTCCTTTTTGGAATGCTTCTTCCATTTATACCATGGTTATTATATTTTCTATCTCATCATGCATTACAAGCATTTTATGACGCTTATATTCATTTTAATTTATTCTTATACCCTTCTACTACTCCATTGATTCTTCGTCTTTTTATGGTTATAACGAAACCAATTAAATTTTTCGCAACAAACTTAGGAATTGGGATTCCATTTGTATTTGGATGTATTTATCTATGGTTTACCCCTATCATTTTAAACAAACGAACTCATAAGTGGATCTTATGTAGTACTTTCTTCTTTCTTTGTTTCAGTGTTTTCTTTGGTGGAATTTCTTTCCGCTATTATCCTCTTATTTTAACACCATTTCTACTATTTGGAATGATTGGAATTGCTTTATTAATAGAAGAAAAATACATCTCTATTTATTCTAAAAACTGGGATGCAGGACTTATTATTATGACAACAATATGTCTAGGATTTTCTTATTATGCATCTTCTAATACTCCAATGATGTATCCTAAAACAACAAAAGAAGATCTTGTACAATATCAATTCGCTGAAATAATTAATCAAAAAAAGAATCCAACTTTGTTAAATTATCACTTTTTAGATGGAGGAATCTATCTTACTACCAATACGATTCCTACTACGAAATATTTTCAAAAACAAAATATTCCTGATACCGTATTTCCTGATATCAAAGAAGAACAAGATAGGTTGATAAAAGAAAAAAAGGTAGACTTTGTGATTACACGAACTAAAATTGATCGCTATGAATCATTTGAATATCCCGAAGAATTAAAGAAAAATTATCGCGAGGTTGATCGTAAAAATGAAACTTACGAAGAAAAACGTTTTCGATATGTTTTATGGCAAAAAAAATAAGGATTGATTCCTTATTTTTGTTTGCTATGAAATACTACATTAATGTCACCATGTTTTGAACATACATCTAATACATGTTTTTTTACTGGTCCATTTTCATAAGTGTTTCCAAGTGATTCTTGTTGGATTTTTCCATGAATTGTTTTTAAAATAGTTCGATAATTTTTTAAAGTATCTAATATTGTTACATTAACATTTCCTCTTGATGTATCTACTTTTGTAATAGCAGAATCAATATCAATTAAATCTATATTTCCTGTATCTGTTGTAATATCTAAATCAGTTCTTGCAAGTTCATTTACTTGAACATTTCCACTTTTCGTTGCGATTACAAAATCAAATTTCGCATCTTGTCCTAATACAAATTTTACATGTTGTTTTAGTTTTTTATCAAATTTGTTCTTATTTAAAGAGAAAATTTGACCTTTACTCATAATTGTTTTTCTATCCTCAGATTGAATTTGACCTTCGTTTGGAATCATAATTACAAGTCCATCACCATTGGATACCTGAACATCATTATCACCATTTGTAACAATTGTCACATAGTCTTCATCCATATCACTTTCATGAACAAATAACTTTTCATCTTCTTGTTCTACCATTAAATCAGGATGATACAATAAAAATGATTCTTTGTCCTTTCCTAATTCTACTTCTACATCTGTATGATCGACATCAACATAAACTGTTTTTGTTTCCATATTAATTATTTTCTTATTATGCATAAATATCCCCCTTTCAAAAAATGCTCGCCTATCATAGCACAACTTTCTTTGCTTGTCAAATTGAATAAAAAAAGTGACTGTTTCATTAGTCACTACATTATCTCGAATACTCGAGTTTCTATCGTCATGGTGGGCTGTTAGGGACTCGAACCCTAGACCCACTGATTAAGAGTCAGTTGCTCTACCAACTGAGCTAACAGCCCATAAAATCGATTACTTATTAAGTATAGCACAAAAAAATAAAAAAAGAAACAACAAAATTAAATTTTTATTGATTTTAGGCAAAAAAGGTCCTATGAAATGATTGGAAGAAAATCAACACTCTTTTTATTTCGTGTATAAATTTATTAAGTCAGTTCTACATTTTCTTTTTTATGTCCTATATAGCCACTGATTAAGAGTCAGTTGCTCTACCTACTAAGGCATATATGGGATAGCAATTTATATAGTGATAGTTTATTTCGAAAAAATCAATAAAACGTTAGAGAGGAATCTCCCTAATGTTTTCATTTTACATTTCATGATTTTCTTTTTTATACATTTTATCAGGGATTATCAAGAAACTCCTCTTGGTGTCCACCACCACTACTAGAAGACATCACACTTTGTGCCGATGACATCGTTTGATTCATGAAATCTCCAAAACTAGATGTATTAAATCCCATCTTTTATAGTTTCACAAAACAATCATAATGATTACAACATACACCCACATACCTTCACCTCTCTATTATAATCTCTTTATCATATTTTTTTCTTATCGATGTAGCAAAACAAAAAAAAGTATGTCATAGATTCGACATACTTTTTAATTTATTTTGAATTTCTAAAAAATAGTTTATACACTTTACTTAAAATCAAAAAAGAATATTATTCTTATTTTATTTTCTTACTCTCTTCAGTAAAGTTATAGGAGTAATCATAAAGATCATAGATACCAAATTCTATTTTTCCATTCTTTTCTTTCTTTAATTGCTCTTCTAATTGTTGATAAGTTTCTTCCACAATTGGACTTGTAATCGGTGTTGTTGCGGCAAAACTTTTTCCAACAATAGAATTATGAAATATACGTATCACTGTAATCTTTTGTTCATAAAAATACTTCGTTAAGCAATCCGGATTCGCAGTCATCAATTCCATTTCTAAATCCTCATCATAGTTTTGAACTAACATATCTTTTCCATATTCCATTAAAGCCGATAAATGTAATCCATTTGCGGTAAGTTTTTTTCTTTCATAGTTTCCATCTTCTTTAATAAAAATAACTTCTGGTGGATTCATAAACATTTGATTGACCATATCAGGAATCAATTGATACTCTACTCTTTGACTTAGAAAAAAATGCATAAGCTCTTCTATTTCTTCTTCTATACCTGGATATGATTCAATCTTATTTTTATGTAATTCGTCTTCAATTAAATATTTTAACTCTCTTATTAATACATCTAAATTCATGGTATCACCTATCAATAAAATAACATAGTTCTCATTATAAAATTTAACTTCAAAAAATAGTAAAAAACTCAAACTGAGTTTTTATAATTACTTCGTATGGTGTGTAACTGTTTCTAAAGATTCTTCGGTTTGCATCTCTAATTTATCATCTACCAATTCTGTTACTAAATTTTTTATATTTTTTAAATCAATGATACGTTTATTTTTATCTCGATACGCAACTTGTAATAAAGAATAAGTAACACAAGGTAAGTGATTATTTTTATCGTATTCAATTCCACTTTCATTCATTGGTAACTCTTTACTTAATTTTAATAATTCAATTTGTTGGTTACGTGATAATTTTTTTGGTGCTTTTGGTAACATGATACTACCAGTATGATCGTGATATGGACGATAATTATGATAATTTGTTGTATCATACATGACAACAAAATCATTGTCTAACATTAAATGAATAAGTTCAGCATTTTGTCCTTCCCTTTTTTCAGCTTTTTTTACTAATTTTTTATTTCTAGAAAATTTTGTTTTAATGGTATGTAATAAAGCATGATAATGTTCATCTTCTTTAATATCCCCATCATAACATACTGCCACTTCTCCATTTGGATCAATTAATAATAATTTTAAATTTTTCTTTTGATTAATATATGCCATAAGTTCCCTCTTTCTTTCAATACATTATATCATACACATTTTATTAAAAAAGGTCAAATTATAGAAACAATTATTTTAGAAATATTTTTATTATTTTATCACATACTACTATTGGTGATAGAATGAAAAAAGAAACGTTATGGCAAGAAGCAATAGAACCACTTATAACTGAAGATATTCCCAAACATTTAGAAGTTGACACTTTAATTATTGGTGGTGGAATTGCCGGTATTTCTACTTTATATGAATTAAAGAAAAAGAATGAGACAATTGTTTTAATTGATCAAGATCAAATTGGAATGGGTTCTACCGCAAGAACAACGGGAAAACTTTGTTATATGCAGGAATTATGTTATCACAAATTAGAAAAAATCTTTAATTTTGATACTGCTAGACTTTATTTAGAAGCATCTATAGATGCGATTAAACAAGTAAAGCATCATATTTTAACCAATCAAATTTCTTGTGACTATGAAGAAGTAGATGCTTATGTTTTTACAAATGATGAAACAGAAATTCCAGAGTTTGAAAAAGAAGAAGCTTTTTATGAAAAAGTCAATCTTTCCTATCAACGAGAAGAACAAATTCCTCTAGATACCCCTGTAAAATATGCTTTAAAAACTTCAAATCAAGCTGTATTTCATCCTCTTAAGTATTTATCTGCTTTAGCAAAATTATCCTTAGAACAAGGAAAGAAGATCTATCAGAACGTAAGAGCACAAACCATCACTAAGATTGGCGAACATTATCAAGTTACAACCGACAAAGGGACGATTCTAGCTAAAAGAGTGATTGTTTGTACCCACTATCCATTCTTTATTCATCCTGGTTTTATTCCATTTCGTACCCATATTGAAAACTCCTTTATTACAACGACAAACACCAATGAAAATTATCATTTTCAAGCAATTACAAGTAATAAACCAACCGATTCTTTCCGCTTTCACTATGACGATAAAAATTACTTTCTCTATGCTGGAGAATCTAGTAAAAATAGTAATCACTTTGATTATGAAAAACGATTGGAAGAATTACAACAGAAATTATATCTTGATTTCAAAGTAACTCCAGATTATATTTGGTATACACATGATGTTATGTCAAATGATTCTCTTCCATTAATTGGACCAATTAACCATAAAAATCCCAATCTTATGATTGCGACAGGATTTAATAAATGGGGAATGACAAATGGGGTTTTAGCAGGAATGATTCTTTCTGACTTGATTGAAGGGAAAGAAAATAAGTATGCGAAATTGGTTTCACCTTCAAGGAAAATTAATATGGAGAAGATCAAAAACTTTTTTATCGATGGTTATACAAGTACCAAAAGTATTATCAAAGCAAAATTTATCAAAGATCAACCATTTTATCAAGATAATGTAAAAATTACTTATGAAGATGGTATTCGAATTGGAATTTATAAAGATGAACAAGGTAATTTACATAAAGTCAAAAATGTTTGCCCCCATATGAAATGTAATTTAATCTTTAATTATATTGATAATACTTGGGATTGCCCTTGTCATGGTAGTAAATTTGATATCGATGGGAATGTTTTAAAGGGACCTAGTGTATACTCTATTAAACTGAAAAAAAATAAGAAAGAATAACGCTCTTTCTTATTTTTCGTTAGAATTTTTTACTTCCTTTTAAACCTTTTACTCCTTTTGTACCACCAAAATTACTTAATACGTTAGTATCAAAAGAACGAACTTTTTTACTTCTGTTTTTAAAGTCTTTAATCGCAATACTAATCATATCATCTAATAAAGTTGGATATTTTTTCCCAATTGGTTCCCATAAGTAGAATGATAAACTACCTGGAATCGTATTTGGTTCATTGACATAAACTTTATTTGCTTTTTGATCTACTAAGAAATCAATACGACATAATCCACTTAAGTTTAAAGCTTTAAAAGTTTCTTTTGAAATTTCTCGTACTTGTTTTTGTAAGTCTTCACTAATACGAGCAGGAATAATACGGTCTGTTGCGACCATTCCTTTAGCACCAGCTCCTTTTACTCCTTTTTTTGCTCCACTACCAAGATATTTATCTTGATAAGTTAAGAATTCATCGGTACTCATTACTTCTTCGATTGCACTTAACTCTTGATATTCATAGTTTCCAAGAACACTACAATTTACTTCTGTTAAATTGGTAATTGCTTTTTCTACTACTACTTTATTATCATATTTAATTGCTTCACGAATTGCTTCATCAATTTCTTCTTCTGTTTTAACAAAGACAATTCCAACACTACTTCCTAATGTTGCTGGTTTTACAATGACTGGATAACCAATCTTCTTAATTTCTTTTTTAATCTCTGTTTCAAAATGTGTATATTCTGTATCATAAAACCAAGTATAATCAACAATTGGTAAATTACATGCTTTCATAACTTGTTTCATAACAACTTTATCTTGTCCCATTGCTGCTCCTAGTACATGGCTCCCTACATATGGAATTCCAACTGTATCTAAATATCCAGCAAGTGTTCCATCTTCCGCATTGTTTCCATGAACAATTGGAAAAGCAATATCTAACTCAACAATATTTCGTTTCCATAATCCCAATGTTTGTAAATAAAATTGTCCATTCTTTTTTACTAAAACAACACGTTTTGCATATCGTTTTAAATTATTAAAATCTTTATATATTTCAATATCCATTAACATTTTCCCTGTATACCAATCTTTATTTTTATCGATATAAATTGGGACAATTTCATATTTATCTTGGTCCATATATCCCATTGCTTGAACAGCTGAAATAATACTAATTTCATGTTCAACAGTGGAACCTCCAAATATAACTCCTACTTTAATCTTCATGTTTACTTCCTCCTAGTTTTATTTTTCGTTAAATGTATCTGGTAAATCATTTTCTAAAAGAACATATACTTCTTTCTCTTCTTTTAATGATAATGCAAGAGAAAATGCTTCTTTTACGTCATTAATAACATAAATATTTTTTTCATTATACTTTTCTAGTTGTAATCCTTCATAAATTGGTTTTGTTTGTTCTTTTCCAACTAGAATTACCGCATCGGCACTACTTGCAATTTGTCTACCAAATTCTTGGTTACATTCATATTGTTTACTACCTAGTTCAATCATTCCAGGTGTTACAACAATTCTTTTCCCCGGCATTAATTTTAACACTTCTAGCGCACTCTTGCAACCACTTGGATTAGAATTATAAGCATCATCTATAATATTTAGACTACCCATTTTTTTCAGTTCTAAACGATGTTCAATACTAGAAACACCTTTTACTGCTACTTGTAATTGTTCAATTCCAATTCCTAAATAATGACCAAGAGCAATACTTGCTAAAATATTGTAAATATTATGCTTTCCAAGTAATCTTGTTTCAAACGTATATGCTTTTTCATCTCCCTTAAATAAAACTTCAAAAGTAGATCCAGTCGCACCAATCGTAATATTAGTAGCACGTACATCAACATCTTTACTATCAATTCCAATTGTTAAAATATGACAATTATTCTTTAATTTGTAATTTCGTTGTCTTTCATCATCATAATTTAATACACCACAACCATCACTTGGTAATGACTCAATTAATTCAAATTTCGTTTTTGTTGTATTTTCTAAGCTACCGAAACTTTCTAAATGAGCTTCTCCGATTCTTGTTAAGATACCATATTTTGGATGTACTAAATCACAAAGTTCTTTAATTTCACCTTGCTTAAATGCTCCCATTTCGGCAATAAACGTATCCGTAAATTTATCTAAATAATTATTAATTGTTAAGATTAACCCATATGTTGTATTAAAGTTTTTTGGAGTTGGGAAAGAATTAAACTTTACATTTAAAATATCATTTAAAATATGTTTACTACTTGTTTTACCAAAACTACCAGTAATTCCGATTACATTTAAATTTGGCATACTAGCAAGTTTCTTTTGTGCCATACGTTTAAAATGTAAAAAGACATATTTTTCAACTGGTACATTAATTACATTAGCAAGCATTACAAAGAAATAATTAAAATATGCGAATGCTCCTAATATAACATAGTAATAAGCAAGAAATGATTCCGTAAATCCCAACCACATTACAAAAATTGGAAATAAATAAAGTACGAAGATTGTTACTGATAAACGACGTGCACGTTTTGTAAAATTAAATTTCAATTTTACTTGTTCTTTTTTCTTTGCACGAAGATATAAGTAAAGAATAAATAAATAGAAAATAGCAAACATCAACATTGCAACATGGGCAGGTACTACTAATGTGATTGCTAAAATAACAAAACACATATCTGGATTTACAAATACTTTATATGGATTTTTAATAATCCATTTTAAAAATCTTTGATCGGTATTATACCAATTTTGTTGTAACATATTTAATCCATCTCTTGTCTTTACTGCTAAATAAAGAAAGAATGGAATACAAGATAAAATAAATAATTCTTTCATTGTTTCACTCCTTTATAAAACTCTTGATAATATTTACAGTTTGTCCTAATCTTTCTAAATAAGCATAATGTGTACAACCTTCATATACAATCACCGCTGCATCTGAAAGATATTGTTCTAATACATAAGCTTCTGATAAAGGAACTGCTTGATCTAAATCTCCCCATATAATAATGGTTGGAACTTTAATTGTTTTTATTTCTTCTGAAATATCTAAATTGACATGTTCAACCATAATTGCTCGCATTAAAGGACTCGCATTTCGATAATCTACTGACCCAATATGTTTTTTTGCTTGTTCCGCTAATTTTTCCATTCCAGGTAGTTTTTTTACGGATTTTAAGAACTTTGTTTTTAATGACAATTTCTTAATACCTGGTCTAAAAGGACTACCAAGTAATACAAGTTTCTCTACTTCATACTTACTCGCATATAACAAACTAATTTTTCCACCAAAAGAATGTCCTACTAATACTGGTTTTTTAATACCTAGTTCCACAAATAATTGATGTAGGCATTCCACATAATCAAATAAAGTCCACACATATTTTGGCTCTTCACTTTCTCCAAAACCTGGTAAATCAATAATTGTAATATGATACTCTTTTTCTAATGGATCCCCTACTGGGCGCATCATTTGAATATTTTGTCCCCATCCATGTAAGAAGACTAATTCTTTCGTTCCTTTCTTTCCATAAGAAACATAATTTACATTTAAACCATTTATATTTTTTAACATACTATTTCACCAATACTATTATACCATTTTTTCTATCATTTGAAACGATTCTACCATAAAAAATAAGTGAAACAAATGGCTTTTTCACTTATTTTACAAAAAATTCTATTTTTTATCGTCAAACATCTCTTTGATTGTTGTACCAAGTGTTGCTACATTGCTTAAATCATTTGGCACGATAATTTTCGTTGCATTTCCATTTGCAAGTTCTGTTAATGCTTCTAAACTTTTTAGAGTTAATACTCCTTGATCAGCTTTCGCATTTTTTAAAAGTTCAATTCCTTTTGCCTCTGCTTCTTTTACTTTAAGTAATGCTTCTGCTTCCCCTTCAGCAATACGAATTTGAGATTCTTTTTGTGCTTCTGCTCTTAAAATAGCACTTTCTTTTTCTCCTTCAGCGATTAAAATACTTGATTTCTTTTCTCCTTCAGCACGAAGAATTGCTTCTCTTCTTTCACGTTCAGCACGCATTTGTTTTTCCATTGCATCTTGAATATCACGTGGTGGTAAAATATTTTTTACTTCTACACGATTTACTTTAATTCCCCAAGGATCTGTTGCCTCGTCTAAAATAGAACGCATTTTTGAATTAATAATATCACGAGAAGTTAAGGTTTGATCTAGTTCTAACTCTCCAATGATATTACGAAGCGTTGTAGCCGTTAATGTTTCAATTGCTGAAATTGGATTTTCTACTCCATACGTATATAATTTTGCATCCGTAATTTGAAAATATACAACTGTATCAATTTGCATTGTAACATTATCTTTTGTAATTACTGGTTGTGGTGGGAAATCTTTTACAATTTCTTTTAGTGAAACACGGTTCGCTACACGATCAATAAACGGAAGTTTAAAATGTAATCCATTTTTCCAAGTCACATAATATGACCCGATTCTTTCAATTACATAAGTTTTTGCTTGTGGTACTACTTTAATATTTGGAATAATTAACAGTAACACCAAAATTAATAAAATGATAAAAAGATCCATACTTATTCCTCACATTCCTTTACTTCTAGTTTCACACCGTCAATCTTTAATATTTCAACAGTAGATCCTACTTTTATCTTATGCGATGCATAAGCAGTCCATTTTTTTCCATCTACTTTTACTTCACCCATTTTATTCTTTTTGATTTCTTCTGTTACTTCACCTCTCATTCCAATAATACGGTCAATATTCGTCTTTTCACTACGAACTTGAAGAAATTTTTCAAAAAATGGTCTTGTTGTAATTAATAAAATAACGCCTAATATAACAAAAACACCAAATTGTATTAAGAAATTATCGGTAACAAACGATAAAAGTAATGCGACAATTCCACTAATGACAAACCAAATTGTTGTCAAATTAATTGTTAATAATTCAACCATTGTAAGTAAAATAATAATTCCTAACCATACATAAAACATAATTATATCACCTACCATCATTATACGCTACTTTGTTTTCTATGACAAGATTAGACATTAAAGTATATACAAAAAATAGTGAGAAATTCTCACTATTTTGATTATCTGCTTTTTCCCATATTGAATTCTGCTTCTAAAGCATCTAATTGTGCCTTATCTTGCATATATTCTGGATACATATTATCCTCTGGATTATACTCAACAGATTCCACTTTATCTTTTAATATTTGATATTCATTTAATTGTTGTTGTTCTTTTGTAATAAAATCGTTGTTTAAATCATTTTCTATTTCTGCTAATCTTTGTTTATCTTGTTCAAACTCTGGATACATATTGTCTTCCGGATTTAATTCAACAGCATCAATTCTATTTTTTAACTCATTATATTCTTGTTTATTTGTTTCATGAACTTGATATGGATTCTTGCTTATTTCATCATTTACTTCTGCTAATCTTTGTTTTTTATCATCAATTTCTGGAGTCCACATATCCTCAGGATTTAATTCAACTAATGAAATTTCTTTTTCTAATTGTTGTTGTTCTTTTTCAAGATTTTCTAATATCGTAGCTGGATGGTTAGCGATTTCATCACGAATTGCTTTTAATGCTTCTTTTTTCTTATCGAAGTTATCATCTTTCATATCTTCTGGATTTAATTCAATCGCTTCAATTTCCTTTGATAATTCTTTTTCTTGTTCTTTTTGTTGTTCTAATTTATGACTACTAATTGGTGCTGTCTGTTTTTGTTGCGTTGTTTCTTCTTTTTTTGGATTATTTGCACAGTAAGAAGTAAATTCATCCATAGTTAACCCTACTTTTTTCAATTCATCTTCTAATGCTTGACCTTGTAATCCTTTTTTCTCTATTTCATTTAAAATATAATTTTTAAATACCGTATTTTGTGCATCCGCAGTAAGTGGAGTTTTTTCTTCTGTTTTTTCTACTTCTTCATCTTTACTTGATTCATCCGTTGTTTCACTAGTATCAGTTTCTTGTTCTTTAGAATCTTCATTTTTAACAGTCTCTTCTACTTTTTCAGTAATTGTTTCTTCTGCATTGTTTTCTTTTTCTTCTAACGTTGAAGCTTCTTCTTCTTTTTCAACTTCATCATCCATACTAGCTAATAATCGTTCATCATTTTTTTTCTTTTCTTGATATTCACCAATTTTTTGATTTAAACTAGAACGTCTCCACATCTTTTTAAGTTTTTCTTCTGAATGTGACTTTGCAATACCTTTTTTTTCTTTAATAAAAGATCCAATAGAATTTTTTATAGTTGTTCCTTTATATGTTAAATATGCAATTGGTGCAAAATTGAAACTACTGTTAGCTTTTTCAAGTAAATATTTTTTTCGTGCATTACGTTCATTTTCTGATTTTTCTCTTTTTACTTCTTTTTTAATATTATCTCTTTCTTCTACATAATCTAATGCAGTTTTTCTTTTTTTAACTGTTTCTTCTGGTTTAAATTCTACGTTATTATCTTCGATTTTTTCATTTAAGTCTTCAGCATTTGATTGGTCTAAAGCATTTTTTCCTGCTTTTGTTGCTGCAAGATTATTAGCACCTTCAACTTTGATTATTTCTTTCTCATCTGTTTTTTCTTTATCATCCACTTTTTGTTCTAATAACTCTTTATCAGATACTGTCTTAGTGGCTTGTGCATGCATATCTTTAACGTCTTTTTCATGTGCTTGAATTGGTTTTGCACCTTCTGCCTTAATTGGCTCGTCACTATCAATTTTCTTTGTTTCAAATTGAATTGTATCATTTGGTTTCGAATAATCAATTGCGGCAGGATCACTTCCACCAAAACCAACTCCATCCATATTATATCCAGTAACAACAACGTCTAAAGCATCATAAATATCTTCATCATCACTAACCCTTATTGTTTTACCATTGATATTTCCTTCATATACAGAAACTCCATTTTCATATATTCTCTCTTTAAACGTATCAATATTGTAAATAATATCATCTAATAATTCTGGATTAATATTTCTATTAATTTTACGAAATTTACTTTCTAAATCATCTAATGCTTTACTTACGTGGTTTTTAGCTTCCTCAGAGTCAACTCTAACGAAAGCATTTTTAAGATTAACAATTTCAGAACTATTGTTGAGAATTCTAGCATAACTAATGATTTTTTTTACGCGCGGAGAAAAAGAATCATAGTTATATGTTTTTCTAGTTACTTCCCTGTTTTCTGAAATTTTCATAAGATGAAAATTTTTATCTGCATCAAAAGAAATTGCATCAGCATTTTTCAATTCGTTCAATACGATTTGTTCTTCTTCTGTAAATTCCCCTTCTTTAGCTCTTTTTTCATCGATAAAAGAGGAAAGAATCATTGCATTTACTTCTTGTGCTTCTTTAATTTTTAAAAGTAACTCTTGTTTTTTATTATCAATGATACGTTTAACAGCAGTCTGTTTTTTTTGTGCTGAAAGTTGCATGTTTTGCTCATAATCAATCGATTGCATTACTTCACCATAGTCACTAATTAATTGTTCTAATTCTCTATCTTCTTGATTCATGGTAAAACCTCCTTACTAATTTCTATTTGCTTTAATAACTGATTTCATTACTTCTTTTATTTTTTTCCATTCTTTATCTGACTCAATTTTATCAAACACACGTCCATCTTCTGTATCGACAACAGTTGAAGTATAAAGTGTTTCTAGTCCATTTGCATCTGTTTCTCCATATGTATATACAACATAATCTTTTTCAAATTCTGTTAATCTAAAATATAATAGGACTGTTGCTTCCTTTTCTACTCCGTCTTTTGACATGATATTAATTTTTACTCTTTCGTTATTTTCCACACTTATTCTCCCCTTTTCTTCTCTTCTATCACATTATACCATAGAAAATTATTTTTTCAAACAAAAAAACAAGTCATTGACACTTTATTCTTTATTTTTCCATGTTTGATATAACATATCTTTTAGCACAAGCATCGCATCTAATGAATTATACTGATAATCTTGTTCTAATTTTGTCAATAATTCTTGTATTTTATTATGATAATATTCTATCTCTACTTCTTCTTGATATCGCTTTAACACGGGATACTTTTTACTCCATGTATTCGTCCAATTTACTTTATCAACGTTATGTTCATTGGTATTTTTAATTACTTTTTTTATTTCACGCATTGTTTTATCCATATTAAGTTTTCCTTCCTTTACTTTCTTATTTTAATTTGATCATCAAATTGTAATGTTCCAATTAACAAACTAGAACTTGGATCATGTTTCATTCGATTATATTTTACTTTTCTTTCATCATAATTCGCATAACAATATTTGCATAAATGACTGCAACTATTATATGCTCCAATATCTACCATTTCAATACAATGACAGTTTCCTTTTCCTCTTGCTTTCCATGTTTTAAAATTGGTTTTTCCAGTTAATTTATAGATTAATTCATGGCTCACACAGTCTCCCTTTTGAAACCCGTACTCTACTAAAGTTCTTTGTTCAAAACAAGTTTGAACCGTCATACCATTTTTTCTTGCACTTTCACTAAATGATTTCCCAATTATTTGATAATCCATTTCTTGAAAAGGAAGAACATTTAAAACATGTAAATTTTTTCTAACATTTTTATAATCATCTAAAAAAGAAACAATGATATGGGATACATAACCATTTAATAATCGACACAATTTTTGAAAAGCACGAACATGATAAGAAATAGAATACTTTGGACTTATAAAAATAGGATCATAACGAACCCAAACATTTTCTTTTCCAATTAACTTGGATAAGTTTTTGATATCTTCAATAATCTGACCCTTAGGAGATACGCCTGGTTCAATATCTCGTTTATATGGTGTTAATGTAACTTGAAAAATAATTGGTATTTTGATTTCGTTTAAATAAGGTAAGATTGGATGTGGATTTTTCGTACAAAAAACAATGGCATCAACATTTTGAAAATAAATACGACTTACTTGTTTTTCATAAAAAGGATTTCTAACATCAACATATCCATCGCGATAACGATTTATAAACCAATCTGTATAAAACGCAACAATATCAGTTCTACCACTTACATTTAATACCATTTCATCACAACTCCATAAAAAAATTATATCATAAAAAGATATAAGCTACTATCTTATATCTTGTATATCAAACATTTATATAACAGATTGTCTATTATAATCGGTTAAATCATTTCCTAACTTTTTATATAGAGTTCTTACATCTATTTCTTTCTTTTGAATTGCTAATAATTCCTCATTCGTAACACCAATAAATTCTACAAAATTAACTTTCCCATTTGGAGTATCAATAGTTTTCAATTCTGAATCTGGTATTGTTATAAAACCAGTTATATGCGACTTTCTATTTGCATCCATTCCTTGTGTTTGACCAGTATATAAATATTCATAAGCTTTAAATAATTCTCCTTGTGTAAATGTAATTCTAGCAATCGATTGTAAAATTCCACAAATGCATTTTAACTCTGCTTCTTCATCTTCATACTGATCTTTTTTAAGTTTCAAAGTAAATTCCATCCCATAACCACTAATCTCTGGATTATCTGTTTCTTTTTCGTATAATTCTGATAATCCGTATGTTACAAAATGCCAGTAATCACCACCATCATAAATACTGATTCCTTCAAGTGGATCATTACCTCCAAATTGCCAGTTAATCAATGTTCCATAATGTTTTGTATTTTTCTGATTAGGATATACTCTTTCACATTCTTCCGTTATCACATCCCAACCATACGTTTTTTCTTCTTGAACTTTCTTATCATTAACTAATTCCATAATAAATCCTTTCTCTATTAATTCTATTTGCTAATATAAATATAATATAATTTCTAATTTTTTGTCAATCATATTTATGACTATAGTTTTGAATCATAATGTGTCTATATTATATTTTTCTAATCCATTTTCAGTTAACTGGTATAAACAATCTATTACTTCCATTATATATTTTCTATCATGTGAAACACTAATAATGGTTCCCTGATATTCTTTTAATACCTTTCTAATCACAGGATTGGATAAGGGACTAACGTTTCTGGTTGGTTCATCTAATACTAATACATTACACTGATCTAACACTAATTTTATAAGAATTAGTTTTGCTTTTGTCCCATTACTCAAATCTTTTATTTTTCCTTCCATTTCATCCCTTGTAATATTCATATTCCCTAAATACTTTCTTGCCTTTGTAATATCTTCTTTATTGTTACTTGGAGCGATAAATTCTAATACTTGCTCATCATCATGTAAAATATCCTCATAATTTTGAGGCATATAGCCTACTTTTATATCAGTTCTTTCTTGTAAATTTTTATAAATTTCTTTCATTAATGTAGACTTCCCTACTCCATTCTTTCCAACAATACATAAATGGGTATTCCCAATTACTTCTAATTCTATTTTTTCAGATAAAACTTTTTCTCCTACCTTTAATTCTGGAATCACTAAATGAAGTATGTTCTTTGATTTTGGAATTGCAACATCTTCAAAAAAGAAATATATACTTTCTTCTACGTCTGGTGTTTCTGTTAACTCTGTTTTATCTAATTTTCTTTCTTGTGATTTTAAAGCATGCATTTTCTTTTTTAATAATCTAGCACCATGAGGATCACTTCTAGAAATTGTATTTTGTTGATGTTCCACCTTCTGCATCACTTGATTTAATTTTTCTTGTTGTTTTTGAAACTTTCTCTTTTCTGATTTTGCTACTTGAGTTTGTTTCTTCAATGCATTCAATCTTCTTTCTACATAGGTATCATAATCTATCTTTAATAAAGTATGCTTACATTCTGTTTTATGTTTAATTTGCTCTAGATGCAATATTTGATTGGCAGTCTTAGATAGTAATGTTTCATCATGAGACACATACATAATTGGTTTATCAATTGTATTCATAAAATTTTCTAACCATCTTAACGTTTCAATATCTAAATCATTGGTAGGTTCATCTAATAGTAAAATATCATTTTCTTCTAATAGTAATTTTAAAATACGAATTTTTACTTTTTCTCCTCCTGATAAAGTATTTATTTTTCTATCTAATAAATCATCATTTAATTGCAATTGATTGATAAATTTATAAAAAAGATTAATTTTATTGTAGTAATCCTCTTCATTTTGAAATAAATATTCAAATCCAGTTTGATTTAAATATTGTTCTTGCATGGTTTGTTCTAAATAACCTATTTTATTTCTTTTTAAATTAATAGTTCCTTCTACTTCTGCAAACGAACAAATTCCTAGAATGACTTTAAATAATGTCGACTTTCCATTTCCTTCTTCACCAATAATTGCTAATTTATCACCTTTATTTAATGTCAATGATAAATCTTTTATGATATATTTATGATTCACTTTTATACTTAAATTTCTTATTTCTAACATATTATGCCTCCCTTCCGGCATAATCGAAGTTTATGCCAAACTTATTTTACTAATGTATTCATTTTTTCACCTCCAAAATATAAAAAAGACGCATTCGATTATGGTGTCATAGAATGTGTCTTTTTTTCATTATATCATTGTATTGTAAACGTAAAAATAACCAATCTAATCCATAATCTTATTAATAAATATTTTAAATTGACTATTTATTACCATTACATCTTCCTTCTTTCTATTGTTATTATAGCATACTCCGTCATAAATACAAAGTATAATGATATCAATAATTATTTTACTTTATGAGCACATCTTGGACAACCGCAACCATATTTTCTAGAATAGACACAAGCTTGCCACTCATAATTACACTTTTTACATTTCCACCAAGCCCTATATCTACTAGCTGATAAAATTTCTGTTGGTAAAATTGTATTTTTATTATAATCCCATTCACAAGCAATTTCTGGGAAATTATCTAATAGTGACCCATTCTTCTTTAATTTTGTTGCAGTTAAGTTTATGGTCCTAATTTTATTAGAACATTTTGGACAATTCCTACCTTCTTTTCTTTGATATACTCTTGCTTGCCATTCATGACCTTCTTTGCATTTCCACCATACTTTTTTATCGCTTCCACAACTTAATAATAATGGATTTACTTCTTTATTTTTTTTATAATTCCATTCGTCTGATAAATTAGGCATCACCGTAAATATATCGTTGACTCCAGTTATTACTTTTCGATTAGAACAAACAGGACACCCCCGATTTTCAATAGTCCTATGTCTAATGGTATCTTGCCATTCATGTCCTTTCTTGCATTTCCACCATACTTTATTATTAGAACCTCTACTAAATGATGCCGGATCTAACCCTTTGTTTTTATCATAATTCCATTGTTGAACAATGTTAGGATATAAAGATTTCAAACTATTTTTTAATAAATATGTCTTATACTTATTTAAAATTTCAATTCTATCCTCTTGAATATCAATCTTTATATCAATGCTTCTATGAAATATCGTTTTCAATATAAATTTTATTAAATCATTTAATTTTGAATAATTAGATTCACTATAATAATATATCACATTTCCCTTTACGTTAAAGTTTAATTCTAAAGCTGTCGTTTCTTTGATTCTCCAAACAGTTAAATCATTTTGTTCAAATACACCATCTTTAATTTCTTCTTTCTTTTTACTATTTTTATGATAAAATTTACCATCATATTCTATTCCTATTTTTAAGCTTGGAACAAAAATATCAATTTCATATTTTTCTTGAAACTGGTACCTGTTTATAGCGTCATGATAAATTTTTTTCAAATAATAAAATACTGCTTGTTCTGGAAAAGATGTTTGTAATCCTGCGAAACAGCGTGCACACCCTCTTCCATAAGTTCTACTATAAATCGCCCCTTTCCAACTATGCCCTTTTTTACATTTCCACCATACGATTCGATGACTTCCTCTACTTACTTCGTAAGGAGAAATATTTACATTTTTTTCATAATCCCACTCTTCCAATAATTCTGGGTTCGTTGTTGATAAATCATTAATTCCTTTTACAATTACCTTATTTGAACAGATTGGACATCCCGAACCTAATTTATTTCTTCCACCACAACTTCTTGAAACAATTGTTGCTTCCCACTCATGTCCTTCTTTACACTTCCACCATACTTTTACCCCAGATCCCCTCGAAAACGCAAAAGGTGATAATCCAATATTTTTTTCATAATTCCACTCTTTCAGTAATTCCGGACTAGTTATTGATAAATCGTTAATTCCTTTTACAACTACTCGATTAGAACATACAGGACATTTTGTCCTTTTTACTTTCGTTCTATTTGCAACTCTTCCAATCCACTCATGCCCCTCTTTACATTTCCACCATACCTTTTTATCACTTCCTTTTTTTATTTTAGAAGGATTTAATTTTAATTGTTCATTCTTTTTATAATTCCATTCTTCCATTAAACTAGGAAAATCACTTACGTACTTCTGATTCATATTTAACATATTCCCTCACTTAAATTCAGTTATCATCTTTTCATATATTTTATAGTAATTTACTCCAAAAGAAAACCCATAATAAAGTTTCTATTTTGAATATCTAAAATCAACGATATATTAATCAATTATCATAATATTTGTAATCTTTCAAATTCGATTTAGTAAAACAATTTCAAACTTTCTCTATCAAGTATTATAACAATTAAAAAAAAGAACATAATAAAAAAAGAAGGAAATATTTATGAAAAATGATGTTACAAATATTATGCTAGAATTACAAAATCTAGGTAATGAACAAATTAAAAAAATTTATATCAAACATGGGGCAAAAGAACCTTTATTTGGAGTAAAAACTGGCGATTTAAAATCGATAGCAAATATAATTAAAAAAGATTATGAATTATCTATGAAATTATATGAAACAGGAAATTATGACGCAATGTATTTAGCTGGAATGATTGCCGATTCAAAACAAATGACGAAAGAAGATTTTGAAAACTGGATAGAAAAAGCATATTGTCATGGATTATCGGACTATACAGTTGCTGGGACATTAGCAAAATCGGATCTGGCACAAGAAATTGCAGATGAATGGATTCATAGTAAAAAAGAGTTATATCAATCATCTGGTTGGACCTGTTATTGCAATCTTTTAAAAGAACAAGATAACGATAAATTTAATATAGAAAAGATAAGACGATATCTATCTTACATTGAACACAATATTCATAATAGCGCAAATCGTGTTCGATATGCGATGAATAATTTTGTCATAACAGTTGGCATTTTTTATACACCCTTACAAAAAGAAGCTCTTGAGATTGCTGAAAATATTGGTGAAGTCTATGTAGATATGGGAGAAACAAATTGCAAAACACCACTTGCAACAGCCTATATAAAAAAAGGAATTGCGAAAATGCAAAGAAAAGATGTCAATCAATAATTTAATATTTTTTACAATGATAATCGTGCTTTTTTGTTATATCGTCTATATCAAAAAAGAATGATAAGTTCATAAGAACTTATCATTTTTTTATAAACATATTAATATATAAACTCTATTTTCAATCACTCATTATTAGAATCATATTTCATATTCGCATATTTCTCCATCATTTTAAAACAATGGAATTTATCTATATTTATTATACCATAGCAATTGAATTTGTTTTTATTTTAAATAAAATGAGCCAGCTTTCGCTGACTCTTCAGGGGGTTTTGGTTAGGACAACTCACAACTTAGTCAGTGAGAGTCCTAGTCGCGCGTGACACTGTCACGCTATTATCATTATAGAGATAAATTTTTAAAAAGTCAAGTCGGTATCGATTACGATACGTATCGCTTTCCTTCGATTATTTGATTCAATAATCCTTGATATTTTTGAGGTTCTTCTTTCACTTTTCGTAAAAATTCTTCACTATCTTTTTTCGCATATAGTAACGTTTTATAGTTTTTTCGTAAATCGGCAATCTTAAAAATCATATCTCCACTTTGCTTTGAACCAAATAAATCCCCACTACCACGCATTTTGAAATCTTCTTCACTAATTTCAAATCCATTATTTGTTCGTGTCAAAATTTGTAATCGTTCTTTTTCATGATTACTAACGAGTAGACAATAGGATTGTAATTGATTACGTCCTACTCGACCACGTAATTGATGTAGTGTTGCAAGTCCAAATTGTTCTGCATTAAACACGACAATCATGGTTGCATTTTTCACATCAACTCCTACTTCAATTACCGTTGTACTAATTAAAATTTGAACATCATTTTTAGAAAACTGGTTCATAATTTCTTCTTTTTCGCTTGCTTTCATTTTACCGTGTAACGCAGCAATTTGATATTTTTTACCAAACGCTTTCTCCATATTTTCTTTTAACGTTACAACGTCATTTTTCGTATTATCTTCTTCTCCTTCAATGAGTGGTGCGATAACATAAATCTGATGCCCTAACTCTAATTGTTCATACATTTCCGTTAAAATTTCTCGAATCTGTTGTTCTGTTTTTACTGTTGTTATTACTGGTTTTCTACCACTTGGCATCGTTTCTATATTAGACAAATCCATATCACCATATAATGTCAATGCATAAGTTCTAGGAATAGGTGTTGCACTCATTGATAACATATCTGGACTTTTTCCTTTATTCATCAAATTAGTTCGTTGGTGAACACCAAAACGATGTTGTTCATCGGTAATGACAAGACCCAAATTATGATAAATAACATCTTCACTAATTAATGCATGTGTTCCAATTACAATATCCATTGTTCCATCTTCTAATGCCTGGAGTAGCGCTCTTCGTTCTTTTGCTTTCATTTTTCCTGTCAATAACCCAATTTTTATATTTTTGCCATGCATTTGTTCTAACAATGACTCATAATGTTGTCTTGCTAAAATTTCTGTTGGTGCCATCATTGCTCCTTGATATCCACTTAAATAATTCATATATAAAGCGATAAAAGCAACAACTGTCTTTCCGCTTCCAACATCTCCTTGTAACAAACGATTCATTTGATACTCGGCTTCTAAATCTTGTTTGATTTCCCAAATACTACGTTCTTGATCCTCAGTCAAAGAAAATGGTAACAATTGAATGAATTCTTTTACGGATGATTCAGAAATGACGCGCTCGATTCCTTTTTGTCTTTTTCGCATTTGTTTTAAATGACTTACTTTTACCATATAGGAAAATAATTCTTCATAAATTAATTTTTTACGTGCTTCCTTTAATAATTCTGGATTATTAGGATGGTGAATTTGTTCAATACTTCTTTTTTTATCGATAAATTGATAACGTTCATTTAGATAATCTGGAATTACTTCTTCTACCTGATAAGGGAGTGATAAGGCCATATCGATATACTGTGTTAAAGCTTTATTCGTTATTTTTTCTTTCACATGGTATACTCGTTCAATCGTTTCTTTTTCAATTAAACCAAAGCGTAATTCGCTTGCGATAATACGATGATGTATCTTATCATATTTTCCAATCACAGTAACTTTTGTTCCAACCATTAATTTGTTTTTTAAAAAGGCACGATTATAAATAACAACTTGGAAACGATTATACAAACTTTGTATTGAAAAACGCATACTATTTTTACGTCTTCCAAAAAAAGATAACGTTGGTGTTTGTTCGACAACGCCATCCATCATGATCCTATCATTTTGATTCAATTTACTCTCATCACTACGACGAATAATTTCATAACGATATGGATAATAAGTTGTAAAATCTTCTACTGTTTCAATTCCCATCTTTTCTAACGATTGAACAGTTTTTGGTCCAATCCCTTTTATTTCGGTTAATTCCATTTTATCACCCTACATTCCAATATTAGCAAACACTCGTTCGTTTGTCAATGTTCCCTTTCGATTGTAATGATATTTTTTTAATACTTTTTTCATTTTTATTAAAAAAGGGGTTGACAAAATAGACTTTTGAAGTTAGTATATAAAGCACCAATTCGGATTAGCGAATTGGAGCTAGTATCACACTAGCCAACCCCTTTTTATTCTTTTATTCGGAACTGTTCTCAGGGGGAACAGTTCTTTTTTTGTCAAAAAAACAAAGAATTCATTTCTTTGTTTTTATTGTTCTAATACGGAAACACGATTAATTACTAATTGATATTTATCAAACCGTTTTTCTACTTTCGCATTTACCAGTAAGATATTCCCTTCTTCGATATTAGAGTATTCTTGATATACCCTTGGAAATAATACTACATCAACTGTTGTAATTTCATCACTTCCCGTTATGAAACACATTGTTTCTTTTTTCTTTGTTTCAATAAATTTCATGCGATCAACATAAATAATAGTATTAATTTTTTGATCAAAATAGTGTTCTAATTCACTAAGAGAAACAACATTAGGATATTTTAATTTATATTCCGTAATAGGATGATTACTAAGATAAAAACCAAATACTTCTAATTCTTTTTTCATCAGTTCATGTTTACTATATTCATGATAAATCGTAAGTTCTGGTTTATCTACATAATCTTTTCCAACATCCTTAATAATTTCTCCATAATTAAGAATAAGATCTAAATTTTCAATTAAAGTACGTCTTGTATTACCAAATTGATCAAAACATCCAGCATCAATAAGTGATTCTAATGATTTACGATTTACCCCTTTTCCATATAATCGACTCACAAAATCATAAATATCAGTAAAATTACCTTGTTTTCTCTCTTCTAAAATAGCGCGTACAATCGCATCTCCAACATTGCGAATATTACGAAGTGGATAACGAATTCCTTTATTTTCAATAGTATAATTGCTACCGCTTAGATTAATATCTGGTTTTAAAATATCAATATGGTTAAATTTTGCTTCATAGATATATTCTTTTGTTTTACTACTACTGCCAATTGCCATCGATAATAATGCTTTTATAAAATATTTTGGATAATGCGCTTTTAGGTAAGCCATACGATATGCGATAACCGCATAAGCAACAGAATGAGCACGATTAAATCCATAGGATGCGAATTTTAAAATATCTTGGTATGCTTTTTCAGCTACTTCTTTTGAATACCCTTTTTCAATACTTTGTCGAATAAACTTTTCTTGTTCTTTTACTAAGACATCTTCTTTCTTCTTACTAATTGCTTTTCTTAATATATCAGCTTCTCCTAAAGAATAACCTGCCATAATACTCGCAACCTGCATAATTTGTTCTTGATATATCATAATCCCATACGTTGATTTTAAGATCGGTTCAAGAGATGGATGTAAATAAGTAACTGGTTCTAATCCCCGTTTTCTTTTAATATAAGTGTCAATATTATTCATTGGTCCAGGTCGAAATAAAGCAAGTGCGGCAACTACTTCTTCAAAATTATTTGGCTTAAATTTACGCAAGAAATTTTTCATACCACTAGATTCAAATTGAAAAATTCCTTCTGTATTAACAGTTTCAAAAATAGAAAGTGCTTTTTTGTCATGATTTGGAATCGTGTCAAAAGAAATCATAATATTATCTTGATGAAGCATTGTAAGTACATCGTCAATTAAACTTAAATTACGAAGTGCAAGAAAATCCATTTTTAATAATCCAAGTGGTTCTAAATAATTCATTGAGTATCCAGTTACATAGAAATGATCACTATTTTGATGTAATGGAATCACTTCATCTAAATCTTTTTGACACATTACAATACCAGCTGCATGAATTGATGTTTGTCGTTTTAACCCTTCTAATTTTAAAGCAATCTTATATAATTTCATTAAATTTGGATGATTCTTCAAATATTCTTTTAATTCATGATTTTGATTATAATTTGTAATTAAATCTAATTTCGCATCTAGCATTTTGGTAATAGTATCAATTGTTTCCATTTCTATTTCTAATACTCTACCAACATCACGAATTACTTGTTTTGATTTTAATGTAGCAAACGTAATAATACCAGCTACACGTTTTTGTCCATATTTCTGAATACAATATTGAATTACTTCATCTCGTCTTTGATCAGCAAAGTCAATATCAATATCAGGCATACTAATTCGTTCAGGATTTAAAAAACGTTCAAATAATAAATCATATTCAAGTGGATCAATACTTGTAATATTTAACAAATATGATACTAATGAACCTGCTGCTGAACCACGTCCTGGTCCTACTAGAATTCCATTTTTTTTCGCATACGTAACAAAATCCCATACTACTAAAAAGTAATTACAAAATCCCATTTTATGGATAATATCAAGTTCATACTTTAATCGTTCTTGATATTTTACATTTACTGTTGCACCAAATTTTTCTTTTAACCCTTGAATACATAATTGTTTCAAATACGTATAACTATCTAATTGATCAGGACATTCGTAAATTGGTAATAAAATTTCATTTTCATCCATTTGAACGTCACATAGTTCTACAATTTTTTGGTTATTTTCTAAATCTTCTTTCCATTCTGAATAAATATCACTATCTAAGCGCCAGTGTTTCCCACTTTGTTTAATATTCGTATCATGAATGGTTTTACCATCTCTAATTTGATATAAAATCGTTAAATATTTATCATCTTCTTCTTTAAAATAGCGAATTTCATTCATATAAACACAGTTATTACCAGTATAAGAAAGTCTTTCTTCTCTTGTTCGATATCCTTTAAAAACATACTCAGCTATCTTTGTAATCTTAGAATATAAATTCATACTTTCATAAGGCACAATCACAAGTAGTCCATCAATCTGTTTTTCTAAGTCTGAAAATGTCAACTTTCTTTCACTCATACTAGTTGCTAACTTCATCAAATGATGATATCCAATATTGTTTCTTGCATAAAGAATCAGTCCTTGCTCATCTACTTGAATAGTAAGACCAATGATTGGTTTTATATTTGCTTGCGTGCAGGCAGTAACAAATTCCATGACTCCAAACATATTATCATCCGTAATCGTTAGTGCTTGGATATGATGTTGTTTTGCAAAAGAAATCATATCATCGACTTTGATTAAACTAGATAACAATGAATATTCTGTTTTGATATTTAGTGGTACATACATCATATCCCCTCCTATCACATTATAACATGAACACTTGTTTGACTCAAGTACAACAAACAGACGTTATTTATGTCAAAAGTCATAAAAAAACTACATATTTCCTTCTATGTAGTTTGTCTTTTCTATGACAATTGTGTTGCTTTTTCGATTGCTTCTTTTACATCTCTTTCACTAAATGGTTTATATAATACATCTTTAATTGGATATTGTCTTGCTTGAGCAACGATTTCATCATCTCCAACTCCAGTAATAATAAAGACTGGAATTTTATTAAATAATTCTTTTCCTTTTAAATAATCTAATACAGCAAACCCATTGACATTAGGCATATTTAAATCAAGGAGAATTGCAACAATATTTTTATTTTGATTTAATTCAATTTTACCAATTGCTTCTGCTCCATCATTTGCGATAATTGTTTCAAAACGATTTGAGAATATCTTCTGAACAAAGTTACGAATAATATCAGAATCATCAATTACAATAATCACATCATTTGATTTAACACTTTCTCTTTCTAATTCAACTGGTACTTCCCTTCCTGCATATTCTTTGGCAACACGAACCATGTGTTTTGCTTCATCCATCAATTCATCATAATGATCATAAACAAAATAAATATGATTTGCTTTACTTTCTAATTCATGTTGATATGCAAGTTCAGCTAATTTATCAAAACCAAAATATTTCGCATCACTCTTTAAAGAATGCACTAGAATTGCATAATTTCCCATATCTGCTTTTTCTTTAAATGCTTTAATCTGTTCTAATTTTTCATCGATTTCATTTAAAAAGTCTTCTAACATTTCATCATATGTTTCCATATTTCCAAATAATTCTAAACTTTTTGAAATATTAACGCCATTACATAATAATAAATTTACATCTTTCATTCTATCACCCTATCTCATTTCTTTCTATAAAAATTTACGTAATATGCTGTCTAATTCAGATCGATCAATTGGTTTTGATAAATAGTCATCAAACCCTGCTTGAATATACTTTTCTTTCATTCCACTAATCGCATTGGCTGTAAGTGCAACAGTTGGAATTTGAAATCCTTCTATTTTGTGTAATTCTACCAACGTTTCTACTCCAGTCATTTTTGGCATCATATCATCGAGAAGAATCAAGTCGTATTTTTCACCATTTTTAATTTTTTCAATGGTTTCAATACCACTCGTTACTTGTTCTACCTGAACTTGATATCCTTCAAGCAATTTAGTGGCAATTTTCAAGTTAATTTTGTTATCATCTACTACTAGAACTTTTTTATCACTAGCGTTCAATGTAACAGGCTTATGTTCTAATGCTTCTGTTTTCACAGCTTCTTTTCCTTTTACAATTTTTTGATCAATTGCTACTGTGAAATTGGAACCTTCTCCATAAACACTTTGAACAATAATTTGTCCATGCATAAGTTCTACTAATTTCTTCGTAATCGCTAGACCTAATCCAGTTCCTTCAATTGTAATTTCTTTTTCTACACCAAGTCGTTCAAACTTCATAAATAATTTATCAATATTTTCTTTTTTAATTCCAATTCCTGTATCTTTTACAGAAATAATCAATCTACAAATATCATCTTTGATTACAGTATGAACTTGAAATTCTACTTTTCCTTCCTTTGTATATTTAATAGAATTGGTAAGTAAATTTAAAATAATTTGTTTAATGCGAACACTGTCCCCATATAATACAGCTGGTAGTTTTGGATCAAACATTGTTTCAAACTCTAGTTTTTTACTTCCTATTCGAGCTTTACTAAGCGCGACAAGTTCATGTAGCATCTCTTCTGGACTATACTCTACATTTATAATTTCTAATTTATTGGCTTCAATTTTAGAAATATCCAAAATACCATTTACAATTTCTAATAGGTTTTCAGATGACATTAAAATATCTTTTGCTTCTTCTTTTGCTGAAGCAGGAATATCTTCTTCTAACAACAGTTGACTAAATCCCATAATCGCATTTAACGGAGTGCGAATCTCATGTGACATGTTAGATAAGAACTCTGTTTTTGCTTCATTTGCTCGTTCTGCTTGACTTCTAGCAAAACTCAGTTCTTGAATTAATTTCAAATCAGGATTTTCAATTGAAAAATACATCAAAAATGTAACAAACGTTTCTACTGAAGTAACTAATAATAAACTTGGATACATTTTTTGAATCATCGTTGCAAAAGCACCTAAAACAATAAATGCGAAAACAGGAAGATATCGTTTATCCCTAATTCTCTTTAAATTCATAAGTAATCGAATAATCCAAATACCAATATAAAGAGAAGAAACAAGGAATACTAATTCAACACAAGGACCATACGTATACATGTTTGTTCCGTCGTAATAAAATTTAATCGGCATCATACTTACGGCGAGTGCTAGTATCATGTCAATTCCAAGGAAAATTGTAATTATACGATATAAATCTTTTCGAATTTTCTCTTCTTTTTTATTATCTCGTTTATAAGATATAACAAAAATATAAATTGTAAATAAAGTTAACCAAGTTAATAGATAAATTAAATAACTCTTCGCTACAATTAATTTTAACAGTTCACTATGTTGCTCTACTGTAATCACGATGGATGCTATATCTAATAGAATACCAATAAAATTTGTAATCATTAAAGATACAAATAATTTATTTTCTATTTTATTCATTCTCTTTTTATAAAAATAAACACATAACAATAATGATGAATATACAAAACTTGTTAATAATACATATAAACTATTCATACTCCCACCTATTCTTATCAAAGTATATCACAAAATAAAAGAACAATAAACTAGTTATTGCTCTTTTTTATATACTTTTTGCGTACTTTTTTCTGATTTTTGGTAAAAATTGTCTTTATTTGCTTCTTCTAATGCACGATAGTCAATTTTACCGATTGCCGTACGAGGAAATGCTGTCGTTTGTTCAAATTCATATGGCAACATATATTCAGGAAGTTCATTCATACATAAATCATTCAATTCTCTTTGTAATTCTTCTGTAAAAGTATATCCTTGTTCTAATTCAATATATGCTTTTGCTAGATGAATACGATCTGGATGTGGAACTCCAACTGCAATACAAGCATGAACTGCTGGATGTTTTAAAACAACTGATTCTATTTTATTTGGGAATATTTTAGCAGGTACATTTCCTTCATCTTGTGTTAAATAAATACGTCTTGTTCGATCCATATGAAATAATCTTCCATCGTAATCCATAGAAACTAAATCTCCCATGTGACAATATAGTTTTCCATCTTTATGAACACGAAGTGCTCTTTTTGTCTCTTCTTCATTATTATAATACTCTTTCATAACAATTGGACTAGATACACATAATTCCCCTACTTCGTTATATCCAACCTCTTCTTCTGTTCCTGGTTTTACAATTTTTACTGTTGTATTAACTAATGGAATTCCAACAGAATCAATACAATTTGCTTCTTCAAATGTAAAAGTTACACAACTCGTACATTCTGTCGCACCAAGCCCTTTTGTAACTTTCATCTCAGAACCATGGGCTTTTAAAAAGTCATTAATCATCTGTTCTGTTTTAGGATACATTTTATCTCCACCTGATACCAAATATGTAAGTGGTTGAATCATTTCATCTGTTACTTTTTCATTACGCATTAAAGCTTCACAATAACCTGGATTACCTTGTACTTGTTGTGGTTTATATTTCTTTAAATATTCATGGAATTTACTTGGAATAAATTCTGGTAATAATACAAGTTCTAATCCTAATGATAATGGCATATGTAAAGCATTACAAGAAACATATGAAATAAATGGTGGGGTAATTCCTAACATAATTTCTTTTCGTTTAAATTTAGCAGCTTTTCTAATTTGTTCTACCTCAGTATTATAGTTATCATTGGTAAGAAGTACTCCTTTTGGTTCACCAGTTGTTCCACCAGTATGAACCATAACTGCAACACGATCTTTTTCATAAGGAACATCAAGTTCTCCTTGATAATGTTTTCCCATTTTGATAAAATCTTGCCATTTTAGATAAGCTTTTTGTTTTTCAGTAAGTGGTTTTTTCTTACCTGTCATAGACTGAATAAATCCTATCGCTTTTGTAGTTAGGCGCATACCAAATGGTAATGAATCATAAGGTGAAACGGTAATAACACGTCCTAACTTCTTACTATCGATATGTTCTATATCATCTAATCTACCTGTATAGGTAATTAAAATATCTGATTTTGCTTCTTCCAAATAGTGTTCAAAATCTTTCTGTTTTGATAATGGATGAACAAAATTCACCACTGCACCAATACGGTTTAAAGCATAAAACATCACTGGAACTTCTGGTGTATTTGGCATACAAATCGTAACGACATCTTCCTTTTTAATTCCAATTTGTTTCATTGCTTTTGCAGCTTGTTCTATTTGTTTGAATAATTCATCATACGTTGTTTTTTTACCAAAGTAATTCAGTGCGATATCATCTAAATGATTTTTATTTTCTTCGTACATATACTCGTAAATTGTCATCTCTGGCAATGGTTTGTTTTTTGCTTCTTCACTATAAAATTTCAACCATGGTTTGTCAACTGATGGTTTCCCAGTTAACTTTCCAATTTCATTTTGTTTTATTTGTTCAATTTGATTTCTAATTTTTTTAATTTGTTCTAATTTTTCCTTTGTTTCTTTCATTTTTACCTCTCCCCATATTCATGATAATTCGTTTTTATTTTCCTGTCAAGATAATAAAAAAAGATGATTCTTTTTTCATCCTTTTTTCTTCATTTTCGACCCAATTTCATTTACTTTTTTCTCAACTTGATGTAATACAACGTGAAAATTTGGGAATGCTTTTATTAATCTTCGATATAAATATGGGGCCTTTTTTAATTTTTCTTTTACTAATTTTGATATTTCTTCTGTACTATCTTTTATTTCTAAGTGGTTAATTTTAGAAGCAATGCGAAATACGATATTAAACGATAATAAATTATCTATCAAATATATCGTAAATAAAATTGCTGAAATAGAAATTAAGGCATAGTTTGGAAGTAAGCCATAATAGTATTCTAAATTTGGTTGAATCACATAAAGAACAAGGCATGCGAGTATTCCAAATGGAATCATTGTCTCCAAACAAATACGACCATTCAAATTGAACTTTTTATCACTATAATCCCACCATCTGGCATGAAATAACTTTTCCATAATATAACTTGTTAGATATTCCAAAACAGAACAAATTACAATGGCTTTCAAGATTAATCCAACCGGATCATCTTTACTTGAATCTAAAAATAAAATTAGAAACATACATCCCCAACCATAAATCGAACAATATGGACCAATTAAAAATCCACGATTCACAAATTTATGTTCTTCATAAAGTGCAAATAATATTTCCATTATCCAACCCAATACTGAATATGTTAAATAATAAAGAAAAAATAAACAACACGTTTCTAACATTTTACCACCTACTTATCTCGTCCATTATATCATATTTTCAAAAAGAACGATATAGTTCTACAATTAAGTTTTATTTTTTAACAAAAAAAGAGTCCTTTCCCTCTTATCATTGATTTTATATTTTTTCATATTCCAATTCTTTTACGATTTATTTTTTTAAAACTAAACGACTTCTATTCGCATCATTTCTCTTACTTTCATTAACGGTTTTTGGATAATGCCCGAATCTGTTAAAAAAATCTTCCCTTGTATATCTTAATACTACATTATCTTTCACTCTAGTGATTCGATAATTACTATTTTGATCAACTAAATATTCAAAGATATCACGATCAATACAATCTTCAAATTCTAATAAATATTCTTTTGATTGACTTTTACGGCTATCAAAATCATCCGTTTCAATACATACATCATTATCAAATGCAATTCTATACACACTATTTTTACATTGTAAGCAATCTACAACCGTACACAATCCGAATGGATCATAGTTTGCACAACTTTCATGCACTCCAGCCTGTAAAAATAAAATTGCCGTTTTAGGATTTCCTACTAACAATTCTGGATAAACTTGTTTTTCCTCTACTGATACTTCTTCTACTGGTTTTACTACTTGTTTTTCTTTTTTTCCAAAACGAAATACTTTTAACATCTTTTTTCCTCCTAATAATTATACTGAATATCATAGTGCTATTCCAAAGAAAAATCAAGTATCCATCATAACTTCACTTATCACTTCTGTCGACTAATATTTAAAATAATTCCAATCGGTGCACTGTTCATTTTAGTAATGTAAAGTATTACCTAATCGTTTTTAAACTTCTAATTGCCAATGTCCCCCATTATCATTACTAACAAATGTTAACTCTTAATCTTTGTAACCATTTCTACTAGAACTCAATTGATAAACAGAACATTTCATTTTTAAGAGATTGTTCTCCCTATAAGGTTCTTTTTGTATCGTAATATAATCAACATTTGGATTTTCATATTCAATATTAGCAATCGTAAATGTTTTATCCCCATCATTTGTTATAAATAATCCTGAATTACCATTATTTAGAGAAATGTTACCGGTCGAGATTGCAAAACCTAAAGTTTCAGTAAGAAACCCAAATTTTGCTTGATTACTTACTTGAATTGGATTATCAGATACAACATAAAAGGTTTCTCCACCATCTTTACTTTTTACAACATGTACCAGTATATTTTGACCTAACACATTATCTACTTTAGAAAATCTTACTATCGTTTTATGAAACTTCTTTTCATATAATACTTCTGCATTTTCTGGTAATATATTATTTTTAGTTTCATTAAACTCATCCGACTGTTCAATCTCCTTCTTTGGTTTATCAATAACTGGTTCTTCTTCCTCCTTTTTAAATATTTTTGTTTTTTTGTCTTCTATTTTTCCATGGTCATCATAATATGTATATTCTACTTGTTCTATACAGTCTGGTTGCACAAATGGATCATATCCCCCTTCACCAAAATCACCATTGACTCTAACCTTAGTTCCCATTAATAACGGTCCGTAGTAATCATAATAATTTATATTAGCATGAAGAAATGACCTTACAACTGCTACATATTTTTTACCATCTAGCATTACAGTATGTTCAGGATGATAACTAAAAATTAAAAAGAAAGTAATGAAAGGCATACAAATTAAAATGATTATGATGATGAAGATGACACTTAATACAGAAATAATGATTGCCTTACTTTTATTTTTAGTTGACCCATATATTTGTTGAAGTATTCCAACTACAAAACCAATCACAGCAATGAGAATCATGGTTATAATCATCCATTGCCTAAATCTTATATTCATCAGATATAAAATATAATTAAGAAGCAAACTAATCCCTATAAATAGAAAATCACATACAAGTATATTCTCTTTCATTTTTTTTAAGTATTGTTTCATACTTTCTCACCTTCTCACTTTATTTCAAAATGAAACATAAATACATTTCTTAGTTCCATAACACAAAATCATTATTTATCGATTAATAATATTATACTATATTTTAAAAAGAAACGATATCATGATGCCCTATCGTTTTCTTTCAACAAAAAAAGAGGGGTTTCTCCTCTTCCTATTTCTGTCTACTAATATTTAAAATAATTCCAATCGATGCGAGTGTGATTAGCAAACTAGATCCTCCATAACTTAAAAATGGAAGTGTAACTCCTGTAACTGGGATTAACCCTGTTACTACCATCAAATTTAAAATTGCTTGAAAACCTATTTGAAAAGCAATGCCAAATGATACATATTTAGCAAATAAATCTTTACTATTTTTAGAAATTTTAAAACAACGATACAAGATAGTAATAAATAAAGATGCGACAATTAAAATACCTAAAAATCCAAATTCTTCACTAATAATAGAGAAAATAAAATCAGTTTGTGGTTCTGGTAAATAAAAATGTTTTTGTCTAGAATTTAAAAAACCATATCCAAATAAACCTCCTGGTCCAATCGCATATAATGATTGAATAATTTGAAAACCACTACCTAATGGATCTTGCCAAGGATTTAAGAAAGATAAAATACGTTCTAATCGATATGGAGCCATCATAATTAGAATGACAATACCAACGATTCCAACGAGTCCCATTCGAATAAAAAATTTCATTGGGGTACCACCAATAAAAATTAACCCCATAATACTCATGACAAGAATGACACCTGTTCCAAAATCAGGTTGTAACATAATAAGACCAAAAACAAGTAACGTGATTCCTAAAATCGGTAAAACTCCTTTTTTTATCAACTTCATTTCTTTTTCATGCTTTACCATATACTTAGACGTAAAAATAATTAGTGCCAGTTTCATAAATTCACTTGGTTGGATTCCAAAAGAACCAATTCCAAACCAACTACGACTTCCATTTCTTACTGTTCCAATTCCAGGAATTAATACTAAAATAAGGAGAATGAAACAAATTAGAAAAATTTGATTACAACGTTTCAAATAAATATGATAATCAATTTTACTAATCACATACATTGCAACTAATCCTACGATAAAAAATACACCTTGATTGATAACAAATTTATAAGGATTATGAAACTTATATTCTGCCCAAACATAAGAAGCAGAATAAATCATGACAATACCAAATATGGAAATCGTAATGACTGCAAGTAATAATTTATAATCAATTTTTTTCATGCTTCACTCCTTAAAGCCATACTCCAAATGCCAGCGCAACCATTGCCCCCAATAGTCCGATAATCCAAAATAATTTTACAATATCTTGTTCTCTCCAACCCCATTTTTCAAACGCATGATGAATTGGTGCCATTGGAAAAATACGTTTATGCGTTAGTTTATAATAATATCTTTGAATAATACAACTCATCGTTTCCATTACAAATACAATACCAATCACAACAAGTAATAATTCATGTCGTGTTAAAATAGCAATTGTACCTAATGTTGCTCCTAATGATAAAGAACCGGTATCTCCCATAAATACTTTTGCTGGACTCGTATTAAATACTAAAAATCCCAGTAAACAACCAATCAAAATGAAACAGAATAATCCAATCTCTTGATAACCTTCTAACCAACCAGTACAAAAACTAATGATTCCAAATGTGAGGAATGCAATTACAGATAATCCACCAGCAAGACCATCTAAACCATCCGTTAAATTTACAGCATTACTACTAGCAAGTAATAAAAATAGAATAAATAAACCATAGAAGAATCCGATATTCCATCTAATATTGAAGGTATGAATCCAAATCAATGGTTCATTTTCGGCTTTCATAAATAAATAGAAAAAGATAACCGCAATCACAAGTTGTAATAATAACTTTTGCCCTTCCGTTAATCCTTTATTATTGTGTCTTAAAATAATCAGATAATCATCAATAAACCCAATGAGTGCATATCCTAAAAAAGCGAGTAATACGATGGCAAGACTATATGACATCTGCATTCGATCCGTTAAAATAAAAATTGTAACAGTAAATAATGTTGGAAGAATAAAAATTAATCCACCCATCGTTGGTGTATGACTTTTTTTCTTATGGGCATCTCTTAAATAGACACTCAAACTTTGATTTATTTTAAATTTTTTTAAAATAGGAATTAATACTACGCCAGCAATGACAGATAAAATAAAGCCAATCATCATTGCTAAAATTGCCTTTGTCATAATAAGCATAACATTCCTCCTATTCTAGCATTAACCTTACTACTTCTCCTTCATAAACTTTTTCGCCTGCTTTTGGTGACTGATAAATTACTTTCTTTCCACTACCACTAAATTCCACTTTAAAATCTTTTAATTCTTTCACTGCATCACTCGATGTTTTTCCAACTACATTGGGAATCTTCACATATTTTTTATCTCCATAATTATACTTTTTATCTTTTCCACCACTTCTTTTTTTGATATTTAAAGCCGTAATAGAATCTTGTAATACTGTTTTTGCAATTGGAGCAGCAACGGTTCCTCCATATTGGGTAATTCCTTTGGCATTATCGACTGCAATATAAACAACAACTTCTGGATCATCTGCTGGTAAAAAACCAATAAAGGAAGTAATATAGTTTCCTACCATATATCTACCATCTTTTACTTTTTGGGCAGTACCAGTTTTTCCTCCTACACGGTAACCATCAATATAAGCTGGTCTACCACTTCCATTCGCTACAACACTTTCTAAGGCATATCTTACTTTTTCACTTGTACTTTCACTAATTACTTTTCTTTTTACCTTTGGTTTTGTCTCTTTTATCACTCCATTTGTCTCTGGTTCATTTAAACTTTTTACGATATATGGTTGATATAATGTTCCACCATTAATTGCTGCGGAAACAGCTGTTATTTGTTGAATTGGTGTTACAGATACCCCTTGACCAAAAGCCGTTGTCGCTAGTTCTACTGGTCCTACTTTATCAAGCGGAAACAAGATACCACTCGCTTCTCCATTTAGATCAACACCTGTTTTTTGACCAAAGCCAAAATTACGAATATATTTAAATAACGTTTCCTTTCCAATCTTTTGACCCATTACAACAAACCCTGGGTTACAAGAGTTTTCTACTACTTGTAAAAAGGTCTGTTCTCCATGTCCTCCATGTTTCCAACATTTAATACGGGCATTTTCAACTCGAATAGAACCTGTATCAGTATATTTATCTTTTTCTAAATCAATTAAGTTTTCTTCTAGTGCCGTAGCAAGCGTAATAATTTTAAACGTAGACCCTGGTTCATACGTCATCCAAATTGGTAAATTTCGATTGATTTCTTCTTTACTATATTCTTGGTAATGACTTGGTGAAAAATTTGGACGTGCTGACATGGCTAATATTTCTCCTGTATCTGGATCCATCACAATTCCTAATGCTTGATCTGGGTGATATTTTAAAACCGCATTATCTAATTCTCGTTCTAATGATGCTTGAATATCATAATTAATCGTAAGTGTCATATTAACACCATCTTGTGGTTTTTCATAGACTTCATTTAATTGTAACTTATTTCCTTTCGCATCACTAAAATACTTAATGGCTCCATATTCTCCTGTTAGATAATCATCATACATGAGTTCTAATCCTGATAATCCTTGATTATCAATTCCAACATATCCAAGGGTATGAGACAAATATTTATCGTTTGGATAATTTCTCTTTGATTCTTTTACAAGATAGACACCTGGTAATTTTAATGCGGCAATTTTGTCAGCGACATCATAGGAAAGTCTTCTTCCCTCTGGATGAACACGTTCAATTGATGCTTTCTTCGTTACATGAGCGTATATTTTTTCATAATCAACATTTAAAATTTCACTAATTTCTCTAGCTGTCTTTTCCTTTTCTTTAATTTGATTGGGAATAAATACAAGGGAGGAAGTCGTTAAATTATCTGCTAGTACGACACCATTTCGATCAAATATTTTTCCCCTATTCGCTTCAATTGGTAAATTTCTACTCCATAATCCCGATGCGTATCGATTCAATTTTTTATAATCAATCACTTGAATATAAAATACTTTTCCAATAATGAGTAAAAACAACAGTAACATAATTAGTAGAACAATTTTAATACGAAAATGAATGGGTTTAAAAAACATGAAAGACTCACCTCTAAACTAGTTTACGTACAAGCATATAAAAAAATGACAATATCAGTCTTGTCATTTTTTTATATCGTTCATTTATAATCTAATCTTCCATCGTAATAATATTTGGATTTACTTAAATTCCCAACCATTTCATAGTTATCTACAAGTTCAACATATGCATATATTGAATTACGTTTTTCATTCATCAAATTGATTATTATCTTTTCGCCTATCCACATGGACAAAGTTGATTCCTACCTATCTTCCTATTACCACTCAATCTCTTCTGGATAATTTTCATAATGTAAATCATCTAATGAACAATGTTTTTCTTTACATAATTTTTCCATATCTATTTTCATTTTTAAATAATCTTCATAATCTCTATAATTATATATTGCATCCATAATATGCATAAATTCTTTTTCTCTTTGTTTTTTTGTCATTTTAGCATAGTCAACAGATATAATTTCAAACCATTGTGGAATAAACATACTTTCTATTACTACTGATTCTAATAATCCTTTTTTTATTTTATTAAATTTTATTTTTGTAAGAAATTCTTCTAATGAATGTAATACTAATGAATAAAAATAATTTACCATATTTATATATGGGTTATATAAATCATTTACTTTTTTATCAACATTCCCCATAAAATCTCTAATTATCATCATATCTAAAAATATATCTGGTAATAAATAATTGAAACTAAAATACATATTATGTTCAGTTACATCTTTCTTTTTTATTCCATGCCACTGTCTCTTACTATCTTGTAAATTATTATCAACTAGAATTACATCTCTATCTCCTTGATATGCATGTCTAACTTCATATAAAAATCCGTATATATGATTTTGCATCATATATTCTCCTAAACTATTTGCTTCCTCTTTTATAAATTGATATATTGCGTCATATAAATAATCTAAATCATTATAATCTCCATATATTGTAACTCCTGCATAATTTTCAGTTAATTCTACTTTTAACATACTATCTTACTCCTCATTTCATTAATTTAATCTAAACTTACAAGTTTATAGTTAGTAACATCAACACTTAGATTGATGTGTTTATTCTCACTATAATTTTTAGGATAATTATCACTGATTTTCTTATTATGAATATGTCCATGCAAATTAATATAACCATCTAGTATCTTAGAATCTGGTAATGGTACATGAGATAACATTAATTGATAGTCATCTAAAATAATAGGTGCACATTTCAAAACTTTAAACCCTATATCTTCATAAAATTTAACTGATTTTCTATCATAATTACCACGAATCAATATTTTATTTCCATTTAACCTATTAAAAATATTTTTCATTTCATCATCGTTAGATAAACAAAAGTCTCCTAAATGATATATGGTATCATCGTTAGTTACAACCTTATTCCAATTATGAATTATAGTTTCATTCATTTCATTAATATCTTTAAACGGCCTATTACAGTATTTCATAATATTACTATGATAAAAATGGGTATCAGAAATAAAATATATCATAAAATCACACCCTAATCATTTTATTTGTTTATACAAAATACAGCATATAGTGGTACTGATTTTATATTATTTTCATATCCAAAGTTTTTAGAAGATATTCTAACACTATACCTAGGATCATATTTTTTAATATATTCATTTAAACTCTTACTATTCGTTCTTCTACCGCTTTTAACTTCTACTGGAATAATATCTCCATCTATTTTAATTAAGAAATCTATTTCATATCTATCAAAATTATAATAATATAATTCTTTAGATTTCGTATATAATTCACACGCTATAAAATTTTCTGTAAGTACACCTTTAAACATCTCATTTTTATCTAGAAGAATTTCACTATATTCTAAATTAGATAGTGATCTCAGTAATCCTACATCACTTAAGTATAATTTAAATTTATCTGAATTAACAAATGCCTTTAATGGTGATTCATTTTTTTCAACTAAATCACATTTTAATATCATATTACTAGCTAAGAGCCACTCCATACTACTTTCATATCTAATTCTTCTTGCATCTTTATCAACTATACTATATTTAAACGTATTATTAACTCTAGCAAGTTCTTTAGGGATAGAATTATATATCTGATTATTTTTAATTCCCTCACTATTTTCAGTGTATTTGTTCATATCTGCTAAGTATGAAGTAATAATTTGTTCTTGAAGTTCAAAATTAACATGAGATATATTACATTCGTTATCAATGAAATTATTAATCATTGCAGGCATTCCACCTAATACTAAATACTTTTTATATAAATCTAGTGCTTTTTCATGAATTGGATTCATTAGGGCTTCATTAGATTCATAATGTGTTACAATTTCATTTATTAATTTATCTTCACCTAAAGCCATTAAATACTCTTCAAAGTCCATTGGATATAGATATTTAATTGTTACTTTTCCGACAGGAAATGATGATTTAAATCTATTAATTTTAACTCCTAGAAGAGACCCCGCACAAACTATTTTATAGGGTTTCTCACTTTCACAAAAATATTTTAAAGATGTAATAGCCCTTTCACTTACTTGTATTTCATCTAAAAATATTATTGTATTATCAGGATTAATAACGATATTTTTAATAATTTCAATTTTTTCTATTATTGTATCTGGATTAATTGTTTCTTCAAATATTTCGGCTATATTTTCCTCTTTATCTAAGTTAATATAAATATAGTTATTAAAATTATTTTTACAAAATTCCTCTAAGATATAAGTTTTTCCTGTTTGTCTAGCACCAACTAACATCAGTGGCATCTTATAATCATTTTTCCACTTTTTTAATTCTTCTTCTATTTTTCTATACATAGCAATTCACCTCTATATACATTCTAGCACTTTTCGTACAAAAAATACATATTTTAATGGCATTTTCGTACAAAATGTACGAAAAATAACATTTTATGTTTAAAATAGAAAAAAACTCGCATCTATAGCAAGTTCAAGTTATATTTTCAATCTCTAACTTTTTAGCATACTTAACTGGTTTTAAACTTCTTTTTATTAAATATTACTAATTTGATTATAATATAATTCACTACTTTGTTCAACATAGTTATTTTTTGTTTTTTGGAAATTTTATGAAAGATTTATCTTCTTTCTTTTCTAATTCTTCTATCAATCTTCTGGAAATCAGCGAGGCATTTTGGAATAAGTACCGACAAATATTGGTTCTCAAATAAGCAAATTGTAATAGTTCCGTATTTTCACGCCTATATAGATACTGCTTATATCCATAAGTACTATTTAAAATTTGAATCAGATATAAATGAGCCATATAGTTTAAATCATATTGATTTAACTTCACAAATTGATTTATTGTCTTAACATAATCAACGAATGTATCTAGATTAAATTCTCCATTCTTCGCATCTTGATCAATATAACTATAAGAACGTATTATCTCCCACACAATTGGCATTTTACATGCTGATACAAAATCAATTACAGAATTAATTTTACCATCTTGATATATAAATTGTTGAACGTTAAAGTCACCATGAGTATTTAAGACGGATAAGTTTTTCATTTCATCAAAATTAGTATTTGAATGAATCACTTTTATCATTGCAATTTTCTCCAACAAATCGTTTTTTATTTTCTCATCAATTGGATCTTGATCGTTTAACATAGAAAGTAATTCTTCATGTTTTTTGATACTTAGATCAAAATTTTCTTTTTTGTACCAACTAGATAAATCCGCATCAGGTAATCTGATTGGTAAAGATTTTAATGCATCTACGATTTTTCCATAGTATTCCGCACATTCTATTGTCTGCTCATAAGTTCCTTCGTTATTATTTAGTGTGTATCCCTTAATAAAATATTGTATTATGATGATTCTCTCCTTATATACGTCATCATACTTTCCATCTAACGTTTTTACATATTCTGGCACTTTAATATCAAATTTTCGTAAATGATTGATAACTGCGATTTCTTTGTCAATTTCAGTTTTAGAATATTTTGATTGAAATTCTTTTAAAACATATTCATCATTATTTAGAGAATATAGATTCGCACTCCCTCTATCGATTTTTCTAACTGTATGGATTTCTAAGCCATAAACCTTTTTTACATAATCCATAATTTCTTCATTCTTTTCAAACACTGTTTTTTCTATCATCATACTTCCTCCTCTCGTTTTCCTCTATCATTCTATTCTCGGTTTCATTATATCGCATTTCATTGCATTTGAAAATGATATAGATCTTCTCTTAAGTAAATAACAACATATTGTCCTAACATTAGAATATATTGTAACGAGGTGATTCTTATCGAACCAATTTTAACTATTCAACATGTGAAAAAAGACTTTCACCACCAACCAGTATTAAAAGATATCTCCTTTACGATTCCAAAAGGAAGTATTTTCGCAATTCTTGGATTAAATGGAGCTGGTAAAAGTACCCTACTTCATATTATTATGCAGATATTACTTCCTACTTCTGGAAAAGTACAAATGAATGGTAAACCAATTCTAAAAGATAAAATTGGTGTGGTATTTCAAGAAAATACTTTAGATGAAGAACTAACGATTTATGAAAATTTAGTATTAAGAGGAAGATTATATCAGATCAAAAGAAAACAATTACATCAAAGAATCATGTACTTAGCAAAAGAATTGGGAATGGAGTCATACTTAGATAAGAAATATAAACATTGTTCTGGTGGGCAAAAAAGAATTGCTATGATAGCAAGAGCATTACTCATGAATCCAGAAATTATTATCATGGATGAACCAACTACAGCATTAGATATTGAAGCACGAAAAAAAGTATGGGATTATCTTTTAAAATTAAATAAAGAAAAGAATTTAACAATATTTTATTCTTCACACTATATCGATGAAGCATCATTAGCTACTAACCTATGTATCTTAAATAAAGCTAAAATAGTTTTTAATGGAACATATAAAGATTTAATTACTAAGTATAGTAATAAACATTTAGAAATAGATTTACAAAATAATACTTTAAAAAAAGAAATAAATTCAGTTAGTACTGCAATAAGTTATTTAAATAAATTGGACTTTAATAAAATAAATACTTTTTCTTTAAAAAATAGTAATTTAGAAGAAATATTCTTAAAATTAGTACAGAATGAAAACTCTTGTATATAGACATTTAAAAATATTTTTAAAAAGTCCAAGTAA
>CALVRW010000007.1 GCA_944358795.1 uncultured Bacilli bacterium | reverse complement strand
TAAGGGAGGTATATGAAATGCAGAAAAAGTTAAATAATGAAGATTTTATTTTAGAAAGATTCCCTGATGATGTTTTTCATGAAATGGAGAAAAAAGAGTTGAAAAAAGAAGGAATTGAACAAGGAAGAAAACAAGGTATCGAGCAAGGAATGAAAAAAGGTTTAAAACAAGGAATTACCCAAGGGATTGAACAAGAGAAAGTAGACATTATTAAAACATTATTAAAGAAGAATATGACACCAGAAGAGATTGCTGATTTATTAGATTATGATATTGAAAAAGTTCGTGAGGTAGAAAATAGTTGTCAGTGAAAAGTAAGAGCAAGAGAAACAGAATACTATTTTTCTTTTGCTTTTTTCTTAAATCAAAATAAGGTAACATAAAAAAATCTTTGTATAGTCCTTGAAATAATTGACAAATATAAGGGTGTGTGCTATATTACTAGTAGACACGTAGGTGTTTTTATTTTGGGAAAACACATATAGTTAAAAGTAGGTGAGAGTATGAAAAAAATTCGTACATTTATGATTGGTGTCAAAAAAGAAATGGGCAAAGTAAGATGGCCTAATAAAAAGGAATTAACAAAATATTCTATCGCAACGCTTTCTTGTATTATCTTTTTTGGATTGTTCTTTGCAGCAACTGATGTTATCTTAGCATTTTTAAACAGGATGGTGGGATAAGATGCAAAAAGAATGGTATGTAGTAAATACTTATTCAGGACATGAAAATAAAGTAAAAGAAAAGTTAGAGATGCGTGCAAGTTCGATGGGGATGGAAGATTATATTTTCCGTGTTGTTGTTCCTGAACAAAAAGAAATTGAAATGAAAGATGGGAAACAAGTTGAAAAAACGAAAAAGATGTTTCCAGGTTATATTTTAGTAGAAATGGTAATGAATGACGAAGCATGGTTTGTTGTTCGTAATACGCCAGGAGTTACAGGATTTATTGGTTCAAGTGGTAAGGGTGCAAAACCATTCCCATTAACACCAATGGAAGTAGATAAAATTCTAGGATCAATGGGAATGAGTCGCTTGCAAATTGGTAATGAATTAAAAGAAAATGATGCTGTTAAAGTAATTAATGGACCATTTTCTGGAATGTTTGGTACAGTAAAATCATTTGATGTAGCAACTGGAACATTAGAAGTAGCAGTAGATTTATTCGGTCAAGAAACGATTGTCGAATTAAATTTATCAGAAATTGAACGTGCATAGTTGAAAAATATAAAATTATGTGCTATTATGATAGGGCTATATAGTTATTTTATATAGATTTACAAGTGGGAGCAAATGTTTTAGCGGATGCATTAGGACCACTCGCGAAAAAAATATAGGAGGTGTTTTTCGTGGCAAAGAATGTAACAAAAATGATTAAGTTGCAAATCCCAGCCGGTGCAGCTACACCAGCACCACCAGTTGGAACAGTATTAGGACCTGCAGGTATTAACTTACAAGAGTTCTGTACAAAATATAATGATGCAACAAAAGATAAAAGAGGAGATATTTTACCAGTTGAAATTACTGTTTATGAAGACAGAACATTTGACTTTGTAATTAAAACTCCACCAGCAGCATTCTTAATTAAGAAAACAGCTGGAATTAAAAAAGGTGCTAGCAAAGGTTCTAAAGAACAAGTTGGAACTTTAACAAGAGCACAATTACGTGAAATTGCTGAAACAAAATTACCTGATTTAAATGCATACACTGTAGAAGAAGCTATGAAAATAGTAGAAGGTACTGCTTTAAATATGGGTGTTAAAATTGTTGACTAATATGATTAGTTAACGACACATATAGGGATAACCTATGTGGGAGGATAATCCGCATGAACCACAAGGAGGTAAAAAGAATGAAGAAAAGTAAAAGATATTTAGAAGCTTCTAAGAAAGTTGAAAAGAATAAAGTTTATTCAAAAGAAGAAGCTGTTAAATTAGTAAAAGAAACATCAACTTCTAGTTTTGATGCATCAGTAGAATTAGTATTAAGATTAAACCTTGATACAAAAAAAGCTGATCAACAATTAAGAGGAGCAACTGTTCTTCCTAATGGAACTGGAAAAGTAAAAAAAGTGTTAGTAATCGCAAAAGGAGACGCTGCAAAAGCTGCGAAAGCTGCTGGAGCTGACTATGTTGGAGATCAAGATATGTTAGACAAAATCGCTAACGAAAATTGGTTTGATTTCGATGTCATGATCGCTACTCCTGATATGATGCCTGCACTTGGTAAATTAGGTAGAGTATTAGGACCAAAAGGATTAATGCCAAACCCTAAAACTGGAAGTGTAACAATGGATACAGCAAGAGCTGTTGAAGATGTTAAAAAAGGACGTGTTGAATACCGTGCAGATAGTTATGGAAACGTAGCTGTTATTATCGGTAAAGCATCTTTTGATGAATCTAAATTACTTGAAAATATGAATGCTTTTGTATCATTAATGTTAAAATCAAAACCAAGTACAGTAAAAGGTGCTTATGTTAAAAACATTAGTATCTCTAGTACAATGGGGCCTGGAATTAAAGTTAATATTAATGACTTTGACAAGTAATTTTGATTATGCTATAATAAAGCATGTGTGAAGAAAATATATAGTACCGTAGACAGTAGGTGTTACTTGTAACTTAATTTCCTACCGAGGACTTAATTTATTAAGTTAGAAAAAAAGTCTCTACGGGTATACCATGGAGACTTTTATTACGTACTATAACATGAAAGAGAGGTGTAGTATGGCAAATCAAAAAATTATTGAAGCAAAACAAAATATTGTAAATGAAATCGCAAACAATGTAAAAGAATCAGCAACTTTTGTATTATTTGAATACCAAGGATTATCAGTAGCTGATATGACAGTGTTAAGAAGAAAATTAAAAGAAACTGGTTCAGATTTAAAAATTTACAAAAACACATTAACAAAACGTGCTCTTGATTCATTAGACATTAATATGGATGATGAATTAGTTGGACCAAAAGCAATGGCTTACGGAACTGACGCAATCGCACCAATTAAAGTGTTAAGTGATTTTGCAAAAGATCATGAAGCATTAAAAATGAAGATTGGTATGGTAGATGGTGAAATCGCTGATATCGAAACATTAAACAAATACGCATCTATTCCATCAAGAGAAGGATTACTTACAATGCTTGCTGGTGGACTTATGCAAACTGTTAAGGACTTTGCAATTTGCTTAGACTTACATGCACAAAATTTAGAAGAAAATAACAATTAATTAAATATAAGGAGGAAATAAAATGGCAAAATTAACTAGTGAAGAAATTTTAAATGCAATTGAAGAAATGACTATTCTTGAAGTAAAAGAATTAGTTGACGGAATGAAAGAAAGATTTGGAGTAGATCCATCTGCTGTAGCAGTAGCTGCACCAGTAGCAGGAGCTGCTGTTGAAGAAGGACCAAGTTCTCAAGATGTAGTATTAGCAAGTGCTGGTGCTAACAAATTAGCTGTTATTAAATTAATTAAAGAAGTAACAGGATTAGGATTAAAAGAAGCTAAAGAAATTGCAGACAACGGTGGAGTTGTTAAAGAAAAAGCTAGTAGTGATGAAGCTAACGAATTAAAAGCTAAATTCGAAGAAGCTGGAGCTACAATTGAATTAAAATAATTTTGAAATAAGGGCTAGCCTATACTAAGAGATTTAGTATGGGCTTTCACCGTTTCTAAAAGAGGTATATAGACGGGAGTTAAAAAGTGGCACATTATTTTGAAAATGACAATCATTTAAAAAGTGAAATCAAATTGACAAAGATTTCGATTCGAAATGTGGAATATACCTTTTATACTGATCATGGCGTTTTTGCAAAAAAAGGATTAGATTATGGAACGCATGTATTACTAGATACAGTATTACAGGAACCATTACAAGGAGATATTCTGGATTTGGGATGTGGATATGGACCAATTGGAATTAGTGTAAAAAAAGAATTTCCAAGTGTTCATGTTGATATGGTTGATGTGAATCATCGTAGTTTAAAATTGGCTTTAATGAATAGTAAAGCAAATGATGTTGAAATTTCTATTTTTGAAAGCAATGGATATGAAAATATTACCAAAAAATATGATTACATCATCAGTAACCCGCCAATTCGTGTGGGAAAAGAAATCTTATATCAATTATTATTTGGTGCTTATGATGCATTAAAAGAGCATGGTGAATTATGGATTGTCATTCATAAGGATCAAGGAGCAAAAACAACGAGTAAAAAATTATCGGAAAAATACCAAGTAGAAATCAAAAAAAAGGATAAGGGATTTTTTGTAATTTGTGCTAGGAAATAATTGACTTGTTGAACTTGTTATGCTAAAATTATAAATTGACGACATATACTTTTTTTAAGAATATGTTTTTACTGTTTTATTATAGTTATAGGGGTGAATAAATGGCTTATACAGTTATAAAATCTGGGGATCACCGAGAAAGACGCAGTTATGCGAAAACAAAAAATGCGATTGAATTAGGGAATTTACTCGAAATTCAAAAGAAAAGTTATGATTGGTTTATTAACGAAGGAATCAAGGAAGTTCTTGATGAAATTTTTCCTGTGGAAAGCTTTACAGGAAAATTAACACTTGAATTTGGGGATTATTCTTTTGATGAACCAAGATATACAATTAAAGGATGTAAAGAAAAACAAGCAACTTATGCGGCTCCTTTAAAAGTAGAAGCAAGATTATTTAATGGAGAAACTGGAGAAGTAAAAGAGCAAGAAATTTACTTAGGGGACATGCCTATCATGACCGATGCTGGTACCTTCATTATTAATGGTGCAGAACGTGTTATTGTTTCACAATTAGTTCGTTCACCATCTGTTTATTTTGGTCGTGAAACAGACAAAAATGAAAGAACAGTTGTAACAACACAAATGATTCCAAACCATGGTACTTGGTTGGAATTTGAAACAGATGCAAGAGATGTTATCTATGTACGTATTGATCGTACAAGAAAAGTACCAATTACCACTTTACTTCGTGCATTAGGTCTTTCTAATGATGAAGATATTATTGATTTATTTGGTAAAGATGACTATCTAGAACGCACCATTGCAAAAGATACAAATAAAAATACTGATGAATCATTAATTGATATTCATTCTAAATTAAGACCAGGAGAACCATCAACATTAGATAGTGCGAAAAATCAATTGATTTCTCGTTTCTTTGATGCGTTCCGTTATGATTTAGCTCGTGTAGGACGTTACAAATTTAATCGTAAATTAGATGTTTGTGAACGTTTACTTGGATGTAAATTAGCAACTGATATTAAAGTAGACGGAAAAGTAGTAGTAGAAAAAGATACAGTTGTAACAAAACAAGTATTAGAAACACTTCGTCCAATTATGAAAAATGGATATGGAGTAAAAGAAGCGTTAATCAATACAGAACTAGATACATATGGACGTGTTCAAATTGTTGAAGTTTACTCTAAAAACAATCCAGAAAAAATTGTAAAAGTAATTGGAAACGATCGAACAATTGATAGTAAGCGTTTAACGATTTCAGACGTTTATGCAGCAGTTTCTTATTACTTAAACTTATTAGAAGGAATTGGTAACTTTGATGAAATTGACCACTTATCAAACCGTCGTGTTCGTCAGGTAGGTGAATTATTACAAAATCAATTCCGTATTGGTATTACTCGTATTGAACGTGTGATTCGTGATCGTATGTCAACACAAGAAATTACAGAAGTAACACCAAAATCATTAATTAATATTAGACCACTTACAGCTAGTATTAAAGAGTTCTTTGGAAGCAGTCAGTTATCACAATTCATGGATCAAACGAACCCAATTGCCGAACTTACAAATAAACGTCGTTTATCTAGTTTAGGGCCAGGGGGACTTTCAAGAGATCGTGCTGGAATGGAAGTACGTGACGTTAACCCATCTCACTATGGTAGACTTTGTCCAATCGAATCTCCTGAAGGACCAAACATTGGACTTATCACATCACTTTCAAGTTATGCGAAAGTAGACGAATATGGATTTATTATGACTCCATATCGTAAAGTAAATAATACTGAATTAACTGATGATATTGTTTACATGACAGCTGATGAAGAATTAGATTATAATATTTGTCAAGCAACAGTAAAAGTAGAAGACAATAAAATCGTGCAAGAACGAGTACCAGCACGTTATCGTGGAGACAACGTTATGATCTCACCAAAAGAAGTAGATTATATGGACGTATCACCACAACAAGTTGTATCAATTACAACAAGTGCGATTCCATTCTTAGAGCATGACGATGGAAAACGTGCCCTAATGGGTTCTAACATGCAACGTCAAGCAATTCCACTTTTAAAAGTAGAAGCACCAAGAGTAGGAACTGGAGTAGAAGCGATTGCCGCTAGAGACTCTGGAGCAGTTGTACTTGCGAAAGCAGACGGTATTGTTGACTATGTAGATGCTCGTAAGATTGTGATTAAAACAAAAGGTGGAGTAGATACTTATTACTTAAATGGATTTGAACGCTCTAATGCTGGAACTTGTTATCATCAAGTACCAATTGTAAGATGTGGACAAACTGTTACAAAGGGAATGAGTATTGCTGATGGACCATCTACTGATAAAGGTGAATTAGCACTTGGTAAAAACGTTACTGTAGCATTCATGAACTTTAATGGATATAACTACGAAGACGCTGTTATTTTAAATGAAAGATTAGTAAAAGATGATGTTTATACATCAATTCATATTGAACTTTATTCAACAGAATGTCGTGATACGAAACTAGGACCTGAAGAGTTTACACGGGATATTCCAAATGTTAGTGAAGAAGCTCGTAAAAACTTAGATGAAAATGGTATTATTCGTATTGGAACAGAAGTAAAAGATGATGATATCTTAGTAGGTAAAGTAACACCAAAAGGTATGGCTGAACTTACAAGTGAAGAAAAATTATTACACGCTATTTTCGGAGAAAAAACACGTGAAGTAAGAGATACATCACTTCGTGTACCACATGGAGCAGGTGGAATTGTTCATGATATTAAAATCTTTACAAAAGAAAATTCTGATGAATTACCAGCAGGCGTATCAAAGATTGTTCGTGTATACATTGCTCAAAAACGTAAAATTAGCGTTGGAGATAAAATGGCTGGACGACATGGTAACAAAGGTGTTATTTCCTTAATTTTACCAGAAGAGGATATGCCATACTTACCAGATGGAAGACCAGTGGATATCTTACTTAACCCACTTGGAGTACCTTCTCGTATGAACTTAGGACAAATCCTAGAAATGCATTTAGGATATGCAGCACAAACCTTAGATATTCACGTAGCAACGCCAGTATTCGATGGAGCAAATAAAGAAGAAATTATTGATGCTTTAGAAGAAGCAGGACTTGCTCATGACGGAAAAGAATGGTTACATGATGGACGTACGGGAGAATTATTTGATAACCGTATTAGTGTTGGTGTTATGTATATGATTAAACTTGACCACATGGTTGACGATAAATTGCATGCACGTAGTACAGGTCCATACTCACTTGTTACACAACAACCTCTTGGAGGAAAAGCACAAATGGGTGGACAACGTTTTGGAGAAATGGAAGTTTGGGCTCTATATGCTTATGGAGCAGCACATGTACTTCAAGAAATGATTACGATTAAATCAGATGACGTTGTAGGACGTGTTAAAGTATACGAAGCCTTAGTAAAAGGAACACCAATTCCAAAATCAGGAATACCAGAAAGTTTCCGTGTATTAATTAAAGAATTCCAAGCATTAGGACTTGATATCACAGTTCTAAATGAAGAAGGTAAATTCTTAGATCTAAAAGATTTAGAAAAAGAAGATGGAGATACCTATTTAACAACGGAAGAAGTTGAAAAAGAAGTTGTTGAAGTAGATACTCCAGAAGAATTAGAAACACCAGATATTGAACCAGAAGATGAAGAAAACCTTAATTTAGAGGAAGAACCATCAATGGAAGAAATGGAAGAAATTGAAAAAGATATGATGGAAGGAGATGCTATGTAATGGATGTAAATCAATTTGAAGGAATTAGAATTAGTATCGCCTCTCCAGAAACAATTCGTAAATGGTCTTATGGAGAAGTAAAAAAAGCAGAAACTATTAACTATCGTACGTTAAAACCAGAACGTGATGGATTATTCTGTGAAAAAATCTTTGGACCTACCAAAGACTATGAATGTTCTTGTGGAAAGTATAAAAGATTAAGATATAAAAATATTATTTGTGATCGTTGTGGAGTAGAAGTTACAAGCTCTAAAGTTCGTCGTGAACGTATGGGACATATTGAACTTGCTACTCCAGTAAGTCACATTTGGTTCTTTAAAGGAGTACCAAGTCGTATGGGACTTGTACTTGATATGAGTCCTCGTGACTTAGAGGAAGTATTATACTTCGTATCTTATGTTGTACTTGACCCAGGACCTGCACCATTAGAAAAGAAACAAACTATTAGTGATAAAGAATACCGTGCTTATTATGAAAAATACGGAAATACATTCCGTGTAGGTATGGGTGCAGAAGCTATTAAAGAATTACTTGAACAAGTAAACTTAGAAGAAGAAGTTGCTGCGATTAGAAAAGAAATCGATGAAATTAAAGATTCAACAAGTCAAAGAAGAGTGCGTTTAATTAAACGTTTAGATGTATTATCTGCTTTACTAGAATCTGGAAACCGTCCAGAATGGATGATTTTAACAGCACTTCCAGTTATCCCACCAGAACTTAGACCAATGATTCAACTTGATGGTGGAAGATTTGCGACAAGTGATTTAAATGACTTATATAGACGTGTTATTAACCGTAATAATCGTCTTAAAAAATTGATGGAATTAGGAGCACCTAGTATCATCATTCAAAATGAAAAACGTATGCTTCAAGAAGCAGTAGACGCGTTATTTGATAATGGACGTCGTGGTAGAAATATTACAGGTGCAGGAAATAGACCACTGAAATCTTTAAGTAGTATGTTAAAAGGTAAACAAGGACGTTTCCGTCAAAACTTACTTGGAAAACGTGTTGACTATTCAGGTCGTTCTGTTATCGTAGTTGGACCTAACTTAAAGATGTATGAATGTGGTGTACCAAAAGAAATGGCACTTGAATTATTCAAACCACATGTTATAAATGGATTAGTTAGTAAAGAAATTGCAAGCAATATTAAAGCTGCAAAACGTATGATTGAAAACCAAGATCCACGTGTATGGGATGTTGTAGAAGAAAAGATTAAAGAACATCCAGTACTTTTAAACCGTGCCCCTACATTACATAGACTTGGAATTCAAGCATTCGAACCAAAATTAATTGAGGGTCGTTCTATTAGACTTCATCCACTTGTGTGTGCGGCATTCAACGCTGACTTCGATGGAGACCAAATGGCAATTCACGTGCCAATTACCGAAGAAGCACAAGCAGAAGCAAGACTTCTTATGTTAGGAGCAAATAACATTCTTTCACCAAAAGATGGGAAACCAATCGTTGCTCCAGGACAAGATATGATTCTTGGTAACTACTATATTACAATGGAAAAAGCAGGACTTCCAGGAGAAGGAAGAGTATTTAAAGATGAAAATGAAGCAAGAATGGCTTATGAACGTCGTGAAATTACCCTTCATACAAGAATTGCAATTCCTGTTCGTTCATTTAAACATAAAGTATTCCCAGATACTTATATGGATAAATACTTAGTAACGACAGTTGGAAAATTGATTTTCAATGAAATTTTCCCAGATAGTTTCCAATATATTAACGATGGAAGCCAAGAAAATATTGAAAAAATTACACCAAGTAAATATTTCTTAGATAAAGGAACAAATATTAAAGAAGCAATCGCAAATATGCCAGTTGTAGAGCCATTATTAAAAGGAACTTATGTAAAATTAATTGCCCAAGTATATAAACGTTATCAAACAACAGAAACATCTATTATGCTTGATAAATTAAAAGACTTAGGATTTAAACATTCTACATTAGCTGGTATCTCAATTGGAATTGGCGATATTATCGAAACGAAAAAGAAACCAGAAATCTTATCAGCTTCTGATGAAAAAGTAGCGACAATTAATAAACAATATAAACGTGGATTAATTACAGATCGTGAACGTTATGAAAAAGTAATTGATGTATGGAATCATGCAAAAGATGAAATCGAAGCAGAATTGAAAACGATTATTCAAGATAATCCTGATAATCCAATTTCAATTATGATTGCATCAGGTGCCCGTGGTAACATGAGTAACTATAACCAAATGGCTGGTATGAAAGGACTTATGTTAAAACCTAGTGGAGAAATCCTAGAAATTCCTATCACATCATCATTTGCTGAAGGATTTAGCGTTAGTGAATTCTTCTTAGCAACACACGGTGCTCGTAAAGGAGCCGTTGATACAGCCTTAAAAACTGCCGAAGCAGGATACTTAACAAGACGTTTAGTAGATGTTGTACAAGATGTCATTGTAAAAGAAGAAGACTGTGGAACAGAAAATGGTGTATTAGTAGAAGCATTTGTAAACGAACAAGATGGTACAGTAGTAGAAACATTAAAAGATCGTATTACTGGTCGTTATACAAATAAACGTATTTTACATCCAGAAACAAAAGAAGTAATCGCTGAACGTAATACTTATATTACAGAACAACTTGCAGATAAAATTATTGCCGCTGGAATTACAAAAGTACCAATTAGAACAGTACTTACTTGTAAAACAGAAAATGGTGTATGTAAACATTGTTACGGACGTAACCTTGCTACAGGACAAGTTGTTGAAATTGGAGAAGCAGTTGGTATTATGGCAGCTCAATCAATTGGAGAACCAGGTACACAGCTTACAATGCGTAACTTCAACAGTGGAGGAGTTGCTGGTGGAGACGATATTACACAAGGGTTACCTCGTGTACAAGAAGTTTTCGAAGCACGTAATCCAAAAGGAAAAGCAACAATTTCTGAAATTAACGGAGTTGTTACAAAAATTGAAGATGAAAATGGAAAACTTGTTATCAGTGTTAAAAATGATGTTGAAACAAAAGAACATACTTCTAACTATGGTGCAAAACTTGCCGTAGAAAAAGGACAAGAAGTACGTGCTGGACAACGTTTAACACATGGAGCAATTAATCCAAAAGAATTACTAGTTGTAACAGATCCAATTACTGTACAACAATATATCTTACTTGAAATTCAAAAAGTATACCGTGGTCAAGGTGTAGATATCGATGATAAACACGTTGAAATTATGGCACGCCGTATGATTTCAAAAATTAAGATTATTAACTCTGGTGATTCATTATTCTTACCAGGTACAATGGTAAATATTAATGAATTTACAGAAGCAAATAAAACATTGATTTTAGAAGGTAAGAACCCAGCTACTGGTAGACCAGTATTATTAGGTATTACTAAAGCTTCATTAGAAACAGATTCATTCTTATCTGCAGCTTCATTCCAAGAAACAACTCGTATCTTAACTGACGCTGCAATTCATGGAAAAGTAGATCATTTAACAGGATTAAAAGAAAATGTTATCATTGGAAAATTAATTCCTGCTGGTACAGGAGCAAAAAAATATCGTCAAGCAGATTATACACTTGAAAATGATATTTTAAGCGAAGAACCACTTGAAGCATTAGAACAAGAATTAATGGATTAAGAAGTAGAGTAGAAATTCTACTTCTTTTTTGGTATAATAACAAATACAATGAATAAAAACATTATAGAGAAGGAGTGAGTAATATGAACCAGATTGATCAATTAGTTATTAATGCGTATGAAGTAATGTATTATTTAGTACATATTGTGACTAATATCGAAAATGAAAAATATTTTTTGAAACCATCTTTTCGAGTAAATAAAGAGAAAGAATTTGAATTTTATTATCAAATTTCTAAAAGAAAAGAACCAGACCGTCCTTTGATGTTAGTAACCGCAATATTAGCAAAATTACCATACGGATATACTTTAGAAACAATTGCTAAAAATATTGAATTAGCATCTGATGATATTATCGCAATGCTAAGTAAAAGTTGTTACCAATATCCTTGTGTTGATAAATTTTGTGAATTACTCAAGGAATACGACAACTTAGGTAGAGAAAGACTTAGTGAAGATGATTGGGAACAAATTTACAATATTACAATTGAGTACGGAAATGATGTAAAACGTCTGAATAAAAATTCTAAATATCATATTCAAGAAAAGGGTTTACAAAAACAAAAAATATTGAACTAATGATGAAAAGGTATATCAGAAATGAAAAAAATATGACTTTCTAAGTTTTTACAAGTAGTTTTTGTAAATTTCTTAAAAAAGTCGTGATTTTACCTAGAATTATAGTTTACTCCACGACTTAAAACACCAAAAGTGATCTTTTTTTAAAATTTGGTGTTGAAAAGTTGATATATTTTAAATAAAATGCTAAACTAATCTTGTGAGGTTGAATTGTTCATGCATAATGCATAAATAATTCTAATTAATTTAGTGGAACAGGCAGTTAAACAAGCATAGTAATGTTTACCTTCCTGTTTTTTCTTTTGATAATAAACATAAATTGGATTTTCTTTATCACATTTAGCTGATAAAGTAATAATATTTCGACTACAATTAAATAATATTTTTCTAGCATATCTATTTC
>CALVRW010000006.1 GCA_944358795.1 uncultured Bacilli bacterium | reverse complement strand
TTTTGTAAAGTATTCTTCTTTTAATTTCATAAAATCAGCAATATTGGTATAGTCTTTCAAACCACATAATAATCCATATATTGTCATGATTAATATGTCTATTAATTTATATTTTTTCCCTCTTGTGCCTCTTGGATCTTCTAACACTTCAAATCTTTCAAATAAGTTCATAATTAAACCCTCTTTCTACCTCGGTTTAATTATACACTATTTCTTTATTATTTTTTAAGCGATTGCCTTACCATACTAGACAAAATTAAAGAAATAGTTTATAATGTAATAGTTGATTTTTACGAATTTTACTTAAATTCTGATTGCCATCTTTTTTATTAATTATATAGTTTGAATCGGGTATTTAGATGGTATAGGAATGAAAAAAAATAAGATAGAAAGGATGAAATATGAAATTATTTAACAACAATGAACCAATCAAGGATACAAAGATTTTTGCCCTTGGTGGACTTGGTGAAGTTGGGAAAAACATGTATTGCTTTATGCATGAAAATGAATTAATTATTACAGATGCGGGTATTACATTTCCTGGAAATGAACTAATGGGAATTGATTATGTTATTCCAGACTTTACCTTTTTAAAGAAAAATGAAAAGAAAATTAAAGCATTATTTATAACACATGGACATGAAGATCACATCGGAGGAATTCCTTTTTTACTACAAACAGTAAATATTCCTGTGATTTATGCGCCAAACCAAGCGATTGGATTAATTAGAAAAAAATTAGATGAAAGAAATATTAAATATAAAAATTTAATTGCCTATGATGAAACAACAAAAGTAAAATTCAAAAATATCGAAGTAGAATTTATTCGTACAACCCATTCCATACCTGATTCACATGGGATTGTAATTACAACACCAAATGGTAGAATTGTAACAACTGGAGACTTTAAATTTGACTTAACACCAATTGGACCAATGGCTAATATTCATAAAATGGCCGCAGTTGGAAATCGTGGTGTTACCCTACTATTAAGTGACTCAACCAACGCCTTAAATGAAGGAATGAGTATGAGTGAATCAAGAGTAGATAACGCCCTTAGTGATATTTTTTCAAGATATCATGGAAGAATTATTATCGCAACATTTGCTTCTAATATTTATCGATTAAAACATATCGTTGATACTTGTAAAAGAAATGGTCGCAAGATTGCAACATTCGGTCGATCAATGGATACCAATATTGAAATATCTATTCAAGGTGGATATATTAAAAATAAAGATATCTTTATTACACCAGAAGAAGCAAATAAATTACCAGATAGTAAAGTATGTTTATTATGTACTGGATCACAAGGAGAACCACTTGCTGCCCTATCTAGAATTGCTAATGGGACACATCGTCAAATTAAATTAAAAGATGATGACGTGGTAATCTTCTCATCTAGTCCAATTCCTGGAAATGCACTTAGTATTTCTAGAACAATTAATAAATTATATATGCGTGGTGTTGAAGTCTATACGAATACTTCATTAAGCGATATTCATACTTCAGGACATGGTAGCGAAGAAGAATTAAAATGGATGCTTAGATTAATCAAGCCAAAATATTTTATGCCATTCCATGGAGAATATCGCATGCTAAAAAAACATGCTGATATCGCAACACTATGTGATATTCCACGAGAAAATACATTTGTACTAGGAAACGGTGATGTTCTTTCTATGTATAAAGGAAAGATTAAACGAGCTGGAATGGTACAAGCTGGAGATATCTATGTTGATGGAAAACGAATTGGTGATGTAGGAAATGCGGTTATGAAAGATCGTAAAGTAATGGCCAATGATGGAATTGTCATTGTTATTGCAAACATTGATAGTAACCATAAAAAATTATTGTTAAATCCAAATATCACAACTCGTGGATTTGTCCTTGTAAACGATAATTTAGAATTACTAAAAGAATTAGAAATGATTAGTAAAAATGCAATTAATTCAAAATTAAAAGGACATTTAAACTATACCGATATTAAAAATGAAGTAACAAATCAACTTGCAAATTATATATATGAAAAAACAGGTAGAAAACCAATTATCTTACCTGTCATTATGGATATCAAGAAATAATTGATATCCTTTTTATATACCTGGTAATGTTGCTAAACGAATCGTCACACTTGTACCCTCTCCAAAATTTGATTGATATTCAATACTACCATCATGTGCTTCAATAATTTCATAGGAAAGAGATACTCCTAGTCCTGTTCCCCTTTGTTTTGTAGTAAAAAATGGCGTACGAATTTGTTTTAAATCCTCTTTTCTAATACCACATCCATTATCTTTTATCTCTACAATAATATCATCATTTACCAATTTTGAAGTAACCGATATTTGTCCATTATTTTCAATTGCTTCTATTGAATTTTTAATAATATTTAAAAATACTTGTAATAAACGATTATAATCTCCATTAATATAAATTTCATCATCAATTAAATCCATATCTAATTTAATATTATGGGATCTTAATAATAACTGATAACTACTAATAACATCTTCTAATAATAAGTTAATATCAATCATTTCTTTTTCAACTGTTACTCTTGTCATAGATAAAAAATCTTGTAATAAGAATAATGTTCTTTCTATTTCATCCTTCATAATTGGAATATATTTTCTACTATGTTCAATATTATTGACATCGAACATATCTAAATACCCTTTACATACTGCAATTGGATTTTTTATTTCATGAGTAATTTTAAATAACGATGTTTTAATTTGTTCATCTTGTTTAATTTCTTTTAATGACATATGCATTTTAATAATATCATTTCCTTTTCGAAACATAAATACGACAAAATATGCAACTAAAATAAGATGAAACCCATAATAACCAAAATTAACTAAAAAATACGTTCCCACACCCTGTTTTGTAAGAGTAATTAACAAAGTAAATATACATAATTTTACTAGTAAAAAAACATTTAAATAACGATAATTTTTTCCCTTTTTATCTAATAATAAGATTGATAATAAATAATAAATGGAATACTCTAAAATTAATACAATATAATTCCATCCAAATACACCATGATAACAAGTAATAATCATGATTGTTAAAATGAATACCATTAATTTTCGATTACTTAGATATGCGATTAATAATGGAATATTAAGTGCTAACAAATTAACATAAGAAACATCTTGTAATGGAAATTTCAAAGTTAAATAGAAAGAAGAAAATAATGCTACATCTAAAAATAAATTTCTAATTTCTAAAGTTAAACTTTGACTATAAGCTAAATAAAATAAATATAAAATAAGTGGAAATACAATTAAAATAATATTTAATAATATAACTTCAACCATTGTCATTTTGATTCCTCCTGATGTCATTCTATAATATTATTGTGTCGATTTTTGTCGAATCTTGTCTGAGATTGCAGATTTTTGATATAATAACAATGGAAAGGTGATAAAAATGAGTAAAGAAGAACTAGCATTAGAAATTACAAAATTATATTTTAGTAAACATTTTCCCGATGAAGATATTTTAGTATTCGCTGAAAAATTTATGCGATACTATCATAAAGTACTAAATGCTATGATATAAAAAATAAGCAGAAGTCTGCTTATTTTAATGTATCAATATAACGTTTTAATTGACGGGCATCATCACCTAAAATAATTTTTAACTGATTTTCAATTTCAACAATCCCTTTTGCTCCTAATTTTTGAATTCCTTCTTTATTTACAAGACTAATATCACTTAGTGTAACAACAAATCGAGATTGATTAAATTCATATTCTAAAATATTAGTTCTACCACCTAAATACTCAACTAATTTATTGGCTTCAACTTTGAAGCTTTTTTTCTTTGATTTTGTAATCGCAATCGCAATAATTAATAAAATAATTATAATTACAATATATTGTATATATTCCATAATTTATCACCTGTTATTATTATACTATAAATTGTAATCAATTAACAACTATTTTATGCATTTCATCTTATTGAATTCTTTTCCACATATAAACAGTAATATATGGTTGTAATTTATCAATGGTTATTGCTCCTCCACTTCCAACACTACTCGTTGTTGAACTCTGACCAGAAAAACTACTAGATACTGTTCCTTTGGCCGTTACGGTATGAGAGTGATTTCCAGAATTTGTTGTCCTACTAGGATTCTGATTTCCATCAGATACATATCCATATAAATTTGGTTCCCCACCATAAGCATAATGTCCAATTAAACTAGGAAAATTACTACTATGAGCATGCTCACCTGCTAAATTAGTCGATACACTTTGCCCTGTAAATTTACTAGACACCGTTCCTTTCGGTGTTACTGTATGCGTATGAGCTGGCAATTGAGCTGTGGTTAACGTAATATTCTGAGAATTCGTTCCTCCTACTTTTTCGACAGTATCAAACTTAGAGTCATTCGTATTAACTCCTATTAAAGTCCTTCCTGTACCAAAAGATTCCCATTTTCCTCCATAAATAGATTCTGGATTTTGACTAGAAGTACTAATATAAATACTTCCCACTGGATAAAATTTCTTATTTATTTCTTGCTGAATCTCTTTAACAATTTCTGTTAACTCTTCCAATGAATATACACGATTACTATCATTAATTTCTGTTAACAACTTTTCCTTATTACTATCCAATACTACTTTTCTTGTTTGTAATGTTGCTAAAATTTGTACTACCAAAAATAGTGTTAAGATTAATAGCGGGTAGATCATTCCTGAAATAGCAAATCCTCTATTTCCTAAATTGCCCCCCCATTTTTGCATTTTGCTTCGGCATGTTATCATTTTTTTAGACACTTTCTCGAGGGGGTGTCGAGGTGTATAATATTAGAAAGGTTGGTGGTCTTATGCCTCGTAAATATGATAATAACTTTAAATCTATGATTGTTAACTTAATTG
>CALVRW010000005.1 GCA_944358795.1 uncultured Bacilli bacterium | reverse complement strand
CAATTAAGTTAACAATCATAGATTTAAAGTTATTATCATATTTACGAGGCATAAGACCACCAACCTTTCTAATATTATACACCTCGACACCCCCTCGAGAAAGTGTCTAAAAAAATGATAACATGCCTTAGCAAAAAGCAAAAATGGGGGGGGGCGATTTAGCCTCCCTCTATTTTATTTTGTTTAAAAGAGAATTAGAAGAGGTGTAAAAAATGAAACAGAATAAAAAGAGATTTACGTTAATAGAGTTACTTGCAGTAATTGTGATACTAGCAATCATCGTCTTAATCGCAACTCCATTAATTATGGATGTCATTAATGATGCTAAAGAAGGTGCAATGGAACAAAATAAACGAACGATGGAACGAGCTGGAGAACTTTTTATTTGGGATGATAAAAATAAAGGTCGTGCTCCTAAAATGAATGGAGATAGAACTTATATCCAATTAGAAGAATTAGAAAATGGATATATGAAAAAGATTCAAGGAGATTGTGAAGGATATGTTGCTGTAGATAATGAAACAGGGGAATATTATTATACGGCGTATTTAGATTGTGGAGATGGAAATGCATTATATGTTGATTCTGAATATGTCAATTATGGAGGAAAATATGTCGACCAATTTAATGATGCCATTAAAACAAAAGATGGTGGATTCATCACAGTAGGAGATAGTAATTCCCCAAACTTTGGAACACAAAGAAATCATAATGACGATGTTACGAAAGATGCAATTATAGTAAAATATGATCAAAAAGGAAAAATAGAGTGGGAAAATCATTTTGGTGGTAGTAAGAATGATACATTCCAATCAGTAATTGAAGTGAATGATGGATATCTCATTGTTGGAACTAGTTATTCAAAAGATGGTGATATGAGTAATTTAAAAACGAATAATACTAATCTTATCATTGTGAAATATAGTAAAACAGGAAAATTATTAGATAAGAAAATTGTGAGTACAAGTAAAAGTGGTGGAGCAGCAACCGGTATATTGGAGATGAATGACAAGTTTTATGTGATAGGGAGAAGTAGGGGAAATCCCACTGAAATGGAACTAGCAATGGTTGCTTGTTTAAATCAAAATTTAGAAATTGAATGGAAGAAATTTTATGGTGGAACTTACGTGAGTGGTTTTCATTCGATTGTAAAACTAGATAATGATTCGATTTTAGTGGGTGGTTATTCCCAATCAATAGATGGTGATATGGCTGATATTAAAATTGGAGAGCAAGGAGTACCCAATGCAATTTTATTTGAATTAAATGCAAAAGATGGAACGATACAAAGAAAATTCGCATATGATCAATTCACTAATATTCTTGATATAGAAGTATATAATAATTTTTATATTTTGAATGGTAATTCAAAACTTGTTAAAACAGATGCGATCACAGGTGGGGTTGTCAAGGCGATTACTCCATATTCAATTACTTCGTTACAAAAAGTAACAGATGGTATTTTATATACTAATTTTGGGAGAAATAATAACGACAAACAGCAAATAAAATTTTCATTATTAGATACAAATTTAGAAGTAAAAAAAGAAAAGATATACCAGACAACGGAATATACGGCGATCAATCGTGTATTAGAAGAGAATAATTCCTATTATGCCTTTGGAATGAGTTTTTCAACGACAGATAATTTTGAAACCTTTAATTATGGAAATAGTGATGCGATATTAATGAAGTTAGATCGTAATTTAGAATTAAAAGAAGATTTTAAATTACAAACATTGTTAAAAATAAAAATGCCAGAATTAGTAAAAAATTATGGAACAAAGATACCAACACCAGAAGATATGGAATCGTTAAAAAATTATACAACAAATGATACAACAAGAGAAATTGGTAGTTGGTGTGAAGGTAATTAAACTATTTAGATCCAAATGCTAATTATCGTTTTCCAAACTGTCTGTTTTCATTTAATACACAAAATAGACTTAGTTTAGGAACAAAAGCAATTTATCAAGAAAATTCGTCTAATCATATTAAAATGAATGTTTCACCAAAAGACTTCAATCATTGGTTATTAATTCAAATTTCTTATGGTAATGCTGGCCGTGATCATGAGTTATCTAATTTAAAAATACAGTTTGAAGGAACAGAAGAAGTAACCGTTCAAAAAGCAGTAGAATTAGGTTATATTGAACCATTAGTTGTCAGCGGTTATTTACGCGTATCAGATTCCGGATTTTTTAAAAACAGTTATGATTTGTTGTTAGGAAAAAGCAGTGGTCCAGGAACTTATCCAATCTTAAATATTTATTTGAAACCAAAAAATAAGAAGTTGGTATCTATTTCATTTGATACAAAATATCTTCCTAGTTCATTTGCTAATAGAGCGTTTGTTTATGTTAGTGAATTATATCATTTTGATATGAGTTTGACACCTGCAAAAAGTGAATAAAACAAGCTAGAGTGCTTGTTTTATTGTTTCTAAAATTTGATTTTGTAAACTTTGATCACTATGTTTCCATAATAGTTCAAAGAATACTCCAAGACCTGGAAGGGTAATTTCATCTTCATCTGTGAGGGAATCTTCAATCGATTCTTTCATCTCTTCAATACTTGTATCTTTAAAATTTTGTTTAATATTTTTTCTAATATCGATTGTCATAATATCGTCCTTTCTATTTTATTTTGATAAAAAGAAACAAATCTATTCATTTTATAGTATCTTTTTAAAATATTTTATTATATAATGATGATAGATAGGAGGATGTTTTATGAGTGCAGGGATTATTTTGATTATAGTTGTAGTTCTTGTTGTATTATTAATTGTATGGTTAGCAGGAACTTATAACAAATTAGTATCATTAAGAAACCGTGTAAAGGATCAATGGGCACAAGTAGATGTTGTATTAAAAAGGCGTGCTGACTTAATTCCTAATTTAGTAGAAACGGTAAAAGGATATGCGGGTCATGAAAAAGAAACATTGGATGCTGTAATTAACGCACGTAATAAGGCAGTTAGTGCGCAGACAACCCATGATGAAATAGAGGCAAATGGAGAATTGACGCAAGCATTAGGAAGATTATTTGCTCTTGCTGAAGCTTATCCTGATTTAAAAGCGAATACTAATTTTATGGAATTACAAACTTCATTAAATGAAACAGAAGATAAAATTACTTTTGCTCGCCAATTTTATAATGATACGGTTATGATGTATCAAAATAAATTAGAAATGTTTCCATCTAATATTGTGGCAAACATGTTTGGTTTTAAAAAAGAAGAATTCTTTGAAGCCAGTGAAGCTGACAAAGAAGTACCAAAGGTACAATTTTAGGCTTACAGTTGTAAGTCTTTTTTAGTAAGGAGTGACTTATGAAACGAAAAATAATAGACCTTGTTATAGGTGCCTTTCTTCTTCTATGGTTGTTTGGGTTACCACTTATTGATATAATTCCAAATCAGCAAGAAGGTATCGATAAATTTTATATGGATGCGACGATTGAAAAAGATGGAAGTGTACTAGTAAAAGAATTATTTTCTTTAAATGGAAATTATAATGGATTTGAACGAATTATTCGTAGTAAAAATCTGAAAGCACCAGCATTTAATCCAGCTCTTGAGATGTATGGTGGAAGTGCGTTACATAACGCAAGCGAGTTAGAAACGATTGAGGTAAAAGGAATCCCAAATCAACAGTTAACATTTAATTCTATTTACGCGGAGGGAACAGATTTTCCAGAAAATATCAATTTTTATAAAGATGATCGACAGAAACGACAGGATCGACAGTATCGACTATATACGTATTCACCTGGAGAATATTACTATCGAATTTATAACTCATCTATAAATCATTTGGCATTTTATCTCGAATATCGCCTAAAAGATTTTGCCATTTCTCACGATGATATTGCGGAATTAGGATGGAATATCTTTAGTAATGAATTAGTAGAAGATGTAAAAGAATTTGAATTGTTAATTCATATTCCAGATAATAAAAAAGAATTACGAGCATGGGGACATGGACCACTAAATGGAAATATTGAACTATTAGATAAAAATACTGTAAAAGTTACAGTATCTAATTTAAAAAAGAATACACCATTTGATGTACGTTTGGTGTTTGATAAAGACGTGATTTCTGATAGTACCAAAACAACTGGTGTGAAAGCGTTTAATAAAATCCTTAAATACGAAAAGGTACAAGCAGATAAAGCAAATCAATTAAGAAAAGAAGCAAGAATAAAATATTATGGAACAATTATATTTGGTATTGTATGGTTACTAGGGTTAATTCTTTTTACAGTACGAAATTATTTAAAATACGATAAAGAGTACGAAAGTAAATGGAAAGGAAAATATTATCGAGAATTTCCTAATACTTATGGACCAGAAACGGTTGGTTATTTAATGAATCATAAAATTGGAACCAATGATTTTTCGGCAGCGATTATGAATTTAATTAATCAAAAAATTATAGTTGCTGAAAAAGTTTCAAGTGTAAAAAAAGAAGATTATAGGTTAAGTTATCAACCAGATAAAGTAAATCAAACTTTATTAAAAAAATCTGATCAAATCATTTTGGATTGGTTATTTAAAAAGGATAATACGATATTATTATCATCTATAAAAAAAGAAGCAGAAACTGATTATACTGAATTTGTAACGTTCTATGAAGACTGGAAAGATTTAGTTACTCAAACAGCAAAAGAGCAAGCATTTTTCATAGAAAATCACAAACCGAGAACAGTTTATATTTTATATTGCTTAATAGGCATCGCCGTTGGAATTTGTGCCTTTGTAGTAGGTATGCCAACATGGATTGGTGCTGGTAGTATCATTCTTGCAATTTTGGGAATGATTTATGGATTTGCCTATCAAAAGAGAACTGTCTATGGAAATGATGAATATGCAAAATGGAAAGCATTGAAACAATTCTTATTAGATTTTGGAAATTTTAATGAAAAAGAGTTGCCAGAAATTGTATTATGGGAAAAATATTTAGTTTATGCAGTAAGTCTTGGGTGTGCGGAAAAATTAGCAAAACAAATGGAAATAAAAGCAAAAGAGATGAATGCATATGGAATAATGTATCCTGGATATAATTATGGTGATATTCATTTAGCAACGCATTTAAACCGTTCGATTTCTCACGAATTTTCTTCGGCAGTAAACACAGCCATTTCTATAAAATCCAGTGCAGAATCTTATTCTTCTTCAGGATCTGGATTTGGAGGAGGATTCTCTGGTGGCGGAGGATCGTTTGGTGGTGGAGGTGGCGGAGGCCGCTTCTAAGAAAAAAAGAGTTCTTTCACGGAACTCTTTTTACATCATATGATAATTTGAATCGGTATAAGTATTATTACCAATGGAAATAGATTTGGTATCTTGAAGCATATTTTCTAATCGGCTTACACGACGATCTAAGTTATTAATTTGTGCTTGCATTTGTTCTAAGTTCATACCATCCATATCTTTTCCGCAATTACAAGTTGCATTGGTAATATTCGGTGTTTGACCACTCATTTGCATATTTGGATTTCCCATCATTGGATATCCACCCATTTGATTTGGCATTCCACCAGGGTATCCAGCCATCATTGGATATGGTGTAGCAACTGGCATTGGTCCACAATTTCTATCTTTTCGCATCTTTTTTTTCACTCCTTTTAATTCTCTAATTCATTATATGCCTATAGAAATAAAAGGTGTCTATTTCAAAACAAATTTATTCATGATATAATAATAGTGGTGATTGATGTGAGATTAAAAAATGTAAAAGGTGCGAAAGAAAAGATTGAAGCATCTTCCTATATAATATTAAACCCAAAAGAAAATAAAGGAAATTGGAATACAGTCTTTCCAAAAAAACAAAAAATTCAAATTGAAATTGGAATGGGGAAAGGAAACTTTATTATCGAAAATGCCCGTCGCTATCCAGAGATTAATTTTATTGGAATCGAAAAGTTTGATAGCGTGATTGTGAGAGCATTTGAAAAACTAGAAAAATTAGAAGAAGAATTACCGAATTTAAAACTAATTCGCATGGATGCATTAGAAATCGATGAAGTGTTTGATCACGAAGTCGATACAATTTATTTAAATTTCTCTGATCCATGGCCTAAGAAACGACACCAAAATAGAAGACTTAGTAGTCCTGTATTTTTAAAGAAGTATGATACCTTATTTACTTCTGATAAAAAGATCGTTATGAAAACCGATAATCGTCATTTATTTGAATATTCAGTGATGAGTATTGCTAATTATGGTTATCAATTAGAAGAATTATCTTTTGATTTATATCAAGATAATGTAAAGGACAATATTCCGACTGAATACGAAGAAAGGTTTGCAAATAAAGGGTTTAACATCTATCGGATGGTTGCTACAAAGAAAGACTAGACATTTACTAGACACTAAATAACGAAAGTTCTTTGGAACTGAAGAAATATTTGATATAATTTAGGAAGAGTGGTGATATATGAAAAAATTAATACCTGTGCTATTGTGTAGTTTATTTTTTATGACTGGGTGTACAGTTGTTAGAATAGATACACAAAGTATAGACAATACTATTAACGTAGTATTATCTAAGAATAACCAGTTATATAATCGTGTAGGGAAAGGGTATAAATATTATGTTCCAAAGGGTGTCACATATATCGACACAAATGAATTAAATGAAAAATTGTATTCAAATGGAACTTATTATTATTTATATATTGATGCGATTAGTTATTATCACAAAGCAAAAGTAAAATATAAAGAGAATCCAGATGCTTATTATTCTAGAAAAATAAAAATGAATGATAAGACGGGATATTTAGAAATCAATAAACAAGACGACGATAAGTACTTTATTGAATTTCACTATAATTATGCGAAAATAGAAGCACTTGTTGAAAAAGAAGAAATCAATGAAACGGTTTTAAATGCTTCATATATTTTGTCCACAGTAAAATTTAATCATAACGTTATTAAATTAATGTTAAATGAAAACTACTTGACGAATAAAGAAGAAAAATATGATATCTTCGAATCAAAAGATGAAGATAGTGTTTATCTTGAGTATGATAAAAATAATGAAACTTCTGACGAACAAGTAGAAAAAGAAAATAATGAGGTGAAATAACATGGGATTTATGGAAAAAATGAAAAACTTATTTACGGAAGAAGAAGAAATTGAAGAACCAGTGAAAAAAGAAGTAATGCAAGTAGAAATTAAGGCACCAACAGTACAAAGAGAGAAAGTACATGAACCAGAAGTGGAAGTAGAACCACCGGTTATGAAAGTGCCACAACCAACACCAGTGTTCTTTGATGATAAGGATTTTGCAACTTTAGAACAACCAAAACCGAAACCAAAACCAAAGCCAGTTGAAAAGAAACCAGAAAGAACTGCTTATAATAGTGGAAGGGATAGAAAAGATAGACATTCATTTAAACCATCTCCTATTATTTCGCCAGTATATGGTATCTTAGATAAAAACTATAAAAAAGAAGACATTGTAGACAGAGGTGAAACAGAAATTATTTCTTCTTATAGTCGTGTTTCAAGAGAAATGACATTAGATGAAGTAAGACAAAAAGCCTTTGGAACATTAGAAGATGATATCGATTTAAACTTGCATGCAGAAATGGAACCAAAAGAAGAAGTAGTAACTCCAGTATATGATAAATCAACTCTAGAAAATGATATTTTTGAAGAAATGGAATCAGATACACCACATACATCATTAGAAGAATCAGACGACGTAACACTTGGAAATGTTTCAGATGAACCAAGAATGGATGTTATCAATAATGATGAAGTAGACAATGATGAGTTAAATAATGAAGCATTAGATGAAAGTGATTTATTTAATTTAATTGATTCTATGTATGAAAAGAGGGATGAAGAATAATGAGTTGCGCAAATGAACTTTTTCCAATCATACTCTATCTATTAGGGTGCATATTATTAATTGTGTTAATCATTTTAGGAATTCGTTTAATTAAAACATTAAATCGTGTAGATGTTTTAATTGATGATGTAAATGTAAAATCATCAAAATTAAATGGATTATTTGATATTATAGATCATACTGCTGATGCTTTAGCAAATATTAGTGATATGGCAGTAGGATTTATAACAAGTAGTGTTAGAAAAATGGTTAATAAGAGAAAGAAGGAAGATGAAAATCATGAGTAAAAACGGTAAAAAAAGTAGTGGGTTTGGTAAATTTTTAGCAGGAGCAGCAATTGGAGCTGGATTAGGAGTATTATTCGCACCAAAAAAAGGAAGCGAAACACGTGCTGATGTAAAGAAAGCAATCGATGATATGATTTTAAAAATCAAAGACATTGATGTTGAAGAAGTAAAAGAAGAATTTGAAGTAAAATTATATCAAATTAAAGAAGAATTAGACGATTTAGACAAAGAAAAAGTATTAAAAATTGCCAAAAAGAAAGCAAAACAAATTCGTGATGCCGTTGATGAATTAGTAGAATATACAATTGAAAAAGGTACACCAGTATTAGAAAAAACTGCGAATAATGTACGTGAAAAGGCAATTGCTACAACAAAAGAAGTTCTAGCAAAATTAGAAAGCGAAGAAAATTAAAACTTTGCTTTTTTTATGAATTTATGTATAATAAGACACTAGAGGTGATACTATGGCAAGATATCGCTACACATTAAAAGCTTATCATATCGATACTGATAAAGAATATAAGATTAAATTAAAAGAACAAGGATACCAAAAAGAAAAAGTTTATTTGACAACGATTGATCAATTTATTTTATCTCATATCACAGATAAAAATAAAATAGAAAATTTTCAGAATAAAGAAGAAGTGATTACTTATTTAAATCAGTATTATGGGTACCAAATACCACTTGATTCTTATCTTTATATTTCTTATCAAGCAGAAAAGAATGAAAAAATGTTGGAAGTAGTCTATCCAGAAGAACCAGTATTACAATATTTTTCTCATTTATATACTTATTTATATCAAACAAAAGAGTCAGAAAAAAAGGTAAAAGAACAATTACAACGTGATCCCGTTTGGCAAGAATTTTTAGAGTTATTCAAAAAAAATATAAAAAATGAAACGTATTATAAATTTATTATGAGAGAAGAAGGAAAGAACTATATTAATTCTTATTTAAAAAATTGGATTCGTAATTATTTAGATTATGTTCATTGGGAAGTATCAGATGAACAAGAAATGTTTATGGAAGCAAGAAGAAAAATAAAAGAACAATTTCAATATTATAAAGTATTACGTGGAATTGAATTGAGTTATGAAAAGTATAGCAAAAAGTATCATCAAAATATTGGAATTAATAGAAAGAAAATGGAACTATATTTAGAAAAACAACAATTATCAATGCCTATGAATGAACCAGTTTACTTCGATAAACATCATGAATTACCAGTGGAATTTTATCGTACTGGATATGAAGAATTAGATGATATTATTGGTGATTCAGCAACGAATATTAGCGAATTATCAGAACAAGTATTTGAAGAGTTGGGGTTAACATTAGAAGAATTAGAACGTTACCCAGATTTAAAAGAAAAACTAGGGTTTACAATAGAAGATTCTAACTTACAAAATAAAAAGTATACAAAAAGAAAAATAAATGAATAATTTTCAAATAGCCTTGCGCTATTTTTTTGTCAAACCCGTTTGTATGAACAAATGTTATGTTATAATGTATGAGTAAGGTGATAGTATGAAACAGTATATAGAATCTTTTTTAAGTTATATTGAATTTGAAAAAAATTATTCATTTTATACAGTCAAAAATTATGAAGAAGATTTAAATGAATTCTACCAATTTTTAAATTCTGAACATATTCGTCATATCAAAGAAGTAGAGTATAGTACCATTCGAATTTATTTAAAAAAACTGTATGAAAAAAACTATTCAAAAAAAACAATTGCAAGACACATTAGTACGTTACGTAGTTTTTTTAAATATTTGTTAAAAGAAGAAGTTATTGATACGAATCCAATGTTATTAATTAGTAATCCAAAACAAGATAAGAAATTACCAAATTATTTAAATTACGAAGAAATAGAGACTATTTTAAATATTCCTGACCAAAAAACAAGTTTAGGAAAACGGGATGCTCTTATTTTAGAATTACTATATTCTAGTGGGCTTCGCGTAAGTGAATTAGTATCAATTAAATTAGAACAAATTCAGTTTTCTAACCGAACAATTAAAATACTTGGAAAAGGAAATAAAGAACGTTATGTTTTATATGGAAATAAGTGTGAGCAACTATTAGAACAATACTTGCATACTGCAAGATTAGAACTACTCGGTAAAAAACAAAATCATTACTTATTATTAAACAAAGATGGAAACCCACTAAGTACTGGTGGCGTTCGTTATATCATTGGTAAAATATTAAAAGAAAGTGGATTAAAACTACATGTTTCTCCCCATACATTACGTCATACATTTGCAACCCATCTATTGAATAATGGAGCCGATTTAAAAAGTGTTCAAGAACTTTTGGGACATGAAAATTTAAGTACAACGCAAATTTATACGCATGTATCGAATGAGCGACTTCGTAATGTTTATTTACATACGCATCCAAGAGCAAGAGAAAAGTGATATCTTTTCTTTTTTTTGTTAAATTTTGTTAAATTTTACTACTTTTTTGGCATATAAAATAAAATGGTGTTATAATGAAATTGTACATAATAAAGGAGGCAAAATTGTTATGACAAAATATGTATATGCATTTTCTGAAGGAAACAAAGATATGCGCGATCTACTTGGAGGAAAAGGTGCTAACTTAGCAGAAATGACTTCAATTGGATTACCTGTGCCAAGTGGATTTACAGTTACAACTGAAGCTTGTAACAAATATTATGATGATAATCAAGTAATTAGTGAAGAAGTAAAATCACAAATTTTTGAAGCATTGCAAGCATTAGAAACTCGTACTGGTAAAAAATTAGGGGATAAAGCAAATCCATTATTAGTATCAGTTCGTAGTGGGTCTCGTGCTAGTATGCCAGGAATGATGGATACAGTACTTAATTTAGGATTAAATGATGAAGTAGCTGTTGGTTTTAGTGAAAGTACCAATAATCCTAGATTTATTTATGACTCTTATAGACGTTTTATTATGATGTTTGCAGATGTTGTAAAGGGATACCCAAAACAATCTTTTGATCGTATTTTAGATAAAATCAAAGAAGAAAAAGGTGCAAAATACGATACTGATTTAACAGCAGAAGATATGATGGAAGTAACCAAAAAATTTAAAGAAGTTTATAAAGAATTATCTGGTGTTGACTTCCCACAAGATCCAAAAGAACAATTAATTGAAGCTGTTACTGCTGTATTCCGTTCTTGGAATAATGAAAGAGCAATTATTTATCGTAAGATGAATGATATTCCAAGCAGTTGGGGAACAGCGGTTAATGTTCAAGAAATGGTATATGGAAACCGTGGTGATAACTGTGGTACTGGAGTTGCATTTACTCGTAATCCAGCAACAGGAGAAAAGAAATTATTTGGTGAATATCTAATGAATGCTCAAGGAGAAGACGTAGTAGCAGGTATTCGTACACCATCACCAATCGCAACATTAGAAACATCTATGCCTGAGGTATATCAAGAATTTGTTCGTACAGCAAATATCTTAGAACAACATTATAAAGATATGCAGGATATGGAATTTACGATTGAAAATGGAAAACTTTATATGTTACAAACACGTAACGGAAAAAGAACTGCTCATGCTGCTTTAAAAATTGCAGTAGATTTAGTAAATGAAGGCATGATTAGTAAAGAAGAAGCAATTTTAAAAGTAGAACCAAAATCATTAGATCAGTTGTTGCATCCAATGTTTGATGGAGAAAGTTTAAAAAATGGAACTGTTATCGCAACAGGATTAGCTGCTTCACCAGGAGCTGCAACAGGAAAAATTTATTTTACTGCTGAAGAAGCATCAAAAGCTCATGCCAATGGAATTCCATCTATTTTAGTACGTTTAGAAACTTCTCCTGAAGATATTCAAGGAATGAATGATGCAGAAGGAATTCTTACCATTCGTGGTGGTATGACAAGTCATGCTGCCGTAGTTGCTCGTGGTATGGGGCGTTGTTGTGTTTGTGGATGCGGAGAATTAACTGTTGATGAAGAACATAAAACATTAACAACAAAAGATGGTCATGTATATCATGAAGGTGATGATTTATCACTTGATGGTTCAACTGGATATGTGTATGGCGAAGCAATTAAAACAGTTGCACCAACGATTAGTGGAGATTTTGAAACATTCATGAGTTGGGCAGATAGTATCCGTACCCTTGGAGTACGTGCCAATGCTGATACACCAAAAGATGCCGCACAAGCATTAAGTTTTGGAGCAGAAGGAATTGGACTTGTTCGTACAGAGCACATGTTCTTTGAAACAGATCGTATTTTTGCAGTTAGACAAATGATTACTGCCGAAACAGTAGAACAAAGAGAACAAGCACTTGCTAAAATTTTACCAATGCAACGTGATGACTTTGAAAAAATATTTGAAGCAATGAAAGGAAATCCAGTGACAGTTCGTTACTTAGATCCACCTCTACATGAATTTTTGCCTCATACAGATGAAGAAATTAAACCACTTGCTGAAAGTCTTGGTATGACATTTGAAAACTTAAAAGCAAGAATTGATTCATTAAAAGAATTTAACCCAATGATGGGACATCGTGGATGTCGTTTGGCAATTACTTATCCAGAAATTGCACGTATGCAAACAAGAGCAATTATCGAAGCTGCAATCAATGTAAATAGTCGTGGTATGAATGTGGTACCAGAAATTATGATTCCACTTGTTGGAGATGTAAATGAACTTAAATTTGTAAAACAAATTGTTGATGAAACTGCTCATGAAGTAATGAAAGAAAAAGGTGTTACACTAGATTATCATGTTGGAACAATGATTGAAATCCCAAGAGCAGCACTTACTGCCGATAAAATTGCTGAACAAGCTGAATTCTTCAGTTTTGGTACAAACGACTTAACACAAATGACTTATGGATTTAGTCGTGATGATGCTGGTAAATTCTTAAATGATTATTATGATAAAAAAATATTTGAACAAGATCCTTTTGCAAAACTAGATCAAACTGGTGTTGGTGCCTTAGTAGAAATGGCAGCACAAAAGGGAAGAAAAACAAGACCAGATATGAAACTTGGTATTTGTGGAGAACATGGTGGAGAACCATCAAGTGTGGAATTCTGTCATAAAGTAGGACTTACTTATGTATCATGTAGTCCATATCGTGTTCCAGTTGCTAGACTTGCTGCAGCTCAAGCACGAGCAAAAGAACTTGTATCAATGTAAAATAATGAAAAAGTAACATGAATTTGTTACTTTTTTTTATATTGATAGTAGAAATATGTTACAATGAAAATGGAAGGTGAGAAAATGAATATACTATGTATAGGTCATGCAGCATATGATACAACAGTGCCTGTATTAGATTTTCCAGAGGAAAATACCAAAAATCGAGTACCAGAAAGACTTGGTAATGGAGGAGGGCCTGCTAATAACGCCGCATATTTACTTGGTAAATGGGGAATGAATACTTATTTTGCCGGAATTGTCGGAGATGATCAAGATGGAAGAAAGATTGAGGAAGAACTAAAACAAGTTGGTGTCAATACAAAATATTTAGAATTTAATAAAGAACATACGACGACTTCAAGTTTTATTATAGCTAATCAAAAAAATGGTTCTAGAACAATCATGACATATCGACCTAGTCATATGGCTATGTCAGATGTTTCTGTTACAGAAGATATTGATGTGATATTAGTCGATGGACAAGAATATGAGTTTTCTAAAAAAATGTTGGAACAATATCCAAATGCAATATCGATTATTGATGCCGGAAGACCTGTTGAAGAAGTAATTGATTTATGTCATAAAGTAAATTATGTTGTTTGTTCAAAAGAGTTTGCGGAAACAGTATCAAATGTAAAAATTGAAATAGATCAATTTGAAACTTTGATTCAAGCATTAGAATCTTTAGAACAGTTATTTCATACAACAGTTGTTATTACACTTGAATCAAAAGGATGTTTATATCGTGAAGATGGTGTTGTAAAAATAATGCCTTCATTAGAAGTAACACCAGTTGATTCAACAGGTGCTGGAGATATTTTCCATGGTGCATTTACATACGCGATTAGTAATCATTATTCTTTTGAAGATAGTTTACGAATTGCATGTATTGCTGGAGCAATATCAGTAACAAGACTTGGTAGTAGAAGATCAATGCCAGAAAAAGAAGAAATGAAGAAGTATTTTCATGAGTTTAAATAATATAATATTTGTAGATCGTTATCCAAAATTGGATTTACATGGAGAAACAACAGCAACCGCTCGAGTATTAATTCAAGATTTTATTCGAGATAATATAAAACTAAAACAGAATATTGTTGTCATCGTTCATGGCGTTGGAAGTGGTGCGATTAGACAAGTAACTTGGGATACTTTAAAGAAGAATAAAAATGTTTTAGATTACAAGACTTTTTACTATAATAATGGTTGTACAATAGTAGAGCTAAAAATTGACTTTTAAGTGATTTTATGATACAATTTAGTAACAACGAAGATGTGCATAAGGTAAGGAAAATAAAGAAATTCGTTATGATTTGACAAGATGTGATGTTTGTGCTAAGATAGGCGACATCAAATTGGAAAGAGGGGGAATTTTATGTATAATGAACGTAGAGAAAATTTTTCAATCAAAGATATCGTATTACAAATTTTATTTGTAGTTGTGTTTATCTTTATTTTGATGTGGTTATTTCCATCAAAAAGCTTTGTAAAGGAATCATTACAACCATTGTATGATCGAATTTTTAACGAGAATATCCTAATGATGAAGGATGCTGCTAAAAGTTATTATACGACACCAAGATTACCACAAAAAGTAGGAGATAAAGTATCAATGACTTTAGGTGAAATGTTAGATAAGAAAATCATTTTACCATTTACTGATAGCAAGGGTAGAGCTTGTGATAATGTAGGTTCTTACGTAGAAATTACGAAGATGGATGAAGAATACATCATGAAGGTTAATTTGAAATGTACAGAACAAGAAAATTACTTATTAGTATATATGGGATGCTATGATTACTGTACAACAACGATTTGTGAGAAAAACGAAAAAGATGTTACAACACCAACGATTTTCCCAACAAATCCAGGAAGACCAGGAAGACCAGGAACACCTGGAAAGCCAGGAAAACCTGGAAGTACACCAACACCAGGAAAACCAACGCCAACTCCAACTAGCAAACCAACACCTACACCAACAAGTAAGCCAACACCAACGCCAACTCCACCAGAAAAAGAATATATTTGTCAATACATTAAGACAGTAGATGCTTCTTATACACAATGGGGTAACTGGTCAAGTTGGTCAACAACTTCAAGAACAGAAAATGACTTAACACAAGTACAATCTAAAACAGAAATTACTTATACAACTGAGACAAAACAAATTGGTGAAAGAATTAAAACTAGAACAATTACTTATAAAGATAAGAATAAACCAATTTATGGATGGAAAGAAGTAAAAGTTCAAATCGGTTCTGAAAACAAGAAAGTATGTACAGCAACAACGAAGAAAGAAGTAGGAACTGGAGAATATGCTTATACAGCATGGAAAGATACTGGAGTTCAAAAACAATTTACAAGTGAACCACCAGTAAGCGCGACTGAAAGATGGTACTTTGTACGTACAATTAACCAAGATTGTAACTGTGCATTTGGAAAAGTTAGAATTTACGCACAACAAACAAGACAAAAATATGAAATTACTAAAACACAAGAAGTTTGTACGAAATGGGAAGTAAGAAGTGTTCCAATTTATAAGACACAAAAAGTAAAAGTAGTTGTAGACTATGGAACATCACAACGTGTAGAAACTTATAAAGAACCAATTTATGGTCAAGTAAAAGTACCTCACAGTACAACATACTATCGTTATCGTACACGTGATATTATCGATGGATATCGTGATGAAGTATGGATTGATTGTGATGACAAAGATGCTGCTAATAAATTGAAGAAAAAAGGTTATAAATTTACTGGAGTTAGAAAAGAAAAATAGAAAGGAGTAATGGGGTATGAAAGATATAGAATATTATTTATCAAAAATAGATTCTTATATAATAAAAGCTAAGACAACGGATAATCCTGAGAAAAAAGAAGCTTTCCTTCGCTTTTCTCAGGAAATCCTTGATAAGTTAGAAGCTTTTACGACAGAAGAAAAAATGTTTGAAATTGAGGATAGAAGAGAAGAATTAAATTCAATTCTTAATCAACAAAAACGTTTTGCAAAATTTAAAAATTTAGTTAAAAGTCATAAATTAGCTAGTATACTTGCTGGAACAATTGTATTATCAACAATTGGTGGATGTACTGCATCTTTCCAAAACAATGATAAATCTGCTGTAGTAGAACAAGTAAAAGCTAGTGAAGATGCAGAATATGATACTGAACGATATAGTAGAAATCCATTAACAGGAGAATCATTAATTACTGGTGGTACAGCTTTTGCTGAATCATTAGCGAAAAATGGTGCTTATGATAAAGAAGGATATGGTCCAGAAGTATATGCATTACTGGCTGTATTAAATACAAATGGTTCAATGCCTGGTAAAGATGACTTTGTAAAAAATATTGATTTACAAGACTACTTTGCTGAAAAAGGCGATTTAAACAAAGGAATTAATCAAATTGATGAATTAATTGAAAAAGTTGTTCGTGCAAGAGGAGACTTAGATTGGGAAAGTATTGTTCCTCATAAAAAAAGTGCTTCAATGTTAGAAAAAGCAGAAAAGCTTTATAACGATGCAGGAGCAACTCCATCTTCAAAACAAAAAGAAGAATGGAATAAGTTTATCAATGATGAAGTAATTGCTGATTTAGAACAATATAGTCCATTCACTATTATGGCATTACAACATTATATTACAATGGCAACAGATGCTCATTTAATGACACCAGAGCAACGTGATTTATTCTATAAAGATTTAGATGTTATGTGTAATTCAAAAGGTGAAGCTTGTGGTGTTGAAGATGAAAAAGCTGTAGGTGCAGAAGATACGATTTATTCATCTTCTAAACAAATTGCCGTTAGTTATTTAGAATCATTATTAGATGATGAAAAAGAACATGAACATGCTGATGGTGAAGTATATTACACATTTGCTGAAGTAACAAAAGGTGTAAAAGAAAATATCAAAGATTTAAAAAATGCTGATATTGATATTGAAGAAAAAGGAAAAGAAGAAGCAATCAAAAATATTGATGCAATTACAAGTAAAAAATATCCTGGTATTACAGTAGATGAAAATGATCCAAAAATTAATCATAGTAATGGAACTTACGAAAGTGGTGAATCACTTCCTCCAGAAAATCAAGTAGGAGATTCTGTTGATTTACCAAATACTGATGCCAACGGAAATGAAACAGATCAGTCAAAAGATGAAATGATTGATTATTCAAATCAAGCAGCAGCTGACTTTAATAATGGTCAATATAAAAATCAACATTTATATGATACACAACCATCTTATAAAGCAACTTGGGATGCGATGAAAAAAGCATTTGATGAATATAGTAAACCAGCTCCAGGTGATGATGAAATTGTTGATATTGAGGAAGATGAAAATGAAATTTATTATCCTGAAAAACCAGCAACACCTGAAGTAGAAGAACCATCTGCTCCAGTTGTAGAAGAACCTTCTACACCGGAAGTGGATGATCCAATTGTTGATATTCCACAAGATGATATCATTAGTGATGATACTACAACAGAAGATATTATGGATGATGATTGGGTATTAGGTGACGATGGATATTATTATCCAAAAGGTCAACTTCCAGCTGATGTAAACCCAGCAGCTCTAGAAGAAGAAACTGTGTCAAAAACAAGATAATGAAAAAGGCGAAATGCCTTTTTTTGTTTGACAAACATGATAAGAAATGATATGATTTAAGTACAATAGAAGATAGCGGAATAGATAGAAGGTGAATATAGTGAAAGGTGCTTACGTATTTGATTATATCAATGAAAACGAGTTTAAGAAATTAGAACGTTCTTTAAAAAAATATAATATGTTAGCATATAAAAAATTATATTTTGAATTCTATCCTAAATTAAAAACAGGAGAATTTTTAGGGGAATTAGTATCTACAAATCAAGATACAAAAGCGATGACTTATGAATTAAAATTACCAACTGATTCAATGTTTTCTAAAGTACATGGTGATATCAAATTACATTATCATGTTTACGAAGATAATAAAATTATTATGTTAGATACGATTTCACCAGAAGATATTTTAAGTGAAGGGCATCAATCAGAACTAGTTACTTATAAAGGGGTTATGGTTTCGAAAGAACACTCAGAAAAAGATATTTTTAAGATTAATTTATTAAATATGATTCAAAAATAAAGAAAAATCTTTATTTTTTTAGTATGAAATAATAACGGAACGAATCGATTCTCCGTATATTATAATAAAAGGGGGGATAGAGTGGAAAAACGGGGAATTGATGTATCAGTTCATCAAGGAGATATTGATTGGAATACTGTGAAGAATCAGATAGATTTTGCGATTATTCGATGTGGTTATGGAATTGATAAGGTAGATCAAGATGATAAAAAATATTATATGAATGCTAAACAGTGTACAGAGTTAAAAATACCATTTGGTGTTTATTTATATAGTTATGCAAGAAGTAGAGAAGAAGCGATGAGTGAAGCAAGACATGTACTTCGATTAGTAAAAGAATTTCAATTAGAATATCCTATTTTTTATGATGTAGAATCTAATTTATATATTGATCAAAATAGTATGGAGGCATTAACTGGTATCTGTGAAACATTTTGTAATGCTATCGAAGAAGCGGGATATTATGTTGGAATTTATTCTAATTTAGCAATGTTTCAGACAAAATTAAGTTCACCTAGATTAGATAAATATGATAAATGGGTTGCCCAGTGGGGAAAGACGATTACGTATCAAAAACCATTTGGAATGTGGCAATATACAAGTGATGGTAAAATAAATGGTATTAGGGGTAGAGTAGATTTGAATATTGCTTATTATGATTATCCTAAATTAATTAGAGAGAAACAGTTAAATCATTTAGAATCGAATATTGAAAAACCAGTTGTACCAGAGAAACCTAAATATCCTACTTATACTGTAAAAGCTGGTGATAACTTATCTAGAATTGCTGTTACATATGGAACAACTGTAGATACATTGGTAAAACTCAATCAAATAAAAAATCCTAATCTCATTTATCCAGGTCAAGTATTGCAGTTACCAACAGATATTAATGAACCTATTATTTATGTAGTAAAAAGTGGTGATAACTTATCAAAAATAGCGAATCAATTTCATACGACTTGGCAATCAATTTATACCAAAAATAAATCATTAATTGGTAATAATCCAAATAAAATATATCCGGGAATGAAATTAGTAATTTAAAACCATTTGCATAACAAAGAAATAGTGCTATAATATACTTGTATTGCCCCATAGCCAAGCGGTAAGGCATCGGACTCTGACTCCGACATTTCGTTAGTTCGAATCTAACTGGGGCAGCCAAGTAGATCGTAAAGCAACGAGGGTTGCTTTTTTATATAGGAGTTGAGCATATGGATTATCAAAAACTAGCAACATTATTATTTCCAAATCTATCTATGACAAGAGAAGAAATTGAAGCACAATATCCAAAAAGAAAAGATGGTCTTGTTGTAACAAGATTTGCACCAAGTCCTACAGGATTTCTTCATATGGGAAGTTTGTATGCTAGCTTTGTATCTTCTGTTTTTGCCCATCAAGCAAATGGTATTTTCTATATTAGAATCGAAGATACGGATCAAAAAAGAAAAGTAGAGGATGGAGTTCAAAAGATACTAACGGATTTAAAGAAAGAAGAAATTGTGGTTGATGAAGGACCGATGATTGGTGGAGAATATGGACCTTATATTCAGTCAGAACGAAAAGAAATTTATCAAGCTTTTGTTTATGATTTAGTACAAAAAGGATATGCCTATCCTAGTTTTGAAACAGAAGATGAATTAGAACAAATTCGAATGATACAAAAAGAAAAGAAAGATAGAATTGGATATTATGGAATCTATGCGAAAGGAAGAACTCTTTCATTACAAGAAATAGAAACATTTATCAAAATGGGAAAGCCGTATGTGATTCGTTTAAAAGCAATCGGTGATTTTGATAAAAAATTTGAATTTAAAGACTGTGTTAAAGGAAAAATTATGTTACCATCAAATGATATGGATATTGTATTATTAAAGCAGGATGGGCTTCCTACATATCATTTTGCTCATGTAATAGATGATTATTTAATGGGAACAACGCATGTGATTCGTGGTGATGAATGGTTATCTAGTATCCCGATTCATTTACAGTTATTTCGCTTATTGGAAGTAAAAGCACCAAAGTATGCTCATATATCACCCCTTACTAAAAAAGACGGAGAGAGCGTTCGTAAACTATCAAAACGCTATGATAAAGAGTGTTCAATGGAATATTATCAAAAATTAGGAATTCCACCAAAAGCAATTCAACTTTATCTAGCAACTTTAATCAATCCGAACTTTGAAAATTACTATTTGAGTGATAAAAATGCATGTATTTCTAATTTTCAATTTGAATATCGAAAAATGAGTACTGGTGGAACATTATTTGATTTAACAAAACTAAATTTTATTTCCAAATTATATTTTAGTAGATTAACAGCAACAGAATTATATCAGATGATATTACCTTATTATGAAGAATATGATCCATCTTTTTATCAATTACTCATTCAATATCCAAAAGAAAGTATTGCCATATTAAATGTAGAGCGAGAAATAAAAAAACCAAGAAAAGATTTCGCATCATTTTCTGATGTGAAAAAAGAATCTTGGTATTTATATGATGAATTATATTTTAATTCTGAATATCAAAAAGAACCAATCAAAGATACCTATGATTTAGCGTTAGTAACACAATATTTTGATGAAGTATTTAAAGAAACAGATGATAAAGAAACATGGTATTGTGCTTTAAAAGAATTTATTTCTGATCATGGCTATGCGAAAACAGTAAAAGAGTATGAACAATATCCAGAACGCTATGTAGATCATGTTGGAGATTTCTGTGAGATGATTCGTGTTTCTCTATTTGGTAGATTGGAAACACCAGATATTTATGAATTATTAAAAATATTAAAAAAGGAACGTATTTACAAACGATTACAACAATATGAAACCTTGTTATAAAAGTAACAAGGTTTTTAGTACTTGATTTGTTGGAAAATATGTGGTATTCTGATAGAGGATTTAGAAATGGCCCGTTGGTGAAGTGGTTTAACACGTCGCCCTCTCAAGGCGATATTCATGGGTTCGAACCCCATACGGGCTACCAAGGAAAATGAAAGATGATATCAAGTCATCTTTTTTTGTTATACCATAATTTTAAAAAATGACAATTCCGTCATAATGATTCTTCTTTTGATATTTTTATGCTATACTTTAAATATAGGAGGATAAGGTATGATAGAGTTAAAGCATATAAGTAAAACTTATAAATCAAAAAAGAGTCATAATACCAAAGCAATTGATGATGTTAGTTTAACATTTGAACAACGTGGTATGACGTTTATCTTAGGAAAAAGTGGGAGTGGAAAATCAACTTTATTAAACGTATTAGGGGGACTTGATCGTTACGATACTGGGGATATGATTGTCCTTGGAAAAAGTACTAAGAATTTTAAAAAGAAGGATTATGATTCTTATCGCAATACTTATATTGGGTTTGTATTTCAAGAATTCAATATCTTAGAAGATTACAATGTTTATGAAAATATTATTCTAGCACTTGAATTACAACAAAAGAAAGTAGAAGAACAAAAAGTAGAGGAGTTACTGAAAAAGTTAGAATTAAATGATTTACGTACTCGTAAAGTAAATGAATTATCAGGTGGTCAAAAACAAAGAGTAGCGATTGCACGAGCTCTTATTAAAGATCCTAAAATTATTCTAGCTGATGAATCAACTGGTAACTTAGATAGTAAAACAAGTAAACAAGTCATGGACTTATTAAAAGAAATTAGTAAAGAAAAATTAGTTGTCGTAGTATCACATGATGTAGAAAGTGCGAATAACTATGCCGATCGTATTATTGAAATTCATGATGGGAAAGTGGCTCGTGATACAAAGGAAGAAACATCTGATCAAAATAATCATGATAGTTATCAGTGTATTCGTTCAAAATTACCTTGGAATAAAAGTTTCAAATTAGGAATTGGTAGTTTAAAACATAAAAAAATAAAATTATTTTTCACAATTTTATTAACTGTTTTCTCCCTTTTATTCTTAAGTGTTTCAGATACGTTATCAAATTATGAAGTAGAGAAAGCACATGCAAAATTATTAAAAGAACAAAAGGTTCCTTCTGTTCAAATTCAGAAATATAAACTTTATGATGAAGAATGGATGGGAAGAGACTTATTATATTTAAATGACGATGATATCAAAAAGATTCAAAAAGAATATCCTGACGCAACCCCTGTTTATCAAATTAGACAAGAATTTGGAACTTATAACTATAACGATTTATTACAAATTACACAAGTTGACGATTATAATGATCAATATTATACAACATCAAATACTATTCTAGCAGAAGTTGTAGAATTTGATAATATTGATGACGTATTAGAAGAAAAAATTATTGGAAAAGTACCTACAGAAAATAACGAAATTTTAATTTCTAATTATTTCGCTGACGTCATTATGAAAAATGGGATTCAAGTAGAAGATAAAACAAATAAATTGTTTAATAAAAAAACATATTATCCAAAAAGTTATGAAGACTTATTAAATTCTAACTATGAATTTAGTTTTGGAACGAAACAAAAAGTAAAAATTGTTGGAATCATTGATTATGATTTAAAACAATTTCAAGATTTAAAGAATCAGAAAAAACTATCAACACGAGAAATGAATAATTTAGCATCAGAACTTGATAGAAATGCTCGATATCGTTATAATCAAATTTATGTAAAAAAAGGATTTATGGACAATTTAAATGTTGAAGAGTATCATAATTTAAGTGATTATAATAATTATTCCTTATCATCTAAAGAAATTAATATCCATTCTGATGGTTATTATGTATCTCCAGCAGTTTTAGAGAAAGAAGTAGAGTATTTTGATGGTACTAGTTGGAAGAAAACAAACCATTTAAATAAAGATGAAATGATATTAAATATCACACAGTTAAATACGTTTCAAATGGAACAGTATCAAAAACAATTAGATGAATTGATAGAAAAAAATCCAACACAAGATGTGGAAGAATTAGAAAAATTATTCTTTGAACATTATTTTAATGCCAATGAAGTAATTGGTAAAACTATAACATTAAATGTTTATGAAGGAAGAAGTTTTGATCTTGATAAACCAGATCAATTTTATCGAAATTTAAAAGTGATTGGAGTAACACCATATAAAGAATCAGAAACACCAAACAACTATTTTGCTGAAGAATTAGTTGGTCAATATAAAACACAAACAAAAGAAATTAAAGGACTTATGGTAAAAGATGGAAAAGAAGAAGGATTTATCGATCTTCTAAATCGTTTCCCTCATGATGAGTCGATTACGGCTACTAGTAGTTATAGTGATGTTGTAATTGGAATGGTTGGAATGATTAATACATTAAAGGAAATTGCTTTCTATGCTAGCTTAGTATTCTTTGTATTTGCTATTTTCTTAATTAGTAACTTTATCTTCACAAGTATTCATTATCGTAAAAAAGAAATTGGTATTTTAAGAGCACTTGGTGCTAGAACATTCGATGTTATTAAAATTTTCCTATGGGAAGGATTTGTCCTTGCAATTATATCTGGAACTGTCGCATCTATTTTCTTGGTAATCATTACAAATATATTAAACAACTTTATTATGTCAAATACAGGACTTATTTTAACACCATTTATGATAGGAATTAGACAATTCGCTCTCATCTATGTTGTTGTATTAGTTGTAACTTTGATCTCTAGTGTATTACCAATTATCAAAATATCACGAATGAAACCAATTGATGCCATTTTAAACAAATAAGAAAAATCAGTCTATTATGACTGATTTTTTTTTGTAAATATAAATTGGAATCAATTATCTGTTGTATTTTACTTTAGACCATCCTTTTCGAATTGTAGACAAATTTTCATTCAGTTCAGAATCTAATATTTCAGTAGATAATTTATCCGATATCAAAGCATAGTGGCGTGCAATTAAATAAAAAGTATAAGCATCTACCATATCCATTTTTAAATAGTTATCTAAATTATGATTAGGATTTATATTATCCAAATAGTTTTTCATTTCTTCTTTAGAAGATTGTTCTATAAACAAAGTTGCTTGTTTATTTCCTAATTCCAATTCTTCTTTCGTAAGTTTTTGTAGTATTAAATCAAAAATAGAGTGAGACTGCATATATCGATAAGCTAATATATTTTCTTCTTTGGTAATTTGATCATGATGAAAAGCATATTTGTTCATAATTTCAGAATACATTTTTTGTTCTTTCATTGTTTTTAATTTTTTAAGTTGTTCAATATCAAGTTCCGTTATAGAAATTGAGGAATTGCATAAATTTTTTTCTGATTCTGGTTCATAAGCTAGCCATTTAGCCCATTGTATATCTAATGAAAGAATAGAATTAAGAACTGCATCATAATGATTCATTGGAATTATTTTTGTCTTTTTCTCAAGAAGTCTTTTTGTCATCATAGAATTTATCATAAAAATCACGCTTTCTTTAATATCTTTATCATACGGTAAAATAATCTTGTGGTCAACAGTTTAAAGCACTATTAAATAGAGTTTTTATTTGATATAATATAATTTATAAGGTAGGTGGAGTATGAAATTATTGAAAGAAGATAATGTCCATTTGACAATTTCAGATGGAATTAGATTTGGTATAGGATTATTTTTAGGTAATTTTATTTTACTTTTTACATTATTTTTCGTAGTAATGTTTATTTTAACATTACAACAAGGTTGATAGTATCAACTTTTTTTGTTGAAAAGATAACAAAAAAAGAGTTAATACAACTCTTAATGATTTAAGACTAGTCAATTTTCTACATAAAAATTAGTCTTTATAATAAATAAATACCTGTATTTTTACAGGTATTACATTAACAAAATGGTGCGAGTGAAGGGACTTGAACCCCCATGCCATAAGGCGCTAGATCCTAAGTCTAGTGCGTCTGCCAATTTCGCCACACTCGCAAGTCATGGTGGACCTTGATGGACTCGAACCATCGACCGTCCGGTTATGAGCCGGATGCTCTAACCAACTGAGCTAAAGGTCCAATTCCGTTCTGCTCTTATATAATATCATATTACAGAAGTGAATGCAATATTAAAATAAATTTTTTTGTTTCAGAAACAGAATTTTTAAAAATACATTATATATAATAGAGGTGATAAGATGGATTTAATCGGAAGTACACCAATGATTAAAATTACGTATCTTGATAGAGGTGTAAAAAAGCATATTTGTACTAAATTAGAATACTATAATATAACAGGAAGTATTAAAGATCGTATGGTAGAATATGTTTTGCATGAGGCAAAAAGAAACGGAGTTCTAAAAGAACATATGCCAATTATTGAGGCGACAAGTGGAAATACGGGAATTTCTCTAGCGGCATTAGGAGCTTATTATAAACACCCAGTTATTATTTTTATGCCAGACTGGTGTAGTAAGGAACGAGTACAATTAATGAAAAGTTTTGGCGCTGAAGTTCATCTAATTTCAAAAGAAGAAGGTGGATTTAAGCGTTGTATTAAAGAAGCAGATCTATTAGCCAAAACTTTAAATGGTTACAGAATGAATCAGTTTTCTAACAATGATAATAAACTTGCTCATTATTATACAACAGCTTTAGAAATAATTCGAAGTGTACCAGAAGTATCTAGTTTTACATCGGGAATTGGAACTGGTGGAACGTTAATGGGAATTGGAACAAAATTAAAAGAATATAATCATGATATTAAAATAATCGCATTAGAACCTAGTAAGATGGCATTATTAAGTGGTAGTAATGTATTAGAACATCATAAAATAGAAGGAATCGGTGATGACTTTATTCCTGAATTAGTTGATAAAAATATCATCGATGATGTTTATAAAATTGACGATGAAGATGCGATTAACATGGCCCGTTTACTTGCAAGAAAATTGGGACTAGGAGTTGGTATATCGAGTGGTGCTAATTTTTTATCAGCAATTTTAGTTAATCGTAATTATGATGGTGTTTGTGTAACCGTGTTTCCTGATGATAATAAAAAATATTTATCAACGTCATTAGTAGAACCAATTTCCAATTGTGAACATTTTATTTCAAATGAAATAGAATTGTTAGATTATGAAATACTGTTATAAATTATGGAAAATTATGGTAATACTTTAAAAAAGCAATTGAGTTATGGTATAATAGGGAAGAAATGAGGGATACTATGAAAATATATAATACATTGACTAGAAGTGTGGAAGAATTTGTTCCCCATGAAGATGGTATTGTAAAAATGTATACATGTGGACCAACCGTGTATAATTACGCACATATTGGTAATTTAAGAACCTATATTTCTGAAGATATTCTAGAAAAAACACTTGTATTATTAGGATATCAAGTAGAACGTGCGATGAATATTACAGATGTTGGACATTTAGTAAGTGATGCGGATAGTGGTGATGATAAAATGTCACTTGCAGCAGCACGTGAAAATAAATCTGTTTTAGAAATCGCCAAATTCTATACGAAAGCTTTTTTTCATGATTTAGAACGATTACATATTAAAAAGCCAGATTATATTGAAAAAGCAACGGATCATATTCAAGATTATATTAAAATGATTGAAAAATTATTAGAAGATGGGTATGCATATATTGCAAATGGAAATGTTTATTTTGATACAGAAAAATATGATCAGTATTATGCGTTATCTGGAAGAAACAAAGAAGAATTGTTAGTTGGTGCTAGAGAAGATGTAGAAGAAGATGTTCATAAGCGCAATCAAGCAGATTTTGGTTTATGGTTTACGAATTCTAAATTTATGAATCAAGAATTGAAATGGGATAGTCCTTGGGGTGTTGGATATCCAGGATGGCATATTGAATGTTCTTGTATTTCTATGGCAACACTAGGAGAATATTTAGATATTCATTGTGGAGCCATTGATGCGATTTTTCCTCATCATACCAATGAAATTGCCCAATCAGAATGTTTTTTAGGACATAAATGGTGTAATTACTGGGTACATATGGAATTCTTAAATGATGCGACTGGAAAGATGAGTAAATCTAAGGGAGAATTTTTAACGCTACAACGATTAATTGATAAAGGATATGATCCTTTGGCATATCGTTTTATGTGTTTACAATCTCATTATCGTAAACAATTAACGTTTACTTTTGAAAGTTTAGATAATGCAAGTATTGCGTATAAAAAGTTAAAAGGAAAAACGTTATCACTAAGTGATGATGGAAAAATAGATGATGATTATGTTGTTTTATACTTGGAGAAGTTTAAAGAAGCACTTGCTGATGATTTAAATACTTCACAGGCAATGACGATATTATATGATGTATTAAAAGCAGCGATTAGTGATAGTACGAAGAGATTATTGATTAAAGAATTTGATATGGTACTTGGATTAGAATTATTAGAAGAGATTGAAATTAGTGATGAAGAAAAAAGAATGATTGAAGAAAAAATTGCGGAGCGTAATCTTGCAAAGCAAACAAAAGATTATGCGAAAGCTGACCAAATTCGTGATGAATTAAAAGAACAAGGAATTCTAATCAAGGATACAAAAGAAGGAACAATATTTGAGATAGCGAGGTAATATATGAATTTTATGACATGGTTTTATGAAACACCACTTACGATTTTATTAGCTTTATTAGCACTTATCATTGTATTAGTTGCACAATCTAAAATTAATAAAGCATATCGTAAATATAAATCAGTTGAAAATAAGAAACAGTTAAGTGGAGTAGAAGCTGCAAAAATGATATTAGAAGCAAATGGATTAGGTGATATATACGTAGTAGAAACAAGAGGAGAGTTAACAGATCATTATGATCCTAGTAGAAAAGTTATTCGACTTTCAAGAGCGATTTTTCATGGAACTTCAATTGCAGCTGTTTCAGTAGCAGCTCATGAAGTAGGACATGCGATTCAGGATAAAGAAGGATATCTTTTTCTACGCATTCGTCATGCGTTAATTCCTTTTGTTAACTTGATATCTTATTTGGGATACTTTTCTTTAATTGTTTCAATTATTGCAGGAGTTACTGGTTATATTTGGTTAAGTATCTTAATTTTATGTGCAACATTAGTATTCCAACTAGTTACATTACCAGTTGAATTTGATGCATCAAATCGAGCATGTAAACAATTAGAACAATTAAATATTGTAGATGAAGAGGAACTTCCACAATCAAAAGAGATGTTAAAAGCTGCAGCTCTTACCTATGTTGCCTCTTTAATATCTACGATTATCAATATTTTAAGACTTTTGATTATGGCACGAGATAATGATTAATCCCGTGTTTTTTTTCTTTCCTAACATAAAATATGGTAAGGAAGTGAAAATATGGAAAAAGTACTTGCTGTTTTGATTACTTTTTTGATGGGAATATTCGCTTTTGCAACCTTTTTTTTAGCAAATTATATAAAACAAAAAAAATAGTTTCAATTATAAAATTATATGTTATAATGGTAATATAGAGGAGTGGTAAAATGAAAAAAGTATGGTTTGTAGTAGGACTAGTTGTATCAACAATTTTAGTATCTGGTTGCTTTTTTAACCAAAAAACAGTTACTTGTACGAGAGAAAGTTCTGAAAGTGGAATGAAATCATCTGAAAAAGTAGTAGCGAAAATAAAAGATGATAAATTAAAAACATTAGATATGGAAATGCATATGGATATGTCTGGAGAAGAACAAGCTTCTATTGATGCAACTTATAATTTAGTAAAACCAATTTATGAAGGATTCAAAGCTGAAGGAATTGAACCAGTTGTATCAAAGAGTGATGCAGGAATTGATGTAGCAATTACTTTTGATTTTGCAAAAGCGAGTGAAGAAAGTTTATCAAAAATGGATTCTACTTTTGCTGATATGAAGTCAGAAAAACTTGATGCAGAAGAATATAAAAAAGGTATGGAATCAGAAGGATATACTTGTAAATAAAAAATGATAGGAAACTATCATTTTTTTAACTTGTATTTTTTTGTTAATTTCTTTATACTAATGTCAGTAGGTGAGAGGAATGGATGGAATAATCATTGTTGATAAAGAAAAAGATTATACAAGTAGAGATGTAGTCAATATTGCATCGAAAGTATTACATACAAAAAAAATTGGACATACGGGAACATTAGATCCGATTGCAACTGGCGTTCTTGTTTTAGCGGTTGGAAAAGCAACAAAATTAGTAGAATATTTAACTTCTAAAGAAAAAGAATATGTTGCTAAAATATGTCTTGGAATTGAAACAGATACGCTTGATTCTACAGGAACAATATTAAAAAAAGAAGTAGTATCGAAAACCAAAGAAGAGATTGATAAAGTATTAGAGATGATGATTGGTTGTTATGAACAAGAAGTACCAAAATATGCTGCAGTGAAAGTAAATGGGAAAAAGCTATATGAGTATGCTAGAAACAAGGAAGAAGTTGTACTACCAAAGAGAATGGTAACAATATTTTCGTTAGAACGAATCAGTGATATTGAAGTAATCGATGGGAATTTGTATTTTGAAATTAAAACAACTGTTAGTAAAGGGACTTATATTCGTAGTCTCATTCGGGATATTGCGAAAAAGTTAGATACTGTAGGAATGATGTGTGAATTGCGAAGGACAAAGCAAGGTGTTTTTTCCCTTGACCAAGTAATTAGTATGAAACAATTAAAAGAAGATGCTGTGACGCTGATTTCGATAAAAGAAGTATTAAAAGATATGGATACAGTAGTTGTAGATGACTTATTAGAACAGAAAATTAAAAATGGTAGTTTATTACCTGATTTATATCATAAAAATAGAGTTTTATTTTTATCACAAGAAGGGGAAGTACTTGCAATTTATAAACCATATGACAAAGATTATACTCTTATAAAACCAGATATAATGTTTTAAAAAAATAAGAAGAGTTTTTGAAACTCTTCTTATTTGATGCTATCAATTACATCTTCATATGATTTATTTAATTCACTATCTTCGATTTTTAATTTATATTTTTCTTTACGAATTCTATCCCAAGTTTTATTAAATAAATTTGTATCATTAGAAAGTTTATTAGAAACTAGTGTATCTTTAATTTCAGTTTTGCTATCTTTTAAAGATGGTTTTTCTTTTTGACTAATTTTTAAGATAACATGATATCCATAATCACTTTTTACTGGTTCTTTTGAATATTCTCCATCTTTTAATTTATAACTAGCATCCCAGAAGTCTGATACAACTTCATCTTTTTTGAAATCACTGAATAATCCACCATTACTAGCAGTTCCAGTATCATCAGATTTTTCTTTTGCTAATTCTTTGAATGTTTTTTCAACATCATCACTTTTTTCTAATTCTTTAATAATTTCTTCTGCTTCTTTTTTTGCTTTTTCTTCTGCTTCTTTCTTTTCTTCGTCACCTGCGTCATCACTAACATCTGGTGTGATTAAGATATGTCTTACAGTCGCAGCTCCAAAAATTTCTTCATCATAATATTTTTGGATTTCTTCATCTGTTAATTCATCTTTTAAGAAATTTTTTGCTACTTGTTCTTTTTTATAATCTAACATTAAAACTTCTTTAAATTCATTTTCACTTGCATATCCAGCATTTTTTAAAATCGTAGCAAAATCTTGTCCAGCTTGATCATATTGTGCTTTAATTTGTTCTAATTGAGATGCAGCATATTCTTTTACTGTATCATCTGTTTTAATCTCTTTATCAGCAATAAAAGCATCAATTTGATTTACTAAAACGCTTGTTCCTCCTTGCTTTTTAAGTTCATTATATAAATCTTCAGCTGTTATATTTTTTCCTTCTACACTAGCAACAACTTCTTGTCCGTTTTTTAGTTTTGCCACTTTCCCACATCCAGTAGATAATAGTACTAATGAACATAAACTAAGAATCGCAATTTTTTTCTTCATTCTTATGTTCTCCTTTCAAGTCTACAACCATTATATTATCAAAAAAGGAGGAAAATTTCAATAAATTCCGCAGAAGTAATCACAAAATACTGTGATTACCATAGAATACTCTTGAAAAGAAAAAAAGGAGGAATGATTTTTATGTGTAACACAGGAGTATCAGGCGCTGCTATTGTTTTAGTATTATTTATTCTTTTAATTATTATACTTGGAGCATACATTTAGTAGGAGGTGAAGATTATGGCATGCGGAAATTCTTGCAATCGTCCAGAAGTAAATCATGGAACTGGTTGTGAATGTAATACATGTGGTGGACATAACTTCGTTTGCATCATAGTATTATATATCTTACTAGCAATTATCCTAGGATCTTGTTTCTTTTAAATGAGAAAAACACGTTACGTAATGGTAGCGTGTTTTTATTTGACAGTATTTTACAATGAAAAATGTTAAAATTCATTTATTACTAAGAAGTTGGAAAATCTCTTTACAAAATGGTGAAAAAAGGGTAGAATGGTGGTAGTAAGTGGAATAAAGTGGAGCAAAGTGGGTGATTTTATGTTGATGGGGGAATATCATCACACAATTGATGACAAAGGAAGACTTACCATTCCGTCTAAAGTTCGTTATGATTTAGGAGAAAACTTTATTGTAACAAGGGGACTTGATAACTGTTTATTTGTATATCCAGTTGATGATTGGAACGAAATTATTAGTAAGTATAAAGAATTACCAAATACCAAAGATGCTCGAAATTTTATGCGCTTCTTTTTATCAGGAGCAACCACTTGTGAATTTGACAAACAAGGTCGTATTAAAATTTCATTACCACTCATGAAATACGCCGGACTTACAAAAGACTGTGTGATTATTGGTGTAAATGATCACTTAGAAATATGGAGTAAAGAACGTTGGCAAACATTTATGGACGAAAATGAAAGCGATTTTAGTGAAATAGCAGATAATTTATTTTCAAACGGTTTTTAGTTTAGGGGGCTAGGAATGCATAAAAGTGTATTATTAGAAGAATGTATTGAAAATTTAAAGTTACAAGATTCAAGTGTCATTGTAGATGCAACCCTTGGATATGGGGGACATAGTAGTGAAATATTAAAAAGAGTTCCAAATGGTTTTTTATATGCGTTTGACCAAGATCAAGATGCGATTAATGCAAGCGATAAACGATTAGGTGAAATTGCTGGTAACTATGAAATTATCAAAAGTAATTTTTCACATATGACTAAGGAACTAGCTACAAGAAATGTTCACGAAGTAGATGGGATTTTATTTGATTTAGGTGTTTCTAGTCCACAATTAGATGAAAAAGACAGAGGGTTTAGTTTTCACCAAGATGCACCACTTGATATGCGTATGGACCAAAGTCAACCATTTAGTGCCAAAGATGTCGTAAATACTTATTCTTATCAAGATTTAGTAAGAATTATGAAAGAATATGGTGAAGAAAAGTTTGCTACATCAATTGCCAAAGGAATCATTGCTTACCGTGAAGAAAAAACGATTGAAACGACATTAGAATTAGTTGAAATTATCAAAAATCATGTACCAGAAAAATATCGTCGTGAAAAACATCCAGCAAGAAAAGTATTTCAAGCAATTAGAATTGAAGTAAATCATGAATTAGAAGTATGTGATGATGCGGTAAGACAAGCATTAAAATTAATTAAAGTTGGAGGAAGAGTATGTGTGATTACCTTCCATTCCTTAGAAGATAGATTAGTGAAAACAATCTTTCGTGAAGTAAGTGAAGTAGATAAAAATTTACGAGGATTACCAATTATTCCGGAAGAATATTTACCAAGTTATAAAGTAATCGCAAATATAGAACCAAGTAAAGAAGAATTAGAGGAAAACAACCGAGCACGTAGTGCACGACTAAGAGTGATTGAAAGAATAAAATAAAAGAATAGAAAAAAGGGAGACTGGCTATGAGACGAAAAAAAGTGAGAAAATTAAAAATAACACGTGGAGAAAAAATGTTATATTTTGCAGCTATTTTTTGTGCAATTTTTTCTTTCACATCTTCCATTTTTTGTGGGGCCAATATTGGTAATTTGAAGATGAATGTTGAAAAATTAAAATACGATATTACCGAACAAGAAAAGAAAAATGAAAGTTTAACAATGAAAGTAAATGAACTAACCTCTTTTGATAAAGTAAAGGATATTGCAAAGGAAATGGGTTTAGAGTATAATAATGATAATATCGTAATCATTAATAAATAATAGAGGTGAACCTATGAAGAAAAGAAAGACAAAATTAAAATATTGGAAATTCCCGAACCGTATTTTAAAGTGTTTCTTTTTTTGTATGGTCATTTTATATCTTCAACTCTGTTATTTATCATTATCACCAACGATTTATGGAATTAATATGGATGAGTTTGCGAAAGCACGTAATACTGTATCAAAAACATTATATGCGAAAAGAGGAAATATCTATGATAAAGATGGAAATACGTTAGCACTTAATGTCTATTCTTATACTGTTGTAGCGTATTTAAGTGATACCCTTACGACGGATATCAAAAATCCACGCCATGTTGTTGATAAAGAAAAAACCGCAAAAGCACTAGCACCGGTTTTAAATATGACAGAAGAGTACATTTTAAGACTTTTAAATACAGATGCTTATCAAGTAGAATTAGGACCTGGAGGAAGAGGTATTACGGAACTTAAAAAAGAAGAAATTGAAGCATTAGAATTACCAGGAATTGGATTTATCGAAAATACGAAACGATATTATCCAAACGGAGATTTCGCATCTTATGTACTTGGATATGCAAAACAATATGATAAAGTAGTAGAAGAAAATGGTACGAAAAAAATTGAAAATGAAATTGTGGGAGAACTTGGAATTGAAGCAAAATATGATGAGTTACTCCGTGGAGTAAATGGTAGTTTAAAACAACAACAAGATCGTTACGGATATCAAATACCAGATACCAAAGAATATCGAACACCAGCAATTGATGGATCTAATATTTATTTAACATTAGATTCAAATATTCAACGATTTGTTGAAAGTGCGGTAAAAGAAAATGCTGAAATTTATAAACCAGAATGGTTGGTTCTAACAGCAATGGATGCGAAAACAGGAAAAATACTTGGAACAGGATCTTATCCATCTTTTGACCCGAATGTTAGAGATATTACCAATTATGAAAATCCTCTTGTAACATATGTTTATGAACCTGGTTCGACAATGAAGACTTATACTTATATGTGTGCGATGGAAAAAGGAACCTATAAGGGAGATGAAAAGTTTACATCTGGTCATATTGATATAGGAGAATATACCGTTAATGACTGGAATCGTAAAGGTTGGGGAGATATTACCTATGATAAAGGATATGAATATTCTTCTAACGTTGGAGTTGTTAATATTTTACAAAAATTTATTACCAAAGATGATTTGAAAAAATGTTTACAAAAATTTGGTTTTGGTCAAAAAACAGTAATTGAACTTCCTAGAGAGCAATCTGGAAGTATTCGTTTCCAATATGATATCGAAGTAGCTACAGCTGGATTCGGACAAGGAATTACGACGACACAAATTCAAAATTTACAAGCACTAACAATTATTTCTAATAATGGAAAAATGCTAAAACCACATATTATCGATAAGATTGTTGATCCAAATACAGGAAAAACAACCTATAAAGCAAAAAAAGAAGAGTCAAAACAATTAGTAAAACAATCAACAGTTGATAAAATGAAAGAACTAATGTATAACACCATTTATGGGGATGATCCAGGAACAACTGGGTATGCTTATGATATTGAAGGATTTGATATCATTGGTAAAACTGGAACAGCCCAAATATTTGATAATGAAACCGGAAATTATTTAAGTGGAAAAAATGATTATATTTTCTCTTTTGCCGGTATGTATCCAAAAGATGATCCAGAGATTATTATTTATGGAGCAATGCGTAGACCAAAATGGGGAGAAAGTAAAGGATTATCTAATGCCGTAAATAGTGTAATGGAAAGTATTGCAAAATATAAAAATATGTTTACAGAAAAGTATGATCAAAATACAATCGTAACATATCCATTAAAGTCTTATTATAATAAATTAAAAGACGATGTAGTAAAAGAATTAAATAGTCAAAATATCCATCCAATTATCATTGGAAATGGTTCAAAAATTGTCAGTCAATATCCAAGTCGAGGTACAACCGTAATGTCTGGAGATAAAGTAATATTAGTGACAAATGATGAAAATAGAACATTACCTGATTTAACAGGATGGTCAAGTGGGGATGCTGTTCATCTATTTGATTTATTAGGTCTCGATTATGAATTAGAAGGACATGGATATGTAATCAATCAAAGTATTAAAGCTGGAACGAAAATTACTGGACAAGAAAAAATTAAAATCACATTAAAAGATAAATTTGATATTGACCAGACAACGCAAGAAGAGACAAAAGAAACATCTTAAAAAAATACAATTTTCAAGTTGTATTTTTTTAGATTAGATTGAAAATAATATGATATACTAGTAATAGGTGAGATGTATGATGGAAGAACAAAGAAAAAAACGGATACACCAGACAATAAGAAGACAAAAACAAGTAATTTATGGAGCTCTAATATGTTTTACCATTCTTTTTTTCTTACTATTATCACTAATTTTAAATAAACCATTTATCAAATTAAATGGATCAGAAACAATAGAATTAAAGATGGGAGAGACGTATCAAGAACCAGGTGTGAAAGTAACATCCTTGTTAGGAAATCCAAATAAAAAAGTATCCATTACTGGAAAAGTAGATACCAATAAAGCAGGAACTTATCAAATTCGTTATCAAGTACGTTATATGAATGCAACAATCTCAAAATATCGTATTGTTAAAGTAAAGGATACCGTTGCACCAACACTAGAATTAAATGGTGATGAAGTTGTATACGTCGTAGAAAATACAAAATATGAAGAACCTGGATATCAGGCAAAGGATAATAATGATGGAGATCTTACAAAGAAAGTTACAGTAAAAAATAATGTTGATACCAAAAAACTAGGTACTTACCATATAACGTACCAAGTAGAGGATCAAGCAAAGAATAAAGTAAAAAAAGAAAGAACTGTTATGGTAGTAAAAAAACAAGATCCCAATGTTAAAACAATTTATTTAACCTTTGATGATGGACCAAGTAGTGTTACACCAAAAATATTAGATATTTTAAAAAAAGAGAATGTCAAAGCAACATTCTTTATGATTGGTAAAGATGATTCTTATAACGATATTATTAAACGTGTAAAAGATGAAGGTCATACGGTAGCAATTCATTCTAATACCCATAATTATAAACAAATTTATACTTCGGTAGATAACTATTTCAATGACTTATATGCTTTACGTGATAAGTTAAAGAAGATAACTGGAGAAGAAGCAACGATTATTCGTTTTCCAGGTGGTAGTAGCAATACCGTAAGTCGTTTTAATCCAGGTATTATGACAACGCTTACAAAAGAAGTAACAAAGCGAGGCTTCCATTACTTTGATTGGAACATTGATTCAGGAGATACTGGTAGAATTGGTAGTGATGCGATTGTAAGAAATGTTACTAGCCAACTAGGTTCTTATCATACGTATGTAGTATTAATGCATGATTATTGGCAAAACCAACAAACAGCGGATGCCTTAGAACGAATTATTCATTATGGAAAAGATCATGGTTATCGTTTTGATCGTATTACAAATAGTACACCATTCGTACAACATGATGTAAATAATTAGAAACTACAATTGTGGTTTCTTTTTATTGACAAAAAACAATCAACTGTATATAATGTATATATACAAAGGAAGTGGCTTATGTTTTTAGTAATTAGTAATAGTAGTGAATTACCCATTTATGAACAAATTGCAGAACAATTAAAAGCAAAAATATTAACAGGTGAATTAAAAGAAGGAGAATCTCTTCCATCGATTCGGGGTTTAGCAAAAGATTTAAAAATCAGTGTGATTACAACAAAACGAGCGTATGAAGAATTAGAACGAATGGGATACCTTGAAACAGTACCTGGAAAGGGAAGTTTTGTATCAAGTAAAAATAAAGAACTATTAAAAGAAGAAATTTTAAAATCAATTGAAACCAATCTGGTTCATACGATTGAGACTGCAAAAAACATTCAACTTACCAAACAAGAAGTACTTGATTTAGTAGAATATTTATATGAGGAGGGAGACAATGAAAAATAGTATTGAAATAAACGATGTTGTAAAAAAATATGATTCTTTTTTATTAGATCATATTGATTTCGTAGTACCTATAGGGAGTGTTGTTGGTTTTGTAGGAGAAAATGGTGCCGGAAAATCAACAACGCTTAAATTGTTACTTGATTTAATTCATAAAGATGATGGAAAAATTACGATATTTGGACATGACCATCAAACACTTACAGCTTTAGAAAAACAAGAGATTGGTGTTGTATTAGATGATAGTTTTTTATCAGAATATTTAACCATTACAGATGTTAATAACATTATGAAAGGATTGTATCATAATTGGGATGAAACGTTATTTTTTCATTATACTAAGAAGTTTTCATTACCAACAAAGAAATTAATAAAAGAGTTTTCAAGTGGAATGAAAATGAAAATAAAAGTGATTAGTGCTTTATCCCATCATCCAAGACTTTTAATTTTAGATGAACCAACGAGTGGATTAGACCCTATTGCAAGAACGGAACTATTAGATATTTTTCGAGAATTTATGGAAGATGAAACGCATTCAATTTTGATTTCTTCTCATATTACGAGTGATTTAGAACATATTGCAGATTACTTGGTTTTTATTCATAACGGTAAGATTATACTGAAAGATGAGGTACAAAACTTATTAGAACAATATGGTATTTTAAAGTGTTCTTTCGATGAATTTCAAACGTTACAAAAAGAAGATTATATTACTTATGTAAAACAAAAATATTCTTATGAAGTATTAGTTAGTGACAAAGACAAGATTAGAAAAAAATATTCTTTTTCGGTTATTGATAAACCAAATATTGAAGATATTATGGTACTTTATGTGAAAGGGGAGAAAGAATGAAAACAATCATGGGATTGGTAAAAAAAGATTTATATACATTAAAAAGTTATCGTAAAACGGTACTTACCTTTTTAATTATCTTTTGTGCCGTTGGATTTTTTCAAAAAATAAATGGATTTTTTATGATGATGATCGCACTAGGACTTGGAATGTGTACGATTGCTACTTTTAATTATGATGAGTTTAATCATAGTGATCGATATTTATTAACACTTCCAGTCACTAGAAAACAAGTAGTACAAAGTAAATATATATTATCCTTTTTATTTCTTTTCCTTGGTGTTATTATTGGTTACCTGTTTAGTATTATATTTGCTATGGTGAATCATCAAACAGTAAATATGGTAGAACTTCTTTTTTCTGCACTTGGTGTTTTCTTTGGAATTGGGTTAATGCAAGTGATTCAAATTCCTTGTATCTATCGATATGGTGCAGAGAAGGGAAGAATTCAATCACTGATTGTCATTGCAATACTAATCGGAATAGCTTTGGGAATTGGATATTTATGTAGTAATATTTTATCTATTTCCATGAATAGTTTAGAAACATGGTTAAATCACTACGGAATCCTTACCTTTTTATTCTTAATTGGATTTATTTATATAATTTCTTATCGAATCTCTTACCAGATTGTGTTAAAGAAAGAATTTTAAAAGAATCTGTAATATAGATTCTTTTTCTTATGTCTAGTGCATGATATATAACAAGGTAGTGGAAGAGGGAAAATAAAAATAGAGAAACGCTATTTCGTTTTCTCTATTTATCTACAAATTCCTTTAGGTTCATCCATTTGAAAATTATTTTCTTCTTCAAAAATATTTGTCATTAATTTTTCTGTTTTGTTGTTCATATTTTTTTCTCTTTGGTATCTTTTTTCAAATTTATTATATGTTGGTTTACAATTTGTATGTTCAATATTTGAATCTCTTTCGTCATATATAAAGTCAGCATCTAGTAAGACTAAATCTCCCTCTTTTAAAATTGTTTCGCCTCTTTTAGTACGTAATCCCAAAAGATTTTTTGATGGATTTAAATTTTCATTCCAATGTATGATATTTTCTTTTTTTAATCTACCAACATTAATTCCTTTTATATCTGTCCATATAAGACCTAAATCACGTAAGTTTTTATATAATTGATATAATTCTTCATTGCTAGGAAGTGTACTTGTATCTACACGTTCAGTAACCTCTACAAAACAAGATTCACCATTCATTTTTAATTCTTTACGAAGCAATGGAGCAATGATATATGGATTATTTGGAAAACTCTTTGTTTTTCTGTCTCCTAATTTAATAACTTTATCACCAATTAATAATACAAGTGAAAATCCTCCTTTCTCAACAGTGATTTCTGAAAATTTTACATTTTCATTTTTTATTACATCTAAAATTAATAATTTAATAAATTTTTTTAATGTTGGATCAGATACTTTTAGATGATAATTATCTTCATAAAATATCGCATCTATTGCTTTTTTTTCATTGTTTCCAATATATTCTTTAACTTGAGAAAGAGCGGCAGGATTATCTTTTACAAAATACATTAAAGTATATAAATTTTGCGTATTTTGAATGAATAAAGGTAAATTATCATAAATTATTTGTTGATTATTCCCTTTATATTTAATATCTAAATAAGGAATAGTACCTATATGTTCACTTAATATATTTAAAAAAATTCTTTGATTCTTTTCATTTAACAAATTTATTATATTTAAATAATATTTGTTATTTTCATTCGATGTTGATAAAAGTTTTAAAATGTCATAATCAAACAAACTATTAAATTTATCAGGATTGTCATATAGGAACATATAAAAGAATTTAAACAACTGAGCGATATCATCATTTTTATATGGATATTTTTTTAATCCATCTCTAAACTTTTTTATAAAATTAGGTTGTTCAATTAATAATTTGAAAATAGTATAAAGTGTTACTTCATCAGTACAAACTATAAATGGAAGAATTTCATCCAAATGATTTACGATTTTTTTTGCCTTTTTATTTTTAAAAAATGTACTATGTAATTTTTTTTCAATAAAAAATCTTATGTTATAAAATTCCTTAAAACCATAACATTCTAAATCGTTTTCAATCGCTTTTTCCCTTCTTTCAGAAGCTTCTTTCAGTAATTTTTTTAATTCTTTTTCAAGCATACTTTTCACCACAAGTTTATTATATCACAAGCTTTTATATTTCGAACATCAAAAAAAGACTGGAAAATTTAAACTAAATTTCTAGATTAAATAGAATATCAAACACTAGTATTCTTTATTTGTGAGTATTTTGAATGTGTTCATCCTTCAATTTAAAATGATTATCCAAAGTCTATCGTTATGAAATTTATAAAAAATTAAAAGTAGATACCATTTCACACAGTTATTCTAAAAAATAGATATAAAACTAGATAAAATTTTGATATAATGAAATTGTGGTGATAATCTGAAAAATAAAACTAAATTTATTTTACGGAAATACCTAAAAAAGTGCAGACTTCCCCTTACCCCAAGTTAAGTCAAAAATTTAATTATTCAATTAAGGAATTCTGATTTATTATTTC
>CALVRW010000004.1 GCA_944358795.1 uncultured Bacilli bacterium | reverse complement strand
CTAAGAAAATCTCTATACAATTTAGATCTAAACTGTGAACCCTTATCTGAGTGAGAAATTAATCCAGGTAAGGGTTTTCTAATTTTGATAGCTTTGCTTAGAACTTTTAAAATGGCAGATGTTTTTTGATTATCAAATAAGCCCCACGCAACAACCTTTTTAGAATAGTAATCAAGATATGAAATTAGATAAAAGGTACCTTCATGGAGAGTCTGAATATAGGTGATGTCCGTTGTCCAAACTTGGTTTAAATGAGCAACCTCTAAGTCTTTAATTAAGTTAATAATAGGGAGTTTATCATCAATTGGCAAACTATTCTTTTTCTTCGGGAACCTTTTAGTTACAATACTTTTAATACCTAACGTAACCATGGCTCTAGACACTTTCGATCGGGAACAAAAAATACTCTTAGAGTTTAAAATAACTGTAATTTTAGGAGAACCATAGACACCATTAGATTCAGAATAAATGGTAATGATTTGTTGATAAAAATAGATCAAATCATCTTTGTGAAAGATTCCATGATTTAACCAATATAAATAAGATGACTTATTAATATCTAAAGCTTTACAGATAACATTTAAAGGATAGATAGAAGATAACAGTTTAATACTTTCATAAAGTTTTATTCCTTTTTTGCTAATAAGGTAATCGTTTTTTTTAGTATCTCATTATCTCGTTCTAACCTAGATACTTTCTTCTTAAGTAATTCAATTTGCTTAGCCGAAGTTAAATAGTCTTTATCAAAAACTTTATTGTCTTTGTTATAAGCAGTAATCCATTTTTCTAAAGTTTTAAGAGGAATCTCAAATTGTTCAGCAGTACGAATCGTAGAGTGTTTTTCGTTAACAATTAAGTTAACAATCATAGCTTTAAAATTATTATCATATTTACGAGGCATAAGACCACCAACCTTTCTAATATTATACACCTCGATACCCTCTCAAGAAAGTGTCTAAAAAAATGATAACACACCTTAACAAATAGCAAAAATGGGGGGGGGCGATTTAGCCCTCCTCCCGTTTTGTTTTGGATAAAAGAGAATAAAAGGAAGTGGTATTAATAGGAAAATTGAGAAAATAGTTTTAGATAAATAAGTGAGAATAGGAGTAAGGAAAAATGAGAAAGAATAGAGAAGGATTTACGTTAATGGAATTACTAGCAGTTATTGTTATACTAGCAGTTATCGCATTAATCGCAACACCGTTAATTATGAATGTGATTAATGATGCTAAGAAAGGTGCTGCAAGAGATGCCGGATATAGTGTAATTAAAGCAGGGGAGTTAAAAGCTGCAACATCAGGAATTGAAAATACAAATCCTCCATATCATTATGATGAAGGTAGTAACCTACCAATGAAGGGAACAAAACCAACAAAATTTACATTGGATATTAATGAAGAAATGGATACTCAACTTCGTGCATGGATTAATGGTTTTTGTGTTATCAAGAATTATGGAAATGAAACAGTAACCATTGATGAAAATCAAACAACTGAGACTGATTGTGTAAATAGTGAACCAGCAACGGATGAATCTTGTTTCGTTACGACAGAGTTTATTAGCGAAGATGATATTACAATTCATGAAGATCAATGTGTTGCATATTTGAAAGAACAATCTGGTGAAAATATGCAACAAGAAGAGATTGAAAAAATATGTAAAAATGAAGTAATCCCAGGTTACGATGCTACTTTAAAAGAAGATATTATAGACATGTATTACGATGGGGAAATGGAAGAAATTAATGCGTTATTAGACAATGGTGTAATTACGATAAAGGACGCAAAAAGTGTTACAATTGATGATTATCATTTTGAAAATAAAAAATGTACGACAGATGTTGTGATTCCGAGTAAAATAGATGGTAAAAAAGTAGTAGCTATTTCAGATGCTGCCTTTTATACATGGATTCAGAATGAACAAGTAAAGAGTAACCGCGAACTTGAAATGTCACCGATTACTTCGGTAAAATTTCCTTCATCCATTATTTCAATAGGAGAAGGTGCCTTTTATGAAAATCAGATTACAGGAGAATTAGATCTTAGTAATTTAGATAATATTAAAGAAATAGGTCTAGAAGCGTTTGTAAGTAAAAATAGAGGAAGCTACAAAACACTATATTTACCAAATAAATATATCAATTATTTAAAAAACGATTATTCTGCTCCTACTGTTCTTGATGATTTTTTTAATGCGTCATATTTGAAAATTAAAAAGGGGTCTATTGATCCTGAAGATATTATAGATGAATATAATCATACGATTGAAGACACTGATTTTTGTTCTCAATTTAGTAATGTAGTAGAAGAAACTGACGAATATATTAAATATGGAAAAATTGATTGTTAATCATTATTTCAAAACTGATAAAATAATACATTTATCAGTTTTTTAGTATGTTAATAGTGTAATGAAAATTGGGTTATTTCCTTGTCTTTTTTCGTCATTTTATAGTATAATTAGTCTGTTAAAACATGCGTGTGAATTCTAACTTGATAATAAAAATAATAATTAATAGAAAGGTTTGATGGAATGGGGTTTCAAATTGGAAATATTAAGATAAAAAATAATGTTGTACTTGCTCCGATGGCAGGTATTTGTAATAGTGCTTACCGTAGAATTATTAAAGAAATGGGTTGTGGATTAATCTATGCGGAAATGGTTAGTGATAAAGCAATCTATTATGGCAGTAAAAAAACGATTGATATGCTTTATATGACTGAAATGGAACGGCCAATTACCCAACAAATATTTGGTAGTGATAAAGAATCATTTGTTGCGGCAGCAAAGTATATTTACGAAACGATGAAACCTGATATCATTGATATTAATATGGGGTGTCCAGTACCAAAAGTTGCCTTACGAGCCCAAGCAGGTAGTGCATTGTTAAAAAATCCAGAAAAAGTAAAAGAAATCGTGGAAGCAGTAGTAGAGGCAGTGCCGGTACCAGTTACTGTAAAAATTAGAAGTGGTTGGGATCAAAATAGTATCAATGCAGTAGAGATTGCAAAAATCTGTGAAGAAGCAGGAGCTAGTGCGATTGCGGTTCATGGAAGAACAAGAAGTCAAGGATATAGTGGTACCGTCAATTTAGATATTATTCGAGATGTGAAACAAGCAGTATCTATTCCAGTCATTGGAAATGGTGATATTAAAACTTGTTATGATGCGAAACATATGATGGAATATACCGGATGTGATGCTGTGATGATAGGTAGAGGAGTACTTGGTAATCCATGGCTAATTCGTGATTGTGTAGAATATCTAGAGACTGGTAAGGAACCGAAAGAAGTAACGATAGATGAAAAAATTGACATGATTATCAAACATTTTAATTATTTATTAGAGACAAAACCAGAAAAAGTAAGTTTGTTAGAAATGCGTAGTCATGCATCTTGGTATTTAAAAGGACTTCCTAAGAATGGAGAAGTAAGAAATCAAATTATGCAGATAACGACTAAGGAAGAATTTTTAAATTGTATTTTAGAGTATAAAAGGAGTCTTGATTATGAAATATGAAATACCGATTCGTAGAATAATTGCTTATATCATCGATATGATTGTATTTTGTTTGATTGTGTTATTATTAAGTTTTGTAATAAAAGATAATGCCAATGTTGCAAATCTTAATCTAGAGATGAATAGTATTAATGAATTAGCGTTAAATCATGAAATTAGTTTTTCAGGGTATATAACAAGATATGCTGATATTATTCATGACTTAGATCGTGAGAAAGTATTTATTAATATTTTAAATTGTGTATTTATTATGATTTATTTTGTGTTTATTCCTTACTTTTTTGAGGGAAGAACGTTGGGTAAAAAAATTATGGGATTAAAGATTGTAAGAAATGATGGCGAGTTACTCATGTTAAATGATTTAATTATTCGCAATTTAATTATCAATGGATTAGGATTTTTATTAATTTCATTATCATTACTATATATTAGTTCTGGTATGATCTATTTTCTTGTGACATTCTTACTTGGAATTTTGCAAGTTATACTAGTAATTGCTAGTGTTTTTATGATAATATATAGGAAAGACCACCGCGGAATTCATGATATTTTAAGTGAAACAAAAGTGGTAAAAGTAGAAAAATAGAAAAGATTAGGTGATAGTATGAGAGAATTTTCAGAACAAGAACTCGTTCGTCGTGCGAAAGTAAAAGAGTTAGAAGAACGTGGGATTAATCCATTTGGACAACGTTTTGATGTGGATACCAATTCAAAAGAAATTAAAGAAAAATATAGTGAATATACGAAAGAACAATTACATGAAGTAGAAATTCCTGTTGTGATTGCTGGACGTATTATGACAAGACGTCGTAAGGGAAAAGTTGGATTTATGCATATCCAAGATAAATATGGACAAATTCAAATTTATGTAAGACAAGATATGATTGGGGAAGACAATTACGAAATATTTAAGAAAGCTGACTTAGGGGATATTGTTGGAATTAAAGGAACAGTATTCCGTACTGATATGGGAGAACTTAGTGTTAAAGCAACAGAATATACTCATTTAGTAAAAGCGTTAAGACCACTACCAGAAAAATATCATGGGCTTACTGATACAGAAGAACGTTTCCGTCGTCGTTATGTTGATTTAATAATGAATGAAGAATCAAGAAGAGTTGCTTTTATGCGCCCTAAAATTATTCGTTCTATTCAACATTATTTAGATAACTTAGGTTACACAGAAGTTGAAACACCTGTTCTTGGTACGATTCTAGGTGGAGCAGCAGCAAGACCTTTTGTAACACATCATAATACATTAAATATTGATATGTACCTTAGAATTGCGACAGAACTTCCATTAAAACGTTTATTAGTTGGTGGAATGGATGCCGTTTATGAAATTGGAAGATTATTCCGTAATGAAGGAATGGATCGTAATCATAATCCTGAATTTACTACGATTGAAGTATATAAAGCTTATAGTGATTTAGAAGGTATGATGGATTTAACAGAAGGAATTATTAGTAATGCAGCTATGACAGTACTTGGTACTTATGAATTAGATTGGAAGGGACATCATATTTCTTTAGCTCCAGGATTTAAAAGAATTCATATGGTAGAAGCAATTAAGAATGCTTGTGGTGTTGATTTCTTCCAAGATATGTCATTAGAAGAAGCAATTCGTCTTGCAAAAGAACATGACATTGAAGTAGAAAATCATTTTAAATATGGACATATTGTCAATGCTTTCTTTGAAAAATATGTAGAAGAAACAATTGTAGAACCAACATTTGTATTTGGTCACCCAGTAGAAATTAGTCCACTTGCTCGTAAAGACAAAAATGATCCAAGATTTACAGAACGTTTTGAATTATTTATTTGTGGAAATGAATATGCCAATGCGTTTACAGAATTAAATGACCCAATTGATCAATATGAAAGATTTGAAAATCAATTAAAAGAACGTGAACTTGGAAATGATGAAGCAAATGAAATGGATCTAGATTTCGTAGAAGCGTTAGAATACGGTATGCCACCAGCAGGTGGAATGGGTATGGGAATTGATCGTCTTGTTATGTTACTTACTGGTAGCGAAACAATTCGTGAAGTCATCTTATTCCCAACAATGAAATTAAAATAATGAAATTATATGTACTAAGACATGGAGAAACAGACGGTAATATTACTGATGTTATGCAAGGAAATATGGAAACAGAATTAAATGAAACTGGAATTCGTCAAGCAAAAGAAGTCAGTTCCTTTTTCCAAGATAAAAAAATTGATCTTGCAATTGTTTCTCCTAGAAATAGAACAAAGTTGACTGCAGATTTAGCAGTACCAAATGTTCCTAAACTATATGATAAAAGATTAGTTAGTCGTGATCATGGAGAATTTGAAGGGTTAAGAAAAGATGAAATTGATTCCTATGAATATTGGAATTATAAAATTAATAAACATTATCAAAAAGCAGAAAGTGTTGGCGATTTGTTTCAAAGAGTCATCTCACTTTTAAAAGAAATAAAAGAAAAATATCCAGATAAAACCATTTTACTTGTTACACATAGTGGTATTTGTCGGGTGATTTATTATTGTTTTCATAAAATACCAGAAGACGGTAATTTATTAGAGTATCAATCTAAAAATTGTAGTGTAGATGAATATGATTATTAGAAAGAAGGAAGAAAATGAAAGTATTATCAGTAAATTGTGGTAGTTCATCACTTAAATTTCAAGCCTATGAAATGCCAGAAGAAAAAGTATTAATTCAAGGATTATTTGAAAGAATTGGAATTGATGGAAGTTTTTATACCATTAAAATTAATGGAGAAAAAATTAAAAAAGAAGTGGAACTTCCAAATCATGAAGTTGCTGTTCAATATTTAACAGAAGAATTATTAAATCATCATGTTGTAGAAAGTTTAGAAGAAATTGAAGCAATTGGACATAGAACGGTTCATGGTGGAGATAAATTTAATTCGTCTGTTGTAATTACAGAAGAAGTAATGAATCAACTAGAAGAATTAATTCCTCTTGCACCACTTCATAATCCAGCTGGAATTACTGGAATTCGTGCATTTCAAAAAATGATTCCAAATGCAAAAGCAGTAGCTGTATTTGATACTGCATTCCATCAAACAATGGATCAAACTAGTTATTTATACTCAGTACCATATGAATGGTATACAAAATATGGAGTACGTAAATATGGATTCCATGGTACAAGTCATCAATATGTATCAGAACGTATGAATGAAATTTTAGGTAGAACAGATACAAGAATTATTACTTGTCATATTGGTAGTGGAGGAAGTATTAGTGCTGTTAAAAATGGTAAATGTATTGATACTTCTATGGGATTTACTCCCAATGCAGGTATTATGATGGGAACTCGTAGTGGTGATATCGATGCTTCTATGATTAAGTATTTAATGGATAAAACTGGTATGAGTATTGATGAAATTGATAACGTATTAAATAAAAAGAGTGGTTTAGTAGGAATCAGTGGTGTATCAAGTGATTCTAGAGATATCGAAGATGGTATTAAAGAAAATAATGAAAGATGTATTCTAGCACAAGAAATGTATGTAAAAAGAGTAGTAGAATATATTGCAAAATACTATGTAGAATTAGGTGGTATTGATGCATTAGTATTTACTGCGGGAGTTGGAGAAAACTCTATTTCAACTAGAAAACAAATTGTAGATAAACTTGCATGTTTAGGAATTAAATTAGATGAAGAAGCAAATAATGTACGTGGAGAAGAAACTTGTATTTCAGCAAGTGATTCTAGTGCACTTGTTTATATTATTCCAACTGACGAAGAAGTTATGATTGCAAGATCTGCTTATACATTATCAAAATAACAAGAGAAATCTTGTTATTTTTTTGATAGTTGAATGGAGAGTAACAAAAAAACGGATAAGAATATCCGATTTAAAATGTATAATAATCAGTTTTTTCTAAATTTGTTTGTTTGAGTTTTTGTAAAGTCACATTATCTTGTTTTTGATAAGTTATCAAATGAATTAATGTAGTCATTCAGTTCTTTAAATGTTAAATTGTCAGGAATATCAGGTATTTCAGTTAGTACTCTATTATGTTGATTTTCAATTTTACTTGTGATATCTTCAAGTGCTGTTTCGATATTTTCATACGGGTGTATTCCTTTTATTCTATTGCTTGAATGTTCAAAGTGATACCATATATTATGATATTTAAATAGTACAAAACAGTGCATGATAACATCTTTGTCAAAGTTTTCTTCGGTTTCATAAGTTCGATAACAAAATAGTTTGTTTTCCAGTCCAATTCTATCAAAACATTGTTTAATAATTTTTGCTTGCTCAATACAAGTACCAAGTCCATTTGTTAATGATTGTTCCATAGAATTAACTCTATAATTCTGTCTAAAATTGATTAAATTATTAAAGTGTAAGCTACCATTTGGTTCTTGCCAACCATATGTAATATTATGGTCCATAAACTCCATTAGTTCATTATCTGTTTTAATTGTATTAAATTCTTGAACTCTTTGATTTTTAGTATTATAAGTTACAATATTTCTGTTTGTGAAAATATAAAACGGTTTATTTCCTAATATTTCAAAAATTCCATCATGAGCATATAATGTAACTTCTTCAGGTAGTGCGATAATTCTTTGTTTTTTTGATAATTCTAATAAGTAGTTTTTATTTAACTCTGTCTTTTCAGCACTTTTGTTTGTATAATGGCATAAAAATGAGTAATAATATACTTCATCAAATCCCATTTGATCTTGTAGTGCTACTTCATTTTTATCTTCGTACTTACAAGTATTAATAGCTTGTCCTAGTATAATAGCACCAGCACTTCCACCAAAAACGATTCCATTATGATCAATATAATCTTTTATTTTAGTGAATGCACCACTTTCTTTTATCCCTTTTAATAATTTATAAGTATTTGCACCACCAATAAAAATAGCACTATAATTGTCATAATTTTTATTCGCAAGTTCATCAAAAGTTCTGACCATTTCAATGTAAGGGACATCCACATCTTTTAATTCATTTTTGGCCCATTCTAGGCACCCATCATATGGATGTTTTATTTCATCCATTGCTAGTGGAACATATAAAATAGGTTTATCATGTTCTATTATTTCATTCAATTTTTTATTTGCTAATAAAGTTTTTTCAGCACTTCCACCACCACAAATAAATAATCTCATTTCTAATCACCTCGTTTTTAATACAAAATCATTCATCAATGATACATCAGTATTATAGCATATTTCTAAATTTAATACGATTGTTTTCATAAAATCATAGTATCGTTATAAACGAATCAATAAAGATTGATTATAAAATGCATGATATAATTTTCTTTTTAAAATTGACACTAATAGAAATATCGGTTAAAATGAAAAACAGAGAAGAGTGAGAGCATGTTTCGAAAGAATCAATATAAAACGATTTATCAAATGATAAAAAAATATGACACGATTGTTATCGCAAGACATATTGGTGCTGATCCAGATGCCTTAGGTAGTTCTATTGGATTAAGGGAATCGATTAAAAAGACATTTCCAAATAAAAAAGTATATGCAGTAGGATGCCCTACAAGTAAATTTCGTTATATGGGATTATTAGATCATTTTACGGAAGAAATGTATGAAAATTCGCTTTTGATTGTCACAGATACGCCTGATAAAAAAAGAGTGGATGGGGTAGATGCGACAAAATTTCAAGCTTCTATTAAAATTGATCATCATCCATATATTGAAACATTTTGTACCTATGAATGGATTCATGATGAAGCAAGTAGTGCAAGTGAAATGATTATTGAATTAATTAATCATACAAAATTAGTGATGGATCAAGAGGTAGCAAAATCTCTTTACTTAGGCCTTGTTTCTGATACTGATCGTTTCTTATTTCAAACAACTTCTCCTAAAACCTTTCATTTAGTAGGAGATTTAATTGAACAAACGGGAATTCGTATTTCGGAATTATATCCAAATTTATATACAAGACCATACAAAGAAATTAAATTTCAAGGTTATATTGCTAGTAATTTAACAGTAACGGATCATGGATTAGGTTATATTAAAATCACGGATGAAATATTAAAAGAATACCAAGTAGATGTTGCAACAGGTGGTAATTTAATCAATAACTTTAATTTTATTGATGAAGTAATCGCATGGACTATTTTAACAGAGGACAAAAATAATGGTGTGATTCGCGTATCGATTCGCTCTCGTGGACCTGTTATTAACGAAGTAGCAACTCAATTTGGTGGTGGAGGACATAAGTTTGCAAGTGGTGCTAAACTGATGTCATTTGAGGATGGGGATGCTTTAATTAACGCTCTTGATGAAGCATGTAGAAAGTATCAAGAAGAATCGAAATAGATTCTTTTTTTTTGTTATTATTTACCACTAGTATTTTATAGAGTCTTTTGCTATAGTAACTACTTAAGAAGTGTGATAGTATGAAAGATAAAAAGTTATATTTATATCAAGAAATAACGAAAGAAAGATTAGAAAATAAAGATGATCAAATTGATATTTTTTCACTTGCAAGTCATAATAAAATTAAAATATTAATTGAAGAAGATGATACTTATTTTATGGGGAAGGAAGATTTATACTTTGTCATTTATAATAATAAAAAAAGTTGTATTGTACTAAGAAACGATTTATCTTATGAAACAAAGTTAGAATGGATTAGCTATGTTTTATTAGAACTTTTGGTAACGAAGAAGTTTGGACCACAAGAGGGAGTAGAAATATTAAATAATGGTACGATGATGAAGTCTTATCAATTATATGAGTTGAGTAAAAGTGATACTTATTTTGATGTATTATGTGAATTATTAATTCCAAGTAGTAAATTATCCATTCTTTTTTACCAAGGGTTAAATCATAAGAAAATATCACAACTATCCAATCTATTTTCAGTACGAGAAGCAATCGTTACATACAAAATAGAACAATTTTATTCTAAAACAAAATATTTAGTAGATGGAATTCATTTGAAAAAATATCATTGGAAAAATATCAATGTTTGATAAAAATACTAGATAATCAAAATAGACAACCTTTGATGGTTGTTTTTATGTTATAATAATTTAGAAGAGAGTTGATAAGATGAAGAAACTGATTTTAGTAGATGGGAATAATTTATTATTTCGTAGTTATTATGCAACTGCATATAATGGTAACTTTATGAAAAATAGTAAAGACTTTCCAACGAATGCATTATTCGGGTTTACCAATATGATTAATAAAATTGTACTAGAAGAAAAACCAGAATATATGATTGTTGCTTTTGATAAAGGAAAAACATTTCGTCATGAAAGTTATAAAGAGTATAAAGGTGGAAGACAAGAAACACCAAACGAATTAAAAGTACAATTTCCAGTTGCCAAAGAACTACTTACGGCAATGGGAATTAAATATTATGAAATTGATAATTATGAAGCAGATGATATCATTGGAACATTTGCCAAATTTTGTGATGATAATGATGAATTTATTGGTACCATTATTAGTAGTGATAGAGATTTATTACAATTAATTAGTGATGACGTGGATATGAAGTTATTAAAACAGAAAGATTATATTCGCTATAATAAGGAAAGTTTTATGGCCGACTATGGGATTGAACCGATTCGTGTGATTGATTTGAAAGCACTACAAGGAGATAGTTCTGATAATATCCCAGGTGTAAAAGGAATTGGTGAAAAAACGGCTTTAAAATTATTACATCAATATCAAACATTAGATGGAATTTATGAACATTTAAATGAATTATCAAATAGTATTCAATATAAATTAGAACATGATAAAGAAAATGCTTATATGAGTTATCAACTTGCGACAATTGTACGTGATGTTGATATGGATATTCAAATTGAAGATTTAAAATACTTGGGAAATCGACATGAAGAATTAACAAGATTATATGAAGATTTAGAATTTTATTCGTTTTTAAAGAAAGAACAAAGTAGATCATTACCCAAAAAAATCATTGAAACACAAGTTGTACATTCCATTGATGAGATATCTATTACTAAAGATTCGGCTTATTATTTAGAAACAATTGGTGGAAATTATCATGACGCAAAAGTAATGGGGCTTGCGATTTACAATGATCAAGAATCATGCTTTATACCAGGAGATCTTGTTTATGATAGTTTTGATAAAGTTAAAGATTATCTTACTTATACCTATGATTTAAAGAAAGCATATGTTGTTTTTAAATGGATGGGATTAGATCTTTATGATACAAAATTTGATGCTATGATTGCTGCATCTTTACTAGATTATAATGTGAAAGAGGATATTGCTTACTTAGCTGGTCAATTTGATGATGATATTGCTTTTTATGAAAATTTTTATGGAAAAGTAGGGAAAGAAAAAGAAGTATCAGAATCAGTTCTTGCTTATCATGTTTCTAGTAAAGCTCGTTTTATCTATGAGAGTATGCATGTTTTAAAAGATAAATTAAATGAAGAAGAAATGATGGAGTTATTTGAAACGATTGAAATGCCTCTGGCAATTACGCTTGGAGATATGGAATATCATGGAGTAACGGTGGAAAAAGAAACATTAACAAATATGGGAGAAGAAATACAACAACAAATTGAAACTGTTAGTCAAAAAATTTATGAGTTAGCTGGTACGACATTTAATATTTCTTCACCAAAAGAACTTGGTGTTGTGTTATTTGAAACGTTGTCTCTTCCTCATGGTAAAAAAACAGCACGTGGATATTCTACAGCAATTGATGTATTAAATAAGTTAATAGGGGTACATCCTATTATTGAGAAAATCATTGATTATCGTATGCTTACAAAGTTATATACAACTTATATTGAGGGATTAAAAGCATGTATTAAAGAAGATGGAAAAATTCATACCATTTATACGCAAACACTCACTAGAACTGGACGTTTGTCGTCAATTGAACCAAATTTACAAAATATTCCAACGAGAAATGAATATGGAAAATTAATTCGTAAAGCATTTATTCCAAGTCCAAATTCAGTTATTTTAAGTGGTGATTACTCACAAATTGAACTTCGTATTTTAGCTCATATGGCGCATGTTGATAAACTGATTGAAGCGTTTAAAGAAGGGTATGATATTCATACGAAAACAGCCAGTGATGTCTTTCATGTGACGAAAGAAGAAGTAACGAGTGATATGCGTAGAGTAGCAAAAGCGGTAAACTTTGGTATTATTTATGGAATTAGTAGTTATGGGTTATCAGAAAATTTAAATATTAATATCGGAGAAGCAAAACAATTTATTGATGATTATTTTGCAACTTATCCAGGTGTAAAAGATTATATGGATCAAACAATTAAAGAGGCACGTAATCGTGGATATGTTCGAACATTATTTAATCGAAAACGAAATATTCCGGAATTAAATAATAGTAATTATATGATTCGTCATCAAGGAGAAAGAATGGCTTTAAATACGCCAATTCAAGGAACAAGTGCAGATATAATTAAGAAAGCTATGATTGAAGTATCTAAGTATTTGAAAAGTCATGGATTACAAAGTAAAATGATTATGCAAGTACACGATGAATTAATTATTGATTGTAAAAAAGATGAATTAGAGGAAGTAACAAAGATGTTAACAGAGATTATGGAACACACTTGTAAGTTAGAAGTACCTCTTAAAGTGGATATTAATTACGGAGATAATTGGTATGATGCCAAATAGAAATGAGTAGGTGTTACATGGAAAAAGAAGAATATTTATGTGGAGATGTACTAGTTGATGTTTTGAATTATTTTGTTAAGAAAGAACATATTAATATATTTCATGATACAACAATATTATTTGATGTTTGTGAAACGGTAAGAAGAGGAAAACGTTATTCATTAAATGGGTATCGTTTAGACTTTGGTGCATTAGCACAAGCATTATTAGAAAATTCTCTTACGATGTATGAGATAACGAAAAATTATGTTTCTGATTTATCAAAGATAGAATTAGATTTTACGAATGTTCAAGATTGTAATGAGTTATCAAAACAACTTTATGATCAAGATGAAATAGAAAAATTTGCCCAATATCTTATGACAAATGATACATTTTTTCATACATTAACAGAACAGTTTATTGATGATCAATTAATAGAACCAGCACGTAAGAAAGAAGAAGCAAAGGTACTAAAACAAGTTGCAAATAAAAGTGATTATGTAAAAGAATTGGAACAGGAAAAAGATCAATATGCGACGTTACGTAATGCGATTATAGAAACAAATTTACGACATGGTAGCAAAGCAGCGAAAAAAGGATTCTTACATTATTTAGATACAGGAAATGCAGAAAGTTTATCAAATACTCGATATCGTAAAAAATTAAATTCTTATTCTGATATTGATGTTAGAACAATTTTGTATGATTATTTTATTCGTGAATATAGTCAAATTGAAAAAGATGGAATGAATATAAAACAAGATTTTATTGATTGTTTAAAAGACCATTCAGAAAGTATTTATCAATATAAAATCCCAGAAGAATGGTATATAGAATATTTCAATGATATGATAAATGGGTTCTATGGAGGAGTAGAAAAAGAAAATCTTTGTTATCAAAAACTCATGAGCCAAGTATTGATGGAATATCAAAAAGAAAAAAAGGAAAAAAATAAACGTTGACAATTATATATTGTGCGTGCTAAAATCAAGTTATAAATCTGTGATGAAAGATTAGTAATAAAAGAGTTGTTTCAAAGAGAATTAGTGGTTGGTGCAAACTAATAGCAAGCTTTTATGAATCTACTTTCTAGAGAAATTAATCATTTCCGGCAATTGCCGTTATCAAAAGTAAGAAAAGAAAGGATGGTACCGTGCTTTGCACTCCTTAAGTTACCATTCTTTTTTTATTAGAAAGAAGGATAGTATGGAAATAAAACCACACGACAAATTTAGACACTTTAAAGGATTTATCATAGAAGTAGTTTGTGTTTGTAAACATTCCGAGACATTAGAAGATATGGTCGTATATATTCATGATGGCTCGTATTGGGTAAGACCTCTTTCAATGTTTATAGAAAAAGTAGATGTTCGTAATAGACAGGACAATGTTACTGGTCAAAAATATAGATTCGAAAAGATAGGAGAGAAAACATGTTAGATATTAAGTTTGTAAGAGAAAATAAAGAATTAGTAAAAGAAAATATTAAGAAAAAATTTCAAGATAAGAAATTACCACTTGTTGATGAAGTCATTGAATTAGATAAAAGAGTAAGAGAATTAAAACAAACAGGTGATGAGCTTAGAAAAGAAAAAAATGAAACAAGTGCGAAGATTGGAACTTTAATGCGTGATAAAAAGATTGATGAAGCAAACGAAATGAAAGCACGTGTTGTGGAAATCAATAAACAACTTGTAGATATTGAACAAGAAGAAACAGAATTAAATGCATCATTAAAAGAAAAAATGATGGTAATTCCAAATATCATTGATCCATCTGTACCAATTGGAAAAGATGATAGTGAAAATGTAGAAATTGAAAAATTTGGAGAACCAATTGTACCTGATTTTGAAATTCCATATCATGCAGATATTATTAATGCATTAAATGGACTTGATAAGGAAAGTGCTGGACGTACGAGTGGAAATGGTTTTTATTACTTAATGGGGGATATCGCAAGACTTCATTCTGCTATGCTTTCTTATGCTCGTGATTTTATGATTGATAAAGGATTTATGTATTGTGTTCCACCATTTATGATTCGTAGCGATGTTGTTACAGGTGTTATGAGTTTTGAAGAAATGGATGCGATGATGTATAAAATTGAAGGTGAAGATTTATACTTAATCGGTACTAGTGAACACTCTATGATTGGTAAATTTAAAGGACAAATCGTAAAAGAAGATGAACTACCACTTACTTTAACTTCTTATAGTCCATGTTTCCGTAAAGAAGTAGGAGCACATGGTATTGAAGAACGTGGAATTTATCGTGTTCATCAATTTGAAAAACAAGAAATGGTTGTACTATGTAAACCATCCGAATCAATGGATTGGTATAACAAAATGTGGAAATATACAGTAGAATTTTTCCGTAGCTTAGATGTACCAGTTCGTACTCTTGAATGTTGTAGTGGAGATTTAGCTGACTTAAAAGTAAAAAGTTGTGATATTGAAGCATGGAGTCCAAGACAACAAAAATACTTTGAAGTAGGATCTTGCTCTAATTTATCTGATGCACAGGCAAGAAGACTTGGTATTCGTACAAAAGGAGAAAATGGAACATACTATTTACACACATTAAATAATACTGTTCTAGCAACTCCTCGTGGGATGATTGGTGTTATTGAAAACAATTTAAATGAAGATGGAAGTATCAATATTCCAAAAGCATTACAACCATATATGGGTGGTAAAACAAAAATTGAAAAGAGAAAATAATTTCTCTTTTTTCTGTGTTATAATAAGGAAATAAAGGAGGTGTATCATGCCAGAATTACCAGAAGTAGAAACAGTAAAGGAGACATTAAAACGAAAACTAGTCGGGAACAAAATTACAGATGTACAAGCATTATATCCATCTATTGTTGCTTCACCATCGATTAGTGAATTTCAAAAAAGAATCATAGGACAAACGATTCATGATATGAAACGACGTGGAAAGTGGTTAATCTTTATATTAGATCAAGATGCATTAATTAGTCATTTACGAATGGAAGGAAAATATTTTTTTAGAACGAAAGAAGATGCGATTACAAAACATGAACATGTTATTTTTACGTTAGATCAAAAGATTGAACTAAGATATCAAGATACAAGAAAGTTTGGTAGAATGTATTTAGTGAAAAAAGAAGAATTAAATACTACAAAACCACTGAATGAATTAGGATTAGAACCATGGGATGATACGTTAACCGTTTCTTATTTAAGAACTTGTTATCAAAAAAAGACATTACCAATTAAAACAGTACTTCTTGATCAGAGTATTATCACAGGAATTGGGAATATTTATGCAGATGAAATTTTATACTTGTGTAAGTTAAATCCCATGAAAAAAGCAAAAGAATTAACGGATGATGATTTAAAACAGATTATTCACTATACAAAAGAAGTATTAGAACTTGCTATTAAAGCAGGTGGTACTACAATTCGTAGCTATACTTCTAGTGAAGGAGTAACTGGAAGATTTCAACATGAATTATATGTTCATGGTAAAGAAGGAGAACTATGTAAGCATTGTTATACTACTATTTTAAAAACAAAAGTAGGTGGAAGAGGCACTTATTATTGTCCAACATGTCAAAAGTAACAACTTAGTGTTTACTTTTTTTTATAAAATATGTTAAAATGAGTACTGTATTGCGTTAAAAAAGGGAGTGTAGTAGTATGAAAAAAACAAAGATTATTTGTAGTATTGGTCCAGCAAGTTGTAAAGCTGATGTGATGGAACAAATGGTTCTTGCTGGAATGAATGTTGCGAGAATTAATTTTTCTCATGCGACAATGGAAGAACGTGAAGGTGTCGTTAATTCTGTTCATGAAGTAAGAAAAAGAACAGGTAAAAATATTGCGATTTTATATGATACAAAAGGTCCTGAATTTAGAAGTGGTATGTTAGAATATGATGAAATTCAATTAGTTGAAGGAAAAACAATTCGTGTTGTAAAAGAAAATGTATTAGGTACAGAAGAAAGAATTACAGTAAATCATCCACAAGCATTAGATAGTTTAAAACCAGGGAATGTCATTTTATTAGAAAATGGATTAATGGAAATTGTTGTAGAATCAAAAGATACTGATGGTGGAGTTACTTGTCGTATTGTTCGTGGAGGAGTTCTTGGAAATAAGAAAAGTTTAAGTGCTCCTGGAGTAAAATTAGATATTCCATTTATTAGTGAACAAGACAAAGAAGATTTAATTTATGCATGTCAACATGAAGGAGATTATGTAGCATTATCATTTGTTTCTTACCCATCTGATGTAGAAGAAGCAAGAGCAATTTTTAAAGAACAAGGAAGAGAAGATTTAAAAATTATTTCTAAAATTGAAAGTACAACTGGAATTGAAAACATTGATGAAATTATTCGTTTAAGTGATGGTATTATGGTAGCACGTGGAGATTTAGGTGTAGAAATGCCATTAGAACAAATTCCTGTATTACAAAAAATGATTATTAAAAAATGTCGTGAACAAGGAAAAATTGCTGTTGTAGCAACAGAAATGTTAGAATCTATGAAAAAGAATATTCGTCCAACTCGTGCTGAAGCAAGTGATATTGCGAATGCTGTAATGGATGGAACAGATGCTGTTATGTTAAGTGGAGAAACAACTGCTGGTAAGTATCCAGTAGATGCAGTAAGAAGCATGGCTCGTATTTGTGAAGTAACAGAAGAATATATTGATTACAAGGGAACTGTTCATACAACATTTGTAAATGATATTCCAAGTACGATTGCTCGTGGAATTGTAGAAGCAACAAAATCTTTAGAAATTCCAGTAATTGTTGCAGCTACTACAAGTGGATATACTGCTCAAAAAATTAGTAATTTAAGACCAAATTCTCTTATTTTAGCTGCTTGTCCAAATGAACATGTAGCACACTCTTTAGCACTTAATTTTGGTGTATATCCAGTCATTATTCCACTTTCTAAAACAACAGATGAATTAGTAGATGTTTGTTTAAATCAAGCAAAAGAAAAATTAGAATTACAACCAGGAACAAAAGTTATTGTTACTGGGGGATTCCCAAACCATATGGAAGTAAAGAAAACAAACTTTATGAAAATTGAAGAAATTTAAAAGAGAATGATCATTCATTCTCTTTTCTGATTGGTTTTTTTGAAAATTCTTGTTTTCTAGTATCTTGTTTTTGAATCATAGAATAGATACAACTAGTACGATATTCAATATCTAACATTTCATCTTTGATTTGATTACAAGCTGTAATAATTGGAAGAGCAATCTGTTTTTTCTGTTGATTTAAATAAAGTTGTCCTAATTTTGACATTCCTAGAACGCGAATATAACGAATCTCTGTATTTCTTTTTGCTTCTTCTTTTGTGAAATTACATAAAAGATGACAACTCATACGCATTAATTTATTATATGTGTAACGTTTGGTTTTCACTCTTTTAATAAAATCTTCTAAAGAATAGGAATCAGAAAGTTGTTCTATTAATCTTGTTTGTAATCCTTCATCTACAGTTTGAATTTGGGATAACGTATTTGGTTCTGTAATAATTTTATATTGAATAAGTGGAAAATAATCTTCGTGAATTGCTTGTGTTTTTAAATATTCTTGTGTTTTCTCTGGAATATATTGATCAATTTCTTTTTGTTCTTTTAAAGCATTTCTAATTGCACTAGCACTCACAATATTACTAGTTAGTGCGATGTCGTGAAATTGATTGGTTCTTTCAATTGTAATTGCTTCTATGTTTGCTCCTTGTCTTATAATTTCCTTTACATAACTAAGTCCTAGTAAATCATTTGGAGCCGTAATTGTTTTTCCAGTAACATCGAATAATGCTTTTGACATTGCACTAGGATAATTGATTCCAGTATCTAAATATTGTTTTACTAAGATATCATATTGCGTATTATAAAGTTGAATATTGGCAAGTTTAATCAAGTTTTCAACTGCATCTGATTCACTACCAAATACTAATTTATCTACGTGTAATGCTTTTAGTAAAGCAATACTACCTTTTGCAAAGATATCAGCACTTTGAGTTGCAAAAACGAATGGTAATTCAATTACTAGGTCAACTCCATAATATAATGCAATTTTAGTTTTATCCCATTTATTTAAAATACTAATATGTCCTCTTTGTGTAAAATTTCCACTCATAATTAAAACGATAGTCGCATTTGGATATCTTTTTTTCACTTCATTTATATGATATAAGTGACCATTATGAAAAGGATTATATTCACAAATAATTCCAACTGTTTCCATGTCATCACCACCGATACTATATCATAAGTAGAGAAGGTTGACAAATTTTATCAATTTGCTATAATATTCTTCACTTGAGAGGGGATTATATATGAAGAACAAAGTATATGTAAATAATGATGAATTTAATATGATTAAAGTAAATAATAATGAAACAAATGAAGATTGTTTGACTCAATTTGGACATTACTTAACTTATATTGGTGAACTTGTATTACGAAAATTAGAAGGATTAAATAGAATTGATGAATGTAAAGAAGAACTAGGTTATACATATAAAAATGATATTATTAATGCTTTAGTTTATAGTTCAGAAGGGAAAACACTTGATGGAAAACAATTTATGAAAGCATTAGATGAAAGTGTTCCTGGTATTCGTAATATGTATCATGAAGCAATAAGAGAAGTTTTAAATACTGATATTGCATATCAAAAACAACAAATTACAAAAGAAGTAATTGAATTAGCAAAATCCTTAGAAGATGGTGTTGCATTAACTGTTGAAGATATAAAGAAATTAAGAAAAGAATATTCAATCTTATTAAATGTTTTTATTTATGATTACATGATTGAAATTGTAACAAAAGTTGGAACATTTCATTTAGTAAAACCACAAGTAAAAATGCCAGAAGTAACAGTTAATAAAAGTACTTACTATTCTAATACTGATTCTCATGCTTTAAGTCATTTTTTAGCTAAAAAAATAGATGGAGATGTGGTAACTGGGCATGTAACAGGAGATTTACCTAATAATATTTTATATCGTTCATGGGTATTAAAAGATAATATGGTATATGATGTAACAACTGGTTATCAAATGTTGAAAGATGAATATTATGATTTGTTTGAAGTAGAAGAAATTTGTAAAATTAATCATGAAGAGTTAGATGAAAATGGAACATTCATTGATGTTATTAACCAAGACACAAAAGAAAAAAAGTTAATGTCTTATGTAACTTATAAACGTATTTTAAAAGAAAAGGAAAAACATAAAATATTAAGTAAGAGTTTTTAATCGTTAGTTGAAAACTTCTTTTCTTTTTTATATAATAAAGATGGTGATAGTTATGATGAATATAGATTTAACGAAATTAAAAAATAGAAGTACAAAAAAATTAGAACTTCATGAAAATTTAATCGTAAATAAAGATTTATTAAGTCAAACTGAACTCTTGGATTTAAAAGACGTAGTTGTAGATGGATATTTATTTTTAGATAGTTTAGATGAATATCAACTTTCCATCGAAATTCAAGGCACTATGATGTTACCATGTGCTATCACGTTAAAACCGGTTGCTTATCCATTTCATATTGAAGTAGAAGGGAATGTCTACGATTTAATGAATGAAATTGATGAAAATGCAAAAAAAAGTGAAAATAGTATTGATATTTTTCCAATTATATGGGAAAATATATTAATGGAAATTCCTTTACGCGTTGTTGCCGAAGATGCTAAAGAGGTAACCATGGCAGGAGACGGTTGGAAATTCGTAACTGATAAGGAAACGAAAAAATCAACGAACTCGGAATTAGAAAAATTAAAAGATTTATTTTAAGAAAGAGGTGTTATCATGGCTGTACCATTTAGAAAAACTAGTAAAACTAGAAAAAGAATGCGTCGTACTCACTACAAAATTAGTGCAAACGAAATGACAAAATGTCCAAACTGTGGTGAAACGATTCGTCCACACAGAGTATGTACGAATTGTGGAACATACAAAGGAAAAGAAGTTATGAAAAAAGAAGAAGCAAAATAATGCTTCTTTTTTTGTCTGATACTTGAAATTAGGATCTTATCTATGTTATACTTGAGTTACTTGGAAAAACGAAGAACAAGAGGAGTATAATGTTGTTTATGAATAGAAAGTTCGTGGTTGATGGAAACGAATCTTAAACATATTAGAAGGTAGCTTGGGAGTTTCACTTCTGAAATGATAGTAAGAAGTGACGTATTGATGCGTTAAATCTTTGAGTTATTGTTTTATACAATATAAATTAAGGTGGTACCACGTTAACACGTCCTTATACTAGGATGTGTTTTTTTATGGAGTTGGTAAGATGAAAGAAAAATTTTATGATTATGTATCAAACTATGATCTTAGTAATCCAGATGTTCAATTAAAATATCATCATTCTCTTCGAGTCATGGAATTAAGTAAGAAATATGCTGAAAAGTTAGATTTTAGTGAAGAAGAAGTATGGTTGGCTTCAATCATTGGATTATTACATGATTTAGGAAGATTTGAACAGTTGAAAGTATATCATACTTATAATGATCATAAAAGTATTGATCATGCTGATTATAGTGTTGAACAGTTGTTTGATAAACAGTTGATTCGTTATTTTATTCCAAGTACAAGAAACTATGATCAAATTATAAAACAAGCAATTCAAAATCATAATAAGAAAGAGATTATGGAAGTAAAGGATGAGGTAACAATGAAATTTTGTTATTTTATTCGAGATATGGACAAATTAGATATTTATTATAATATGGCGATATTAGGTGGTATTAAATCAGAAACAGAAAAAGTTCCAATTTCGAATGCCGTATTGGAAGCAATTCGAAATAGAAAAACAGTTGATACTAACGATAGAAAAGGAAAAAATGATTTTATTGCTACTATTTTAGCATTTGTATTTGATATTCATTATGATATGCTATTACCACAAGTAAAAGAATACATTGATATTATTTATCATAAGTTAGAAGATCAAAGTTATTTTGAAGAAGTGAATCAAATTATTCAACAATATATAGAAGAAAGGATGCGATAAGATGTTAGAAACAAAGTATAATCCTAAAAAAGTAGAAGAGGGGAAATATCAAACTTGGTTAGATAGAGGTTATTTTACTTCTGGTGATCTTAGTAAAAAACCATTTTGTATTGTAATACCTCCACCAAATGTTACAGGAAAACTTCATTTAGGACATGCATGGGATACAACATTACAAGATATTATTATTCGTTATAAAAGAATGGATGGATATGATGCTTTATGGGTTCCAGGAATGGACCATGCTGGAATTGCAACACAAGCTAAAGTAGATAAAAAATTAAAAGATATGGGAATCAAACCACGTGAGATGGATCGCGAAGAATGGTTAAAACATGCTTGGGCTTGGAAAGATGAATATGCAGAAAATATTCATAAACAATGGGCAAAAATGGGACTTAGTCTCGATTATACGAAAGAGAGATTTACGTTAGATGAAGGACTAAGTGAAGCAGTAAAACATGTATTTGTTACATTATATGAAAAAGGGTATATTTATCGTGGAGAAAGAATTATTAACTGGGATCCAGAAGCTATGACAGCACTATCAAATGAAGAAGTTATTTATCAAGAAGATAAAGGAGCATTCTATCATTTGAAATATTATATTGAAGATAGTAATGATTATTTAGAAGTCGCAACAACACGTCCAGAAACATTGTTTGGAGATACTGCTGTAGCAGTTAATCCTGAAGATACACGCTATAATCATTTAATCGGAAAACAGGTAGTATTACCAATTGTAAATAAATTAATTCCAATTGTTGGGGATGAACACGCAGATATGGACTTTGGTACTGGAGTCGTAAAAATTACACCTGCTCATGATCCAAATGACTTTGAAGTAGGAAATCGTCATAATCTAGAACGTATTAATGTGATGAATCCTGACGCTACAATGAATGAGCATGCTGGTAAATATGCAGGGATGGATCGTTTTGCTTGTAGAGAAGCCTTAATTAAAGATCTAAAAGAACAAGATTTATTAATTGAAATTGAAGAAATGACACATTCTGTAGGACATTCTGAAAGAACTGGAGTAGCAGTAGAACCATATTTATCAAAACAATGGTTTGTAAAAATGGATGTTCTAGCAAAACAAGTATTAGAAAATCAAAAAACAGATGGTAAAGTAAACTTTGTTCCAGAACGTTTTGAGAAGATATTAAATCACTGGATGGAAGATTGTCATGATTGGTGTATTTCTCGTCAACTTTGGTGGGGACATCGTATTCCAGCTTGGTATAAAGATGATCAAGTATATGTTGGAGTAGAAGCACCAAAAGAAGAAGGATGGGTTCAAGATAGTGATGTATTAGATACTTGGTTTTCAAGTGCGTTATGGCCATTTAGTACGCTTGGTTGGCCAAATCAAACAGAATTAATGGATCGTTATTTTCCAAATAATGTACTTGTAACAGGGTATGATATTATTTTCTTCTGGGTATGTAGAATGGTATTCCAATCTTTAGAATTTACTGGGAAACGCCCATTTAAAGATGTTTTAATTCATGGACTTGTTCGTGATAAACAAGGAAGAAAAATGAGTAAGAGTCTTGGTAATGGTGTCGACCCAATGGATGTAATTGAAGAATATGGAACAGATGCACTAAGATTTTTCTTAACAACTTCTAGTGCACCAGGTATGGATTTACGCTATGATGAAGAAAAAGTAAAATCAACTTGGAATTTTATTAATAAATTATGGAATGCTAGTAGATTTGTACTGTTAAATTTAGAAGGATTTCAACCAACTGGTAAATTAGAAAATCTAAGTCTTAGTGATAAGTGGATTTTAGAAAAATTAAATAAAACAATTGCGACAGTAAGAAAACATATGGATCAATATGATTTCCATGTTGTAGGAGCAGAACTATACCGCTTTATTTGGGATGATTTCTGTGACTGGTATATTGAACTTGCTAAAATAGATCCAACGGATAGCACAAGAGAAACATTACATTATGTGCTTACAAACGTTTTAAAAATGTTACATCCATTTATGCCATATGTAACAGAAGAAATTTACGGTATGTTACCAAACCATGAAGAATCAATTATGATTAGTTCTTATCCAACTGTAGATGATACTTTGGAATTTAAAGATACTAAAAATATGGATTTGATTATTGATTTTATTAGTAAAGTAAGAAAATTAAAAGTAGAAAACAATATAGGAAAGGATTATTATCTCGTACAAAATAGTACAATTTTTACAGATAATATTAATATAATTAGCAAAATGTTAAAAATAGATAAAAATGATATATTAAATGACGCAAATAATGATAATATGGATCGTTTTGAAATTACATTTGGTGATGAAGTAATTACATTATATTATGATGGTAGTGCAAATAAAGAAAAAGAACGTGAAATTTTAGAAAAAGAAAAAGAACGTTTAGAAAATTCTATTGAACGCCGTAAAAAATTATTGGCAAATCAAAATTATGTTGCGAAAGCACCAGAACATATTGTAGCTTCAGAACGTGAAAATTTAGAAAAAGAAGAAAAAGAATTAGAACTTGTTTTAACAAAATTGAATTAAGAAATGAGAAATCATTTCTTTTTTACATAATTTCTTTTTTTATGGAAATAGTAATAATAGTTGCAAAAACTGTCAAATCCGATAATTTTTTCGATAAAATATTGCAGATAATTTAACTTTATGATATCCTATTTTTAGGATAGGAAAAGGTGGTGAGAGAATGAAGAAAAATCAAAAGGGGTTTACATTGATTGAACTTTTAGCAGTTATCGTAATCTTAGCTGTAATTGCTTTAATTGCAACACCATTAATTATGAATGTAATTAACAATGCAAAAACAGGTGCTGATAGAGATGCTGCATACGGAGTTGTAAAAGCTGTTGAAACTTCAGCAATGCAAAAAATGGCATTAGATCCAACGTTTACTTTACCAAAGTCTTGTAATTTCAATGCTGACGCAACTGCATGTGATTGGGACGAAACATCTTCTGGTGGAACAAAAGGTAGTTTAAAAGTTGATTATAAAGGAACAAAACCAAGTGCAGCAAAAATTTGTTTTGACGAAAATGGAACTGCAACAACTGTTGCTAGTCCTGAATGTAAAACAAGTGTAACATTAGGTCAAGGAAAATTCGAAATGGATACTAACGGAAATTTCCCAGCAGATCCAAAGTAACAAATGAAAGAAGGTAGTAAAATGCACCTTCTTTTTATTTTTAAAAGTTTTATGACATTTTTTAATATAAAAAAATATCTTTCCTTGATAATATTATAATTATATGATATATTAATTTTAGGATAGGAAAAGGTGGTGAAAGAATGAAAAGAAATCAAAAGGGGTTCACATTGATCGAACTTTTAGCAGTTATCGTAATCTTAGCTGTAATCGCCCTAATCGCAACACCATTAATTATGAATGTAATTAACAATGCGAAAAAAGGTGCTGACAGAGATGCTGCATACGGAGTTGTAAAAGCTGTTGAAACTTCTGCAATGCAACAAATGGCATTAGATCCAACATTCCAGTTACCAAAAGAATGTACAATTGCTGGTGGAGCTAATGCATGTACATGGACAGCTGCACAAAGCAATAATGGAGCAGCAGGTTCTATGAGAGTAGATTACAAGGGTACAAAACCAAAAAGTGCTACTATTAAATTTGATGCAAATGGAACTGCTACAAGTGGAACAACAGTAACAATGGCTTCAGGTACATTCACAATGAATGCTGATGGTGTTTTCCCAGCAGAATAATAAACAAGCAGTAAAAAAGAGTAAAAATAATTAATAAAAAAATAGATTAAATTTATTAAAAAATGAATTTGTCTGTTTTTTTTCTTCTCAAAACAACAGATTTTATGTCACGACAAAAAGAACCAGTACAGGTT
>CALVRW010000003.1 GCA_944358795.1 uncultured Bacilli bacterium | reverse complement strand
ACTTAAGTATTAATCTCACTCGCATAGCGAGTGGTTTTTTGTATCACCGCAGAGGTGATACATCCTAAAGGTTAATAAAAAATAACAGAAATTCTGTTATTTTATACTCCAACACTCATTGTTTCTGGTAACGTACTTGCTCCATCAATAACAACACTAGTTCCTGTAATATAGCTTGATTCATCACTTGCTAAGAAAGCTGCTAATTCACCTAATTCTTCGATTGTACCAAGTCTTCCCATTGGAATTCCTGCAGCAATACCTTTTACTACTTCTTCTGGATTATTGGCATTACTATCTTTGGCAATTCCTTCTACCATTGGTGTCATAATATATCCTGGACAAATTGCATTTACTGTAATTCCATCTTTTACTACTTCCATAGCAAGACCTTTTGTAAATCCAATTAATGCTGCTTTTGTAGTCGCATAAGCAACTTCTCCAGAATCTGCTACCATAGGTCCTGTAACACTAGATAGGTTAACGATTTTACCATATTTTTGTTTTTTCATATATGGTAATACCGCTTGTGATACATTCCAAGTTCCTTTTATGTTAACGTCAAAATGAAAATCTCTAACTTCATCAGTCATCTCTTCGAATGGCATCAATTTTGCTACACCAGCATTATTTACTAAAATATCAATTTTACCAAAACGTTTTACAATGTCATTGATACATGAAAAAATTAACTTTTTATCACGAATATCAACTTTATAAGCACCTACTGGTAATTGTTTTTCACGATATTCAGCAATAATATCACGTAAATTATCGGAATAATCTAAAATGATTACTTTTGCTCCATATTTTAAAAATACATCAACAATTCCTTTTCCATTACCCATTGCTCCACCTGTAACAACGGCAACTTTTCCTTCTAGTTTCATCTTACCAACTCCTATTATGATTCTATCATATCACAACTTTTTATGAATTTCAAATCAAAATAATAAACTATAAAAATTTAAGTTTTTACCATACTATAGATAGACTAGTCGTCTATCATTTTGAAGTGTCCTATGTGAGAAAATAGAAGTAGGTGATGGATATGAAAGAAAAGCAATATGACATTTATAATGTGATTGGGAAAAATATTAAAAAATATCGTAAGAAGAAAAAAATTACACAAAGGGAATTAGCAGAAAGTTTATTATTAAGTGAAAGTTTTATTGCAAAGTTAGAATCAACTACTTATCAATCTATTTCGATTGATACGCTAAAACAGATAGCAGATCAATTAGAAGTACCAATTGCCAAATTTTTTGACGAAGAATAATCTATATGTATAAAAAAACAAGCCTATGCTTGTTTTTTTCCTTCTTTCTTTTTACGTTCAGCTGTATTTAATATTTTCTTTCTTAAACGGAATCCTGCTGGAGTAACTTCTACTAATTCGTCACTATTGATATAATCTAAGCAAGTTTCTAAAGACATCAATCTTGGTCTTTTTAATACAACTGTGTGATCGCTTCCTGATGCACGTGTATTAGTTAATTTCTTTCCTTTTACAACATTGACTGCTAAATCATTGTCATGAGAATGTTCTCCAACAATCATTCCTTCATATACTTCAGTACCTGGTTCAATAAACATAACTCCACGATCTTCTAGTTGTCCTAATGCATAAGCAGTAGCTTTTCCATTTTCCATAGAAACTAAAACTCCTAATTTTCTTTCTCCAACCATTTTTGAAGCCATTTTACGATAATCTTTAAATGTATGATTAATTAAGCCATATCCCTTTGTCATTGTCATAAATTCTGTTGAAAATCCAATTAACCCACGAGATGGAATCGTATAATTTAAACGTACTTGGTTTTCATGGTGTGCCATGTTTTCCATAATTCCTTCACGATTTCCTAACGCTTCTATTACACTTCCTACATATTCTTCTGGCACATCAATTTGTACATCTTCATAAGGTTCACATTGTTCACCATTTATTTCTTTTATAATAACTTCTGGTTTTGATACTTGAAGTTCAAATCCTTCACGACGCATATTTTCTATTAAAATTGATAAATGTAGTTCTCCACGTCCTGATACAATAAAAGATTCTAAATCATTTGGTTCTACTTTTAAACTTACATCTCGTTCTGATTCTTTTAATAATCTTTCTTCTATCTTACGAGCTGTTAATAATTTTCCTTCACGTCCTACAAAAGGTGAAGTATTAACACCAAATGTCATTTGCAATGTTGGCTCATCAATACGAAGTAATGGTAATGCTTCTTCTTGTCCTACTGTACAAACTGTTTCTCCTACTTCTATATCTGGAAGTCCAGCGATTGCGATAATATCACCAGCTTCTGCTTCTTTAATTTCAACTCTTTTATATCCAACATATCCAAACATCTTTTGTACACGGAATTGTTTTATACTTCCATCTAATCTAACACAAGATACCATTTCATTTACTTTAATTTTTCCTCTTTTAATACGACCAATTCCAATTCTTCCAACGAAATCGTTATAATCTAATAATGCTGGTTGAAATTGTAATCCACCTTCTGTTTCCGTATCTGGTGCTGGAATATGTTCTACGATCATATCTAAGATTGGATCCATTGTTTCTTTTTGTGTTGTAATATCAGGATCTAAACTCGTTGTTCCAGCTAATGCAGATGCATATACTACTGGGAATTCTAATTGTTCTAAGTCAGCACCTAGTTCAATGAATAAATCCATTACTTCATCTACTACTTCTGTTGGTCTAGCTGCTGGTTTATCAATTTTATTTACTACAACAATTGGTACAACTCCAGCTTCTAATGCTTTCTTTAATACAAATCTTGTTTGTGGCATTGTTCCTTCATAAGCATCTACTACTAATAATACACCATCTACCATATTCATAATACGTTCTACTTCTCCACCAAAGTCAGCATGTCCTGGTGTATCTAAAATATTAATATGGTAATCTTTATAATCGATGGCTGTCGTTTTTGCTAGAATCGTAATTCCTCTTTCACGTTCAATCGCATTAGAGTCCATTGATAAATCGCTAAGATCTTCATTTTCTCTAAAAGTCCCTGACATTTTAAGCATCTTATCCACTAATGTTGTTTTTCCGTGGTCTACATGGGCAATAATCGCAATATTTCTAATTTTTCTCATACAAACACTTCCCTCGTCCTTAATAACTGGTCTATTATATCATATTTTTATAATTTATGTAAATATTTTATTTTTTCTTTTGATTAGCACCCATGACTAAATTTTCAATTTTTGTAGGCAATTTTTTGAATTCTTCAGATGTTGTCAATGTATCATGATAATAACGAAGTAAATTCACATCACCAAGCGTTCCAAAACTATCATTATCAAACATTTTTGATAATAAATTTAATTGTTCGGATACAGAATAGATAGCAACAGGTTTATATTGTTCTTTTTCCTCTTTTACGTTTTTATAAATCGAAGTAATTAAATGATTTTTTCCTTCTAAATCATTATTTTTTACTAATAATGATGATTCAGCATATCTACTATCATTTGATTTAGCAAATCCCATACAACAATAATGTTCTTTCAACATTGATGGTTTTAAGACAAAAAAATCAGATTTCAATGCACTATTTTTCTTGTGACCACCTACGACAATTTGTTTTGGTTGATTAAAATCACAAAATTGTTGAAAAATATAGTTTTTCGTACTTAACTTACCAAAATTAAAATGACACTTTTTCGTTTTCGGATTTACTTCAGCTAATTTTGCGTAATTTTTTTTGTCAGTCATAATTCTTAATATTAAGTTATGATTTATATCTCCCGTTTTTCTTGGAAAATTTTTATTGTTTAAAGAAAAATAATTTAACAATTCCTCTGATAATTCAATTCCTAATAAGTGTGGCAACATATATTCTGCAATTTGAAAGGAATGAGATTTCGTTGTTTCATCTACTAAAACCCATTCTAAATTTTTAAAACTTACTTGAAACGTATAATAAGATATTCTAATATTGCTTAGAATATGTTTTTTTCGATTTATTGGATAGCTAGAATTTGTTTTATAATTAGATCCTGCTTTAGCATTTTTCAATATTTGTGGTGTCACGATTAACAAATTATTTTGTTCTTTTTCCTTTTGAATTGCTAACTGTGTATAATCCTCTAATTGATTCAATAGTAAAATTTCTTGTTCAATTCTATTTAATAGATTTGTATAAACTTCCTTATTATCGAAAATATTTTCATTTTTTTCTACTAGAGTGACCAGTTGTATATAAAATTTTTGAATATGTTTCATATTAGAAAATAAATATGTTTTATCAATTTTTTCTTTTGACAAATATTCATAAATTGCTATAAAGTTTTCTGTTTCATTATTTAAAGATTCTATTGAATTATTTAATATCATTTCTTTCACCTTGTTTCGCACTTATTATACAACAGAAAAATATTTTGTCAAATTATAGGGAAAAAGGTAATATTTTTATGAATTATATCAATTTTTGTTTTTACAGCTTCTTTACATTATTATATTTAATTTCATTGTCGTTTATTATATAATAAAGGTGGTGGTTATATGAAAAAAATAATGATTAGTATATTACTGTTCTTCTTATTTATACCAATAACTTATGCAGATTCCAACAAAGTAACTGTTGCTTTTTCCAAATGTGTCGATGGTGATACAGCAAAAGTAATTCTAAATGAAAAAGAAGTTACGGTTCGTTTTCTAGCGATTGATACTCCTGAAACAAAACATCCACAAAAAGGAGAAGAACAATTTGGAAAAGAAGCAAGTAACTATACGTGTAATAAATTAAAAAACGCAGAAAAAATTGAATTAGAATATGATGGAAAAGAAAAAACGGATAAATACAATCGTCATCTTGCTTGGGTTTTTGTTGATGATTCTCTTTTACAAAAAGAATTAATTCAAAAAGGTTATGCCGAAGTAGCATATCTCTATGATGATTATAAATATACAAAAGAATTGCAAAAAGAAGAAAGTTTAGCAAAACTAGAAAAAAAAGGAAAATGGAACGATTCCTTAATTCAAACAAAAGAATATATCAAAATCGCGTGTTTGATTATTACTGTTATTATCATAATTCTCTTATTTATCTTTAATAAGAAGTATCGAAAAAAAACAGTGAATAAAATGAAGCGAAAAGTAAGAAAAAAAATATCCAATCTTGTATAGAATGGATTTTTTTTAATGAAAATAATGCTTTATTACATAATCATAGCTTATTAAAATATCATCAAAAACATCGATATGATCTAATTCTTCTCTTGTAAACCAACCAATGCTGTTCGATTCTTCCCAATTTAATTCTACTATTTTTCGTTCTAACGGAATCGCCGGATAAATGATACTGATATAGATATCTCCATTCGGTTTTACTGTTCTTTGAATTCCAAGTGGTCTGATAAAATCATGTTCTGTTGGAAATCTTTCACCGAGTAGCTCAGCATGCAATCCAGTTTCTTCATATATTTCACGTAATGTAGCATCTTCTGGATTTTCTCCAGGCTCAATATGTCCACCTGGTTGTACCCATTTTTTTAATTTTTTATGATGAACCAACAAAATCTTTTTAGAAGTTGGATCAATTAAAATTGCTGATGCGCAAAAATGTGTTGTCATATTATCACCTTAATGAGTATATCAAAAAAAAGAAAAGAAATCTACTCTAAAACATCTTTTATCTTTTCTTCTTTATTTCTTTCATATATTGTAACTTTATTATTCATATCTAACGTTGCAAGTAAAATATTTTCTACATTACGATACCCTTTTACTTTTAATTCATGCATGAGCCATTTTTTATCTTTATTCATATTTTTCAAGTTATTTAACATTAATTTGCCATCAATCACAACATTCGCACATAACCCTTGATTTTCACCTTTTAATTTCATATCTTTTACCGTTAATGGTTTATATTCTGGTTTTGGTAAAATACTTAGTTTTCCATTTACTTCCATAATCGCATATTCAATTTCATTTAAATCAAAATATCCACCACCACGACACTCTTCTAGTAAATCATTGACATCAATATGAACCTTTTTCATATTTTTCTCTAATAATTTTCCATCCTGTATAATTACCGTTGGCGTACCCATAAAAAATCTACGTAACCAAATACTCTTCATTGTCCATATCGATACTAAATAGGCAACTAAACCAAATATTAGCACAGAAACAATTCCATTCATATATTGCGAATCAACATTAAAAGTCATTTCAGCAGCAAAATTACCAATTGAAATACCAATTACATAATCAAATAAACTTAATTGTGAAACTTGTTTTTTTCCAAGCATTTTTGTCACTAAAAATAAAGTAATAAGTGAAATGATACTTCTTATAACAACATCCATTACTTCTAGCCAATTGGTATTTACAATATCTGATACTATTTCATGCATCGTTATCACCATCATTAGTATGTGTAAAGAAACATGATTTATACAAAAAGAACTTTGATCATTCACTCAAAGTTCTATTTTTTCTTTTTATTACTTTTTTTGTTTTTTGATGCGTTCGTCTTTTTCTTTTCTTTTGTTTTTTCAGTCTTTTCTTTTACTACTTCTGTTTTTTGTTTTTCATTTTTCTCTGTATTATCTTCTTTTTTCTTAAATATCTTATCTTTAATTTTTTTCTTTACTACTTCATTTTCAAATACAACATTCGTTTTAAGAACAAATACTGCAACAATGATAAATAGGATTGCATATACAATATAACCTAATGTTCTATCCTTTAAGATATATAAAATAGAAGCTAACGCAAATAATAAATTAATAATATAAATACAAATAACAGTAGCTCGTTGTGATAAATTTCTTTTTAATAATTGATGATGAATATGAAATTTATCTGGTTTTGATAAACTTTCACCTTTTAACCATCTACGTAAAATAGCAAATAAAGTATCTAAAATTGGGATTGCTAGTAGTAGCAATGGAATAATAATAGAAGTCATTGTTACGTTTTTAAATCCTAGTAACGCAATTACGGAGATAATTAGTCCTAAGAACATTGAACCAGAGTCTCCCATAAAGATACTTGCTGGATTAAAATTATGCACTAAGAATCCTAACGTAGAACCTAACATTACAAAAGTTAATACAAAGTCTAATCCAAATTTACTTTGAATAACTGCGATAATACCGATTGTTAAAAAATAGATTGCACTAATTCCTGCGGCCAATCCATCCATTCCATCAATTAAATTCATACAATTGATACATCCTAGGATAAAGAAAATTGTAAGTGGAATAGACAAAATACCAAAGTCAATATAAATTCCAAAAGCACTAATATCTTTTAGTAAAATATTACCATAAAAAACAATGATACAAGCAGCAACTAATTGCGCAATAAATTTTACACTTGCTTTTAATGGTTTAATATCATCAACAGCTCCTGCTAATACGACAATAAAACTACTAATTAAAATTGAATTCATAATCGCACTATGCGTTCCAAATATCATATATCCTAGTAGAAATCCAAAGAAAATTCCAAGTCCTCCAAGTCTTGGCATCGGTTCCTTATGAATTTTTCTCGCATTTGGCATATCTAGTGCGCCAACATGAACGGCAATCTTTTTAATATATGGTGTAATCAATAATACAAAAACAAATGTTGTTAACACCATGCATATAATTCTAATTAATAAATCTTGTTCTATCATAACTTCACCACAAATCCATTATTATTATAACACAATATAAAAAAAAATATCAATAAATTATTGATATTCCTTATCTCTCGATCAAATGAATATTATCTAATAATACTCCTGTTCCTTCAGCAACACAAGTAAGTGGACTTTCTGCAATAAATACTGGTACTTTTAATTCATGAGCAAGTAATTGATCAAATCCCTTAATTAATGCTCCTCCTCCAGTAATTACAATTCCTTTGTCAATAATATCAGCTGATAATTCTGGTGGAGTTTGTTCTAAAACACTCTTTGTTTGATGAATTAAAATATAGATACTTTCTCTTAATGCTTCTTCTACTTCATTTGAACTTAATGTAATCGTATGTGGAAGTCCTGTTACTAAGTCTCTTCCTCTTACTTCCATTTTTTCTTCTTGATCAGTAGGATATACATTTCCAATCGTAAGTTTAATTTCTTCAGCAGTTCGATCTCCAATTAATAATTTATACTTATCTTTAATATATTTTACAATATCGCTATCAAACTTATTTCCAGCTACTTTTACAGAAGCACTATTTACAATTCCTCCTAATGATAATACAGCAATATCTGTTGTTCCTCCTCCAATATCAATTACCATATTTCCACTTGGTTTAGAAATATCTAATCCAGCTCCAACAGCAGCTACTTTTGGTTCTTCTTCTAAGAATACTTTTTTCGCACCAATTCTCTCAGCAGCTTCTTTAATCGCATTTTTTTCTACTTGGGTAATATTAGAAGGGCAGCAAATTAAAATTCTTGGTCTAGAAAATAAACTCTTCCCATTTACTTTACGAATAAAATTTGAAAGTAATTCTTCTGTCACATTAAAATCAACAATTACTCCATCTTTCATCGGTCTAATTGCTTTTACTCTTCCAGGAGTTCTTCCTAACATTTCTCTTGCTTCTGTTCCTACTGCTAATACTCTTTTTGTTTCTGAATCAATTGCTACAACACTAGGTTCATTTAGAACAATTCCTTGTCCTTTGATATATATTAATACGTTAGCCGTACCTAAATCTATTCCGATATCCTTTGCAAACATTCTTTCACCCTCATTTCTTCTGTCATATTATTATATCATAACTGGTTATCTTTTTGTAGCTATTTCTTCTTTTTTTAAATACTTTTTTTTCGTTGATTCTCCCCCACGTATATGTCGAATATTTAAATGATATTTCATAATTTTATCTACTTTTTGATAAATTAGTTGATCTATTTTTTTTAATCTTTCATGTAAATCTTTATGTACTGTACTTTTCGATACTTGAAAAAATGTTGCAATTTCTCTCACTGTTTTTTCTGTTTCTATCATATAATTTGCCTCTTTTAACACTCTTTCTTGTATAATAAAGTTCATATAAACACCTCTAATACAGTTTACTGATTAGAAAGATATTTATACCTAAAAAATAGAGCAATCACGCTCTATTTTTCACTTGGCATTTTATCATAATATTCTTCAGGGTTCACAATTTGTCCATCTTTGATTAATTCAAAATTAAGATGACTATTTAATTCTTTAGAGATATTGGAAGTTCCACTTGTTCCGATTACATCCCCTTGTTTGATTGTATCACCTTTACTAACATTTACTTTCCCTAAGCTTTGATAAACACTAATGAATTCATCGGCGTGTTTCACTTGTACAATGTTACCAAGTAATTTGTCTTCTTTTACGTCTACTACAGTTCCATCTAAAATACTAATAACTTCAAAATTATCTTTTCCTCCATATGCAACACCACTGTTTTGAATATATGTGTTATCATGATAAATTAAGGAATTTTGTTGTTCTTCACTTGTTCCCTTATAATCATAATAATTTTTTACAATTTTAATATCTGCATCTTTATAAGGGCGAATAATTACTTGTTCCTCATCAACTACTGGTGTACTATCATCAAAAACTGTTTTATTTACATGTCCATAATGATCTTCATCCTTAAATTGTTCTGTGTTCATAGCTCGTTCTATTAAATAAGTACACCCTAATACTGCGACAATCGCTAATGCATAAAATAGTGGAATTACTGATTTTTTTAATCTTCTTTTTACCATTTTTTTCACCTCTATTAAGAGTGTGAACGAATTTTTATGATTTATACCAATAAAATTACATTTTTTTAATATTTATTCCTTGATAATAATGCTTTAAGATTTGATCGTATGTATAGCCTTCTTTTGCCATTCCTTCTGCTCCATATTGACTCATTCCTACACCATGACCATATCCTCTCGTTGTAATAATCACTTCATTTCCATTTTTTTCAATTTTAAAAAAAGTAGAACGCAATTTTAATTTTTGATAAACCGTATTTCCACTAAAAATAGTTCCATTTATTTGTAATTCTTTTACTCTTCCTGTTGATGTCGTCTTCGTGATTTTCACTTCTAAATTATCTTGATACTGTAATCCAAGTAGTTGATAAAATTCTTGTAATGAAAATTTTTTCTCTACTTCATAAACTGGAGATACTTCTTTATCCCATGTAGAATCTACACTTCTCAGATATGGTAATTTTTCGCTAAACACTTCTTCAACATTTTCTGTCTTTCCTGTACTAGTAGAAAAGAAAAATGCTTCAGCAACTTCCCCATTGTACTCTAAATATTCCCCACTGGTTTCATTTACTGCTGTCGTAACCTTATTCATTTTTTTTACATAATCTTTTCCCCATTTTTCTTTTAATTCTTCGTCTGACAAATAAACTTGATTACTGACTGTATCTACTACATCGTAGGGATTATTTTTATTTTGTTCCATTTTTGTCAAAACATAACTTCTTGCAGCTACTGCTTGTGCTTTTAAAGCTTCAATATGAAAACTTGTCGGCATTTCAGATGATAGAACTCCTCTTATATATACTTCAAATGGAACACGTTCTATGTTCCCCGTTTTTTCACGTTTTACCCTCACAATCTGATTTTCATTATAATAAAACTTTATTTCTTCTTCTTTTTTAAATAAAGAGATAACGAGATATGGAATTAGTAGAATGGCAATGGTTATGATAACTATTTTTTTCATGTAATCACCTACAATCTTAATATGATTTTAACAAGTGTTTTAGTCGATTTTTGTCCAAAAAAAGCAGGAATTTCAATTCCTGTTTTAAATGAATGCCGAATTTAAAAATACGTCATAACAAAAATTAACAACTAAATAAGATAATGCTAAACTACATAAAAAATACAATACTTGTACTTGAACAGTACGATTCTTCTTCAGAAATTTTTCAAAGTTAATACTTTCCAATCCCCATATTGATAGTGGTAACGCAATAAAATATAATAACAATTTAACATTCATATTATTTTTCGTATTCCTCTATCTCATGAATTCTTCTTTGATGACGTTCTTCCATAGAAAATGGTGTTGTTAAAAAAGTATCAATGTATTGAATCGCATTTTGATAATCCGTATGAGAAGATAATGCGATAACATTTGCATCATTATGTAATCTAGTTAATTTTGCTTCTTCTAAATTATCTACTTTGGCACAACGAACACCTTTTACTTTATTACATGCGATACTCATTCCAATTCCAGTTCCACAAATTAAAATTCCCTTTCCTTGTTCTTTTACAACTTGTTCTCCTAATGGAATTGCATAGTTAGGGTAATCAACTGATGTAACGGAATTTGTTCCTAAATCGACTACGTCATATGATTTCATTAATTCTTTTTTTACTTCTTCTTTTAATTCATATCCAGCATGATCACTTGCGATAAAAATCTTCATCCTATCACCTCGTGTTTAGTATACTACATTCTAAAGTAAAAAGAAAGCATTCGACAGATTTTTCACACTATCGTATTATAATAAGAATAAACGAATTGACTGGTTATATTCCCTTTGGTTCATTGACTAAACTAGGGATAATCGTTATACTATATATGTAGGAAATTATATAGAAAGGGTAATATTTATGAAATTTACCAACTTAACAAAAGAAGAATTTGAACAATTTTCATTAGCACATCCATGTGGTACTTTTCACCAAATGGTTGGATGGGGAGAATTAAAAAAACGATATGGATGGAATTATCATATCGTAGGATTAAAAGATGATAAAAAAATTTATGCAGCCGCATTATTATTAGAAAAACATTTATTTGGACCATATTGTCTATTATATTCTCCTAGAGGATATTTATTAGACTTTGAAAATGATAAACTATTAGAACGATTTACCAAAGAAATAAAACAGTTTGCAAAGAAAAGAAAAGCTATTTTTGTAAAAATTGATCCTTACGTTATTAACCATGAACGTGATATTAATGGAGAAATTGTAGAAGATGGAATTGACCATTCACATGTGATTGATAAATTAAAACAATTAGAATATCATCATAATGGTCTTACACTTGGAATGGAAGATTTACAACCTAGATGGGCTTTTGCGCTATATTTAGATGGTAAAACGGAAGATGAAGTTTTAAAAAATATGGAATCTAAAACGAGACAAATTATTCGTAAAAACATAAAAACAGGAATCACAACTAGAGAAATTACGCTAGATGAAGTCGATGTATTTAAAAAGATTATGCAACATACTGCAGATAGAAGAAACTTTATTGATAGACCTCTAGAATATTATGAAAGCATGTTGGAATGTCTTGGTGAAAATGCAAAAATATTAGTAGCCGAGTTAAATTTAAAAAATCATTTAGAAGGTATAAACAAAGAAATTAAAGAAAATCAAACAATAATTAAAAATAAAAAACAAGATATTGAAAATAAGAAACCAAATTTAAATTTAGAAAAAACAAATAGAAAAATAACAGAATGTGAAAATAATATTAAGAGATTAGAAAAAAAGAAAGAGGAAGTAGAATCATTATTAGAAAAACACGGAGAAGTAATTACTTTAGGTGGAATCATTTTTATGATTCATGGAAGTGAAATTCTATCTTTATTTGGTGGTGCATATAAAGAATTTATGGATTTTTTAAGTCCTTATACTACCAATTGGAATATGATTCGTTACGCTATCGAACATGGGTATAAAAAATATAATTTCTATGGTATTAGCGGTAATTTTTCTAATAAAAAAGATGAAATGTATGGACTATATGATTTTAAAAGAGGTTTTGGTGGCGTTGTAGATGAATACATTGGTGAATTTGATCTTATTATTTCTAAACCTATGTATCACTTCTATCATTTTTCATTTGCCGTTTATGGAAAATTAAAAAGTATTAGAAAGGGATAATATGAAATTTACAGAACTATCAGAAGAACAATTTAGAGAATATTTTAATACTAGTCCATTAAAAACTTTTTTACAAACTCCAGAAATTGGAAAATTAAGAAAATCGAATGGTTGGGCTACTCATTTTGTAGGAGTAAAAGAAAATGATAAAGTAATTGCTGCTTCCATGTTACTTAGTAAGCCTGAATTTAGAGGACATCTAGAATTTTATGCTCCTCGTGGATTATTGCTAGACTATCAAAATACAAAATTACTACAATTTTTTGTTACGGAATTAAAACAATACATCCAACAAAGAGATGGCTATATTCTTCGCATTGATCCGTATTTAATTAAACAACAACGTGATATTAATGGAGATATCGTAGAAAATGGAATTGACAATCGTAATGTCATAACAGAATTAGAACGTCTTGGATTTATTAAATCAGAACATGACGAACAAATTGTATGGGCATTTTCTTTAGATATAGATGGAAAAAGTGCTGAACAAATTTTAAAAGAAATGAAAGCAAACACTCGTAGTCGTATTAAAAAAACACATGAATTTGGAGTTACTGTTCGAGAATTAGGGTTAGAAGAATTAAATAAGTTTAAAGCTATTACAGAATCTACTAGTGAAAGAAGAAGTTTTATGGATAAACCACTTCATTACTATGAAGATATGTATCGCTTATTTCATGATAAACAAGAAATTCGTTATTTATTAGCTGAAATTAATTTAGCAGATTATATGAAAAAACTAACAACTGAATTAGACGATGCAGTAAATAAAATAAAAGAATTACCTGATTCACCTAGTAATCGAGGAAAAGTAAAAGATTTAAAAATTTTAATGCAAAGTTTAGAAAAACGATTAGCGGAAGCAAAAAAGATACATGAAGAAAACAAAGACGATATTCTTATTTTATCTGGGGCTATGTTTATGACTGTTGGAGATGAAATTATTTACTTATTCAGTGGTACAAAAGGTGAATATATGATGTTTAACGGTCAATATGCTATTCAATGGGATATGATTCAATATGGAATTACTCATGGTTATAAAAAATATAATTTTTATGGTATTAGTGGAAACTTTGATAAACATCATCCAGAATATGGTATTTATGAATTTAAAAAGGGATTTAATGGATACGTAGAAGAAACCATTGGAGAATATGAATTACCGATTGGAAAGCATTATCAAGCATTTAAACGATCTATAAAATTAAAACAAACAATTAAAAAATTAGTAAGGAAGTGATTTATGAAATACACTTTTAAAACAAATTTATCACCAAAAGAATATACAGAGTTTATTAAGAATAATAATTCTGTTTCTTTTATGCAAGAATATAATTGGGGGGATATTAAAGTAGATTGGGATCATTTCCACTGTGGATTATACCAAGATAATAAATTGGTTGGAGTATGTCTTATCTTAATTAGAACGTTTCCTATGGGAATTAAATTATTTTATATTCCTCGTGGATTTGTTACTGATTTTACGAATCAAGAAATTGTATCAACTTTTACACAAGAACTTAAGAAACTAGCAAAAAAGCATCATGCTTATTCAGTTAAAATTGATCCATATTTTTGTGTTCGTGAATTTAGTATTAAAGATATAGAAAAAAATGAAACATTTGATGTTCCAAAATATTATTCTAATGACTATCAAATAAAACATAAAAATTTATTACAAGCTGGATTTCATCATCATGGATTTACGATGAAAATAGACCAATCACAACAACCTAGATTTAATATGAGTATTCCACTTGTTCATTTAGACGGAACTCTTTGTACTGAACAAGAAGTTAAAACGAGTTTTAAAAAGAGAGTGCGTGATTACTTAGGAAATTATCATACGAATCGTGGTGTATTTTTTGAACATACGAATGATATTTCTAAACTAGATGAATTTATGGAAATTATCGAGAAAACAGAAGCAAGACAAAAAATTGCTTTACGAAATAAAGAATACTTTACACATATTATGGAAAAATTTAACGCTTATCTCTTCTTTGGAAAGTTAGATTTATGTCAATATTTGACATTTCTTCAAGAAAAAGGAAAAGAAAGTGAAACAAAAGAGGTAGAAGATTTAATAGAAAAAGGTAATAAAATTATAAATTTATCTGCTTCGTTGGTAATTTTACCACAAAACGAACATGGTATCCGTACAAGTGAATATTTATATGCCGGTAATGATTTAAAATTTGCGAAATTAAATGTTTCGTATGGATTAGTTTATGATATTTGTAAGTTTTCGCTAGAACAAAATTGTCAGTATTGTAACCTTGGTGGAGTGGAAGGAACACTCGATGATCATTTAACTAGTTTCAAATCAAAATTTAATGCAATCGTATGGGAATATGCTGGAGAATATGATTTAATTATTAATAAATTAACATATTATCCAATTGAAAAATTATTACCTGTTGCGAAAAAAATTTATCGTAAAATAAAAAAATAAGATATGTTATCTTATTTCTTTTTTGTTAATTGGTTCACATAATATGTATCCGTTGTTAATAAAGAAGCGAGTATCTTTTTTAAACTTTCAATTGGAATGATAACATCATCAAATCCTAATTTATTATATTCTTTTAATTCACAAATTATTGCTTTGTATTCTAAAGAATCAATAAATTTTAATGTTTGCCATGCTTGTTGATTTTCTAACAACCAATTTAAACGATTTAATAAATAATCTCTTTTTTGGTGGATTTCTCTTTTATAAATTTCTGTTGCATAATAAAATTCAATATTCCTTTTTGTATCCTCTAAAGAATCTAATAATTCATTATCTTTTAAATTTGTATTTCGAAACTCATAATCCACAAATAATTTCATCATATCATATTCTTTTTCTGGATTATGAAACATTTGAATTAGATGATATGGACCTTGATTCGTAACAGTATCTTCTACTTCTCTTAAAATAGAATCATTTGTTTTACATTCTTGAATTGAAGCTAGTTTTCCAACTTCCATTAATTTTTCAATAATATAACATTCAACTAAATAATCCTTCGTAGCTTTATTATCATTTGGTAACGTATTATGAATATAATCTAAGAAAAATTTTTCATAACTTCCAATAGAATAATTTTCATCAATTAAATCAATTGCCTTTTTTAAATCTGGATTGTCAGTTATATTAATTTTTTTATCATATATTTTTTTCATTTCATCAAAAAAACATTTGTCATGAATTTCTGCACTAATACTTTCCATTTCATCCTTCATATAATTTTTATCAAAAACATACATACTTGTTTTCATATTATCATCTCCTGTAAAAACATTTTTATTTTAACATTTTATTTTTGTTTGTCAATAAAATAGAAAAGAAGCAATTATTTTGCTTCTTTATCTAAACCATATTTACGGTTGAATTTTTCTACATTTCCAGCTTTACGTGTTGTTACATTTCCATTTCCTACATAAAATGGATGACATTTATCACATACTTCTAAATGAATTTCTGGTTGATTTGAAATTACCGTAAATTCATTTCCACAAGCACATTTAACTTTTGTTTCTTGTGTTTCTGGATGAATTCCTTTTTTCATACTCTTTCTCCTTCCGCCATGACTCATACAAAGTCATAGTAATTTTATACTCATATAGTATAGCAAGAAAAGAATAGAATTGTCAACTATTTTTTATTTAATCAGTAAAAAAGAGTAAAAATAATTAATAAAAAAATAGATTAAATTTATTAAAAAATGAATTTGTCTGTTTTTTTTCTTCTCAAAACAACAGATTTTATGTCACGACAAAAAGAACCAGTACAGGTTTTAAAAAAAATTTTTCAAAAAGTAGTGATTTCAAAGAACAAATGGTGTATAATTTAATCATCAAATCTTAACTGAAAGTTAGTTTCTATATTGTTAAGATCTGAGATTGTGGAAGTAAGTGTATCTAGGAGACAACGACTTACTTCTTTTATTTTGAGTTTTAAAGATTTAATCAAAAGATTACCTTGTTCTAATAATTGTCTTATCGTATGGGCAAATTGAATAAAGAAATAGTGAACTTTCATAGCATTATCATTTCTACTGTTTAAATGAGATATATTAAAAGTCCTGTGTTTTTGAGTATAAAACCCTTCGTTTTCGATTTTCCATCTTCTTCTACCTAAAGAAACAATTGTTTCTATATTTGAATCATTAATATCTAAATTACTAATATATCTAAAAGTAGTGAGTTTTCCTTTTTTAGTTTCTATATATTTAAAAGCACTAAGTATAGAATTTTTATATTGAATCCCAGTAGATAGATAGTAATTGCCAATAGCAGACTCGTTTTGAAAAATAATATTACCTTCAAAGTAGTCATTAATTTCTTTTAATCTATCTGGCTTTAAATTAAAGATATAGTACCAATTATATTTCTCACATAATTTTATAATCGGAGAAGTCGCATAAAGAGCATCACCAGTAATAATAAATTTGTATTTAGGATAATTCTTTTTAATCCGTGTAATCATTCTTTTAAAAGCATTTGTTTCACAGTCTTGTTTCTGTTTGTCAGTTAGCATTTTCTCGTTTTCAATAAATTCAGAATCTAAACTAATAACAATATTCCCAACTACTAGTTTGCATTCTAAGACATATTTATAATAAGAAATTTTCCCATCTCTGTGTTTTCTAGTAAGGCAATTATTATTTAAATTGTAATTATGATTAGATAAACCAGTACCGTCAAATAATAATTGAAAACATCCGTTAAATCTAAATTTGTCAAACATTTTAGAACGAATTAAGGCTTTAACGATGTATTTTTGGATATTTCTCAATTCATCAATATTGATATTGATGAATACGTCTTGAATAGTTTCCCAATAAGGAAGTTCTTCTAATTTTTGACCACAAATTTTAGATAAGTTTTTAATACAATTGTCGGAGTTAAAGTGATCAGAGGAAATGTCAGTCATAGTGGTTAATCCGCAAAGAAGACTAAAAAGACGAGTAACACAAATGGTCTTCATTTTATAGGAAACATAACTTTGATTTCTGACATCAGTTAGTTTTTCAAACATATCTAGTAGTTTAGGTAAATATTTAATTATTATAGAATATAATTCTTTTACTAGATCTTTATCTTTTCTCAAATTTCTTCTCATTTGTCTATTCATTACTACATACCACCTTTTTATTATGCAGTAATTATATCAAATTTCTTTGCGAAAAAAATTTACTCTTTTTCTCTGGAAAAATGCAAAAGAAGAGGTAAAAATAAATTTTTTATGTTATAATGAGAATAGGAGGAGTATAGTTATGAATATTGTTTGGCTATTATATTGGGTTGGAGTATTAGTCGCAGTTGGACTTTCTTTTCAAGCGATTAAACAAAAAAGTTTTGTTACCGGACTTGTTCAATTAGTACTTTCTATTGTGGTTCCTTTAGGACAATTATTGTTTTCAATAGTAAATGGTCAGTCAGGAACAGGAAAAAATGAATTCTGTTTTTTAATGGACTATGTAGTAAAGTTTGATTTTTTTGCTATTTTAATTTTCATTGGTTATATTGCCATCATAGTTCTTACTTTTTACCACTTATTTAATTTTTGTGGGAAAAATAAAAATTCAGAAAAAACAAATGAAAAGCAAGAAAAAAAATCAGACGAAAAACAAAATAAAAAATCAAATGAAAAACAAAATAAAAAAACAAAAAAAGCGAAAAGTTCAAATAAAACAGTTAAAACGAACAAATCTAGAAAGTCTAAGAAAAAATAGACTTTTTTTATTGGAGGTGTTTTCTTGAAACTATATGTAGATGCTGATGCGATGCCTAGTATTGGGGTAATAGAAGATACAGCAAGACACTATCAAATACCATGTATTTTAGTTAGTGATGATTCTCATCAATTAATGAGTTCTTATAGTACTGTTATTACAGTATCGAAAGGATATCAAAGTGTCGATATGTGGCTTGTAAATCATTTAGAAAAAGGGGATATTGTGATTACTCAAGATTATGGTGTTGCTGTGTTAGCTTTAACGAAAGGTACGAAAGTAATTAGTCCTAAAGGAATGATTTATACCAATCAAAATATTGATACATTGTTAGAACAACGACATCAAAATCAAAAATTAATTAGACAAAAGAAATATGGAAAGGGTCCTAAAAAAAGAACTAGTAAAGATGAAGAACAATTAAAACAGAGTTTGATTAATTGTATTGAAGAAGAGTTGTAAACAAAACAAATGTTTGTTATAATGAAATTGGTGAGAGTATGAAAATTAGTCATATCAAAAAAATGAGTGGGGCAAAGTATAAAATTACTTTGATAAATGGAGAAGAATTACTAGCGTATGAAGATAGTATCCTAAAATATAATCTATTGTATAAAAAAGAACTTGATGATGAATTGTGCTTACAGATTCAAAAGGAAGGACTTTATTACGAAGTTTATCATAAAGTGGTCAAGTATATTATGACAAAGTTACGTAGTAAAAAAGAGATTTATACATATTTAGAAAAGTATCCATTAGAAGAAAAAGACAAAGATACAATGATTGAAAAATTAGCTGAGATTGGTCTTATCAATGATGAGAAATATGCGAAAGCTTTTGCGATGGATAAACTACATTTAGGAAATTATGGACCGAATAAAATTAGAGCAGAATTAGAACAAAATCAAATTGATCCTAATATAATTGAAGAAGTAATGGCATCATTAGATGAAGCAGTTGTAAACGAAAAATTAAAGAAATTACTTTCAAAAAAGATAAAGCAAAATCGTAAATATTCTGAATATTATTTGAAACAAAAGATGGTAACAGAATTTGTTAATTTAGGTTTTTCAAGAGAACAGATTATCACATTATTTGATGAATTATTTGAAAAGAATGACGCAGTGATTGAACAGGAATATCGAAAATTAAAAATGAAGCTAGAAAAGAAATATCAAGCGGATGAACTGAACTATCAAATGAGGCAAAAATTATATCAGAAGGGATTTACGAAGGAAGAAGTCGAAGGAGTAATAGAAAAAAGTAACGATTAATCGTTACTTTTTAATAGTTCATAAACTTCTTTTACTTCCATTTTACGTTGTTCTTGTTGATAATATGGTTTTAAATGAAGATGAAAATGTTTAATTTCTTGAACTGCTCCATTATTTTGAATTAATGTAACACCATCACAGTGTAGTTTTTGATAGAGCAATGCTTTCATTTTTTTCGCCACATCAAGAATATGATGTAGTGTTTCTGTTTCAATTGTATCTAAATCAAGTGTATGTTTTTTTGGAACAATTAGTAAATGTCCATTACTATCTGGATAAGCATCTAAAAAACATGTGACAAATTCATCTTCATAAATCATATTGGTATCTAATTCATGATTTGCTAATTTACAAAAAATACAATCCATTTTATCACGCTCCCAATTTTATTATAACATGATTCTTCTAAACAAAAAAGAAAGAGTTCTTTCTTTCGTGAATATCTGCGAATATTCTATTTATATCTTGGTGAAAACATTGCTTTTTATACAAATTAGTCGTTTAACCTATGAAAAATATGGTAAAATAAGAGTGGAGTTGATATTATGTCAAAATTAGAAATTAAAAATTTAACAGTTGAAGTTGCAGGGAAAACGATTCTAAATGACTTTAACTTAACTATAAATGATGGTGAAATCCATGCGATTATGGGACCAAATGGAACAGGAAAATCCACCTTATCCAAAGTGATTATGGGAGATCCAAATTATAAAGTTGTTTCAGGAACAATTTATTATGGTGATCAAAACTTAGAAACATTAACTGTTGATGAACGTGCACGATTAGGTATTTTTTTAGGAATGCAGATGCCACTTGAAATAGAAGGGGTAACCAATGCTGACTTTTTACGTACTGCACTCCATGCCAAAGAACAACAAAATTTTAAATTGATGCCATTTATTAAAGAGTTAGATACAGTTGTAGAACAATTACATATGAATAAAGATATGATTCATCGTGGTGTTAACCAAGGATTTTCTGGAGGAGAAAGAAAAAAGAATGAAATTTTACAAATGTATTTATTAAAACCAAGTTTTGTAATATTAGATGAAATTGATTCTGGATTAGATGTTGATAGTCTAAAAATTGTCGGAGATAACGTTATGAAATATCATCATGAAAGAAAACCAGGTATCTTAGTGATTACTCATTATCAAAGATTATTAGACTATATTAAACCAGATTTTATTCATATTATGGTTGATGGGAAAATTGTAAAAAGTGGCGATATATCATTGGTTTCTTATATTGAAGAACATGGTTATGATGAATTTAAGACAAAAGAAAATAAAAAAATAGTATCAATTGGGACTTGTGCAGTAAAGGAAACATTAAAACATGAATAGACTATATATAGAAAATGATACGATTACGAAACAAGAATTAGATGGATCAATTAAACTCATTACAGAAGAAAAAAATGATCTTTTTATGGTAGATCGTCTTTTAATTGAAGTAGTAGAAGATACAGAGTTATGGATTGATTACCATGCCCTTGAAAAAACAAAATTAGAAGTATTGGTACAAGTAAATCCACATGTTAAATTTATGTTATATGAAGTACGTAGTGGAAAAAAGATGAAAATAAAATATCAATATCATTTAGATGAATATGCTGATGTACAAATACATAAATTTTATTGTGCCAAACAAGTAAGAGAATTTGATATTATTCATTTAAATGGAATGGGATCTTCTATCAATCAAATTGTAAAATCTATCGCAACTGAAGAAGAGAAATATGATATGGCAATTTATCATAATGCGGAAAAGACAACTAGTAAAATCGTAAATCATGGAGTTACAATGCATGATGGAAGTATTATTTTTAATGTTACAAGTGTGGTACCACAGAATATGAAAGGTTGCACTGTAAATCAACAAAGTCGTATCATTACAAATAATCAAAAAGAATGTAAGATTAGTCCTAATTTATTAATTGATGAATATGATGTAGAAGCAAATCATTCTGCTTTAATTGGTAAATTTCAAGATGAAGAATTATTTTATTTGCAAAGTAGGGGAATACCAAAAGAAATGGCTATTTCATTATTAACCAAAGGCTTTTTATGCAGTATGATTACAGAAGAGAATATGCGTAAAATAATAGAAGATAAAATAAGTGAATATTGGAGGTGATAAGATGAACCGAGAAGATTTTCCAATGTTAAAACAAAATTTAATTTATTTTGATAACGGTGCTACTTCATTAAAACCACAACCAGTGATTGATAGCATCACTGATTATTATCAAAATTATAGTGCAAATGCCCATCGTGGTGATTATGATATTAGTTTAAAAGTAGATAGTAATTATGAATTAACAAGAATTTTAGTAAAAGAGTTTATTCACGCAAACAGTAGTAAAGAAATTGCTTTTACAAGTGGAACAACGGATTCTTTAAATAAAATTATTTTTGGCTATTTCCGTTATTATTTAAAAGCAGGAGATGAAGTATTACTGACAAGATCAGAGCATGCTTCTAATTTATTACCTTGGTTTGAATTACAAGATCAAATTGGAATTCGCGTTCGTTATATTGAGTTAGATCAATTTCACAGGGTAACAATGGAAAAAGTAAAAGAAGCAATTACACCAAATACTAAAGTTATTAGTATTGCACATATTACCAATGTTGTTGGCGATATCAGACCAATGAAAGAAATTACTCAGTATGCCCATGAACATGGTATTTTAGTTGTTTGTGATGCTGCACAAAGTATTGGTCATATGAAAGTAGATGTGCAAGATTTAGATGTTGATTTCTTAGCATTTTCTGCACATAAGATGTGTGGACCAACCGGAGTTGGTGTATTATACGCAAAAGAAAATTTACTAACAGATACAAAACCAATTATTTTTGGTGGTGGCATGAATGCTAGTTTCGATACTGATGGAACAAGAATTTATAGTGAAATCCCAACTTTATTTGAAGCAGGAACACCCAATATTGCTGGTGTTATTGGGTTAGGCGCATCCATTTCTTATTTGATGAATATCGGAATGGATAAAATTGAAGCATACGAACAAGAATTGAAACAGTATTTGATTACAGAATTAAAAAAGATACCAGAAATTATTTTATATAATGAAGAGAGCGAAAGTGGAATTGTTGCAATGAATTACCAAGGTATTTTCTCACAAGATTTAGCTATCTATTTAAATAAACATCATATTTGTGTCAGAAGTGGTAGTCATTGTGCAAAAATTTTAAAAGATGAAATCGGAATTAAAAACACAACACGAATTAGTTTATCTTTTTATAATACCAAAGAAGAGATTGATAAACTCGTAATGGCACTGAAAAATCCAAATATTAAGACTGATATTATTTAGGGAATAAGGAATAGAGATTGACAAAATGAAAAAATTTTTATATGATGAAAGTGTAAAAAATATGAGTCTCTTTAATTAGCAAAAAGCAAAAATGGGGGGGGGCGAATTTAGCCCTTCGCCCATTTTTTTTGAAAAGAGATATAAGAAGGTGGTAGTAAAAGAATTATTGTTGTAGTATGTTGTACCAAAAGAAAAGAGGTAAATATGCTAAAAGAAGTGTATCAAAACTATAAAAAAATCTATCCAAACGATATCATTTTCATAAAGAGTGGGAATTTCTTTTTAACATTTTATCAAGATGCATATGTTATGAATGAACTCTTTCATTATAAATTAATAAAAACCAATGGATATATTAAAGTAGGATTTCCACTAATTGCTTTTAATAAAATTATAAAAAAATTAGAAGAACTACAAATAAATTATCTTATCCATGATTCGGATATTATTGACAGACAAAAGTATAAAAATAATAATTACAAACAATATTTAAAAGAAAATCAATATGAATTGTTATTTTATAGAATTAATACCATTCATAAAATTTTAAATGATAATATTATGAACAGTAATATAAAAATAATATTGGACGAAATTGAAAAGAATGTATGCAAGATAAATTATTAATCATTACGAAAATAAAGAAAACAATTTTATATTTAGAAAAAACATATGAAATGGTACCAAGAAAAGAAAGAGTATTAAAAGATCATATATTAAAAACAAGTTACCAATTATTAGAACAAACAACCAGAGCAAATCTGACAGGAAAGAAAGAAGATAAAATAGAAATTTTAGTATTACTTTCTATGTTAGAATTTGATATTAAAAATAGTTTAGAAAAAAAACTTATAAATTATAAAAAACAAGAACAAATTGGAATCCATTTGTTGGAAATAAGGAAAATGGTATTTGTGTGGATGAATTATGAAAAGAAAAAGTAATTTATATCAAACAATTATTGATTTAAAAAAAATAGAAAAGATGTATGATAAAAGAATTAAAAAGAATACAAGAAACAAAAAGAAATTAGAACAATTTGAATTATATTATGTATCTAATATGGTAAAAATAAAGAAAAAAATAGAAAGTAAAAATTATATATCAAAACCATATCATATCTTTTTTATAAAAGAACCTAAATTACGATTAATTATGTCACAAGAAATAGAAGATAAAGTTATTAATCATTTAGTGAGTGACTACTTTTTAGTAAAAATATTTGAACCAACATTAATAAATGAAAATATCGCAACTAGAAAAAATAAAGGGACAAGTTATGGAATAAAATTATTAAAACAATATTTAAATCAATTAAAAGATAAAGAATTCTATATTTTAAAATTTGATATAAAAAAATATTTTTATCATTTAGATCATGATATTTTAAAACAATTAGTAAGAAGAAAAATAAAAGATTATAAAGTATTAGAAATAATAGATACTATTATTGATAGTACTGATGAACCATATGTAAATGAAACTATCAATCAGTTAAAACAGCATGAATTAAAAAGAATAAAACAACAAAATAATAAAAGGATAGATAAAAGAATAGAAGAAATTATAAATATTCCACTTTATCAAAAAGGAAAAGGACTTCCAATAGGAAATATGACCAGTCAAATACTGGCTATATTATATTTGAATGAATTAGATTATTATATTAAAGAACAATTAAAAATAAAGTATTATATTCGTTATATGGATGATGGAATATTACTTCATGAAAGTAAAGATTACTTAAAATATTGTTTAAAAGAAATTGAAACAATAATAAAGAAATATCAATTAGAATTAAATCATAAGACTAAGATAATAAGTAAAAAAGAAGGAGTAGAATTTTTAGGATTTCGCTATTATATTAAAAATGATAAAGTGATAATGAAAGTAAAAAATCAAACAAAAAGAAGATTTAAAAGAAAAATGAAAGTACTTCATCAATTAGTAAAGCAAAGAAAAATAGATTTAAAACAACTAGAACAAGTAAAAGCGAGTTATTATGGTCACCTAAGTTATGGAAGTACAAGAAAATTAATTAAAACAACATTAAAACCATATCAAACTTATTGTGATATAGGAAAAGAAGTAAGAATAATAAATAATGAAATAATACATAAGTAAAGGGATGATGCTGAAAAAGGTATCCAGTTGTATTGCTACCCCTAATGCGTCGAATTCGAACAACGCTTGGAACGTGAACAACAATGGCAACTTGAACAACAACAATGTAGACAATGCGAATAACAACGGGGTGCGCCAGATTTCTTTTAAACTTAGGTTTACTATACTAAGGGTAGTAAAGAGAAGCAAAAGAAAACAAGTACCATTCCTTGCATTTAATGCAGAAAACGATATTGTAGATGAAATTGTTGTTAGTAAAGAAAATTGAAAAGGACGAGATCTATTAACTACAATAATAAATTTATTTAGTTTATAAAAAAATAAAACCTTAGAAAAATATATTGATAGTATACCAAAAAAGGAGTATACTAAAGTAAGAATAGAAGGAGTGAATAAAAGAATGAAGAAAAAAACAAAACAAGGATTTACGTTAATAGAGTTACTTGCGGTTATCGTCATATTAGCAGTCATCGCATTAATCGCAACACCGTTAATTATGAATGTAATTAATGATGCGAAAAAAGGAGCCGCTAGAGATGCTGGTTATAATGTCATTAAAGCAGGAGAACTAAGGGCAGCAACGGAGGGAATCGCCGGAGCCAATCCACCATATCATTACGATGAAACAAGCAACTTAGATATGAAAGGGACAAAACCAACCAAATTTACACTAGATATCAATGAGAATATGGATACACAATTAAAAGCATGGTTAAATGGATACTGTGTTGTAAAAGAATATGGAAATGAAACAGTAACGATTGATGAAAGTAAGAAGTCAGAAGCAGAATGTGTTACAGGTGGAAGTAGTGTCACGAAAAAATACGA
>CALVRW010000002.1 GCA_944358795.1 uncultured Bacilli bacterium | reverse complement strand
TCGTATTTTTTCGTGACACTACTTCCACCTGTAACACATTCTGCTTCTGACTTCTTACTTTCATCAATCGTTACTGTTTCATTTCCATATTCTTTTACAACACAGTATCCATTTAACCATGCTTTTAGTTGTGTATCCATATCTTCATTAATATCTAAGGTAAATTTTGATGGTTTTGTTCCCTTCATTGGTAGATTACTTGTTTCATCATAGTGATATGGAGGTTCTTGATTTTCTATTCCTGATGTTGCTGCTTTCAACTCTCCTGCCTTAATTACATTATAACCAGCATCTCTAGCGGCTCCTTTTTTCGCATCATTAATCACATTCATAATAAGTGGTGTTGCGATAAGTGCGATTACAGCTAAAATTACGATTACTGCTAACAGTTCAATTAAGGTAAATCCTTGATATTTTTTTTCTTTCATTCTTTTATTCACTCCTTCTATTCTATTAGTAGTATATCATGTATACCATCAATATACTTTTTTCGACAATTTTTTTAGTAAATCACTTCCTTTAATTATCTCTTTTTCATACAAAAAATAGGAGGAGGGCTAAATCGCCCCCCATTTTTGCCCTAATGAAAGAGACTCTACTTTTTACATTTTAATCATATCAAATACCCATTATACTGTCAATCATTTACTAAAGTATAAATTTATAAATGATAACAGTATAATATAATTCTTTCTTATTTTAAACTTTGCAATCGTGATTCTATTTCTTCTTGATGTGTTTCATAGTATTCAGAAATATTTTTCTTTGTTTCTGTTAATGTTTTTAATATTTCTTTTGATGATCCATGATACTTAGAATCTAATTGACGTAACTCTACTCCTATTTCACTGATTGACTTTCCTTCTAATGGATTAATTGGATAAGATTTTTCAAAAATAATCTGTTGCACAGGAGAAAAATAAGTAGGATCCATCTCTTTTACAATGCGATATATTTTACTAAAATCAATATTTTTTCTTAATACAACTGCCTTTGCTTTTTCTTTATTGTTAGGAAAAGATTCTTTTACTGATAAAAAGAATGACTCATCTATTTTTTCATTTTCTTTATCTTTTTTATGATAAAGTACGATTGCTTTTTTTACTCTTTGATGCATTGTATAGAGGTTCTTTTCTGTATATTTTGGATTTTCTTCTATCAGTTCTTGGATAGACTTCTTTGTTGTTTCTATTCCATTTAGTAATTCAAAGACTTTTTGATATTCAACTGGTATATATGGTTTTAATCTTTTATAATATGGAAAATCATTTAATGGATAACAATCCTTTTCTAATGCAAAACTTTTCGTCCTGTTTCCTTTAATTGTTTTACATATGTTTCTGTTAATAAAAAGTATTGTCGATACTCTGTATTTAATATTTCTTTTTCTAATTTTTCTCTTTTTATATACTCATTAAATATTTGAAAAGATTTTGATAATTCTTTTTCTAATTTATTTTGTGATAAATCAGTATCTGAAATATATTGTCCACAAATACCGAATGTACGATACCAAAAATCTATTCTTTTATATGAGAAAACAACCTTAAATCCAATACAATAACGAATTAACTGTTGCAACTGCTTTTGGTTCATTTTATCACCTTATTTTTTTAAAACTGAATTTTCTTTTCAACATATTGAATTGCATCTTCAATTGACAATGTAATTTGTTCCATTGTATCACGATCACGAATTGTTACGGTACCTTCATTTAAAGTATTATCATCAATCGTAATTGCAAATGGTGTTCCAATTACATCTTGTCTACGATAACGTTTTCCGATATTTCCTGATTCATCATAAGTAGTCATAAAATATTTACTTAATTGATGATATACTTCCATCGCTTTTTCACTATGATATTTTTTTACAAGTGGTAATACTGCTACTTTATATGGTGCGATTGCTGGAATAAAGTGCATTACTTCTCTTGTTGTACCATCTTCTAGTGTTTCTTCTTCATATGCTTCATCTAGAAGTGCTAGAACGACACGGTCACATCCATAACTTGCTTCAATAACATATGGAATATATTTTTCGTTCGTTTCTGGATCTAAATATTCCATTGATTTTTTACTAAATGCTTGATGGTTTGTTAAATCAAAGTTTGTACGATTATGAGTACCATTGATTTCTCCCCAACCAAAGTTAAATAAGTATTCAATATCACAGGCTGCTTTGGCATAATGTGCTAATTTTTCATGATCTTTAAATCGTAAATGTTCTGCTTCTAATCCTAAATCGATAAAGAATTGTTTTCCAAAATTTTTATAGTATTCATAATATTTTTCATCAGTTCCTTCTTTACAGAAAAATTGATGTTCCATTTGTTCAAATTCGATTGTTCTGAATGTAAAGTTACCTGGTGTAATTTCATTACGGAATGCTTTTCCAATTTGACCAATACCAAATGGTACTTTAAGACGCATACTTCTTTGAACATTTAAAAAGTTTACAAACTCTCCTTGTGCTGTTTCTGGTCTTAAATAAACAACACTTTTAGAATCATTCGTTACACCACGATGGGTAGAAAACATTAAATTAAATTGTCTAATGTCAGTAAAGTCATGTCCTCCACAGTTTGGACAAGGTACATGATGTTCTTTAATATAAGCCATCATTTCTTCTGTACTCATCGCATCAGCATTAACATTAGAATCAAATTCTTCAATCATATTATCTACACGATGTCTTGTCTTACATTGTTTACAATCCATAAGTGGATCTGAAAAATTACTTAAATGTCCACTTGCTTCCCAAACACGTGGGTTCATTAAAATTGCTGCATCAACACCATAACTATTTGGTGATTCTTGAACAAATCGTTTCCACCAACATTTTTTTACATTATTTTTAAGTTCTACTCCAAGTGGACCATAATCCCAAGTATTAGCAAGACCATCATAAATCTCACTTCCTTGAAAAATAAATCCATATTGTTTACTTAAATTGACTAGTTTTTCCATTGTTAATTTTTCCATTATTTCCCTCCTAATAAAAAAACTCTTTAGAATGTGTAAGGACTCGTATAATGAGCGGTTCCACCTTACTTATTCTAAAGAGAATCATCTTTTTTTACATCGCTCTTTGGTTTCCATCCCACGTCTTCGCTTGTCAATATTTAAGATAGTTACATTGTATTATAAAAGAAATCATTTGTCAATGATTTCTCATAGGGTTATAAGCATACTCTAATTGTTTTGTTTTTCTTTCTCCTATTTTTCGTAAACGATTTAAAAAATTCTGTGTATAAAAACGATTCACAAAATGATACGTTGAATCTAATAATTGTGGATAACTTTTTAAATTAGTTTGCAGTATTTGTTCTGGAAATTTAATTAACCAATTTTCATTTTTTAAATCATTACAATATTCTATTTCATGGGTTGCTAAATACTTTACCATATTAACATGTAATTGTTTTGCATCCATTCCTATCTTTTCATCTACTACTCCCATTGTCATTAATAGTTCGTTATAATCAGGATCTTCTATTGCAAGTTGTTCTAACGTTTGTGCATAATTTTCATCTTTCATTGGTAGCTTTACTGTTCGATAATGTCTTCCTGATTCAATTGGTTTTCCTTCTTTTACTTCAAATACAATAGGATAATTACTATGATATGCCATCACAGATAATAATACTTCAATTCCATTTTCTTTCATTTATTTCTCCATTCTATTTTTACAGGTGCAGTATTCATTTTACGCTATTGGCCAAAAAAAAAGACATGAATTTGTCTGAAACAACATAATTCTTGTCTTAGTTTTTTATTTGTAATCTATATTATGGATTAAGACTTAAAAATACTCTAAACAATTTTTCATATCATCGTTTCCAAATAATGTGAAAATAAATTCTAATAAAACTGGTAACATTAGTAATATCATCGCAATAATTAGACGATTAACAAATCTTTTCCATGCTTTCTTCATCTCGTCTGCATCATTACTTGCTGTTGCTTTGGTAAAATCCATCATTCCCATCACTACAACAACAACCATGGATAATAAAATAACAGTTCGGTAAATTTTCCCTAGTAAAGTAGCAAGATTTTCACTTAATAAACCATTACATACATAATAATTTTCATCTTGAATGTCTCCATAATAGCTTTCATCTTTTTGACCTACTAAATTTGCATTATATTCTTTTTTTAAATCATTTTTAGATTTTGTTTCACCTTTGTCATTGGTACAAGTTCCATTTTCACATTCCCAATTTTTTTCAGAACGCCAAGCAATAAATTTTAAGTCTTCTTTATACATTTGTTTTAATTTATCTTCGCTTACTTTCTCACCTTTATAGTTAGTACAAGTCCCATCTTTACATTCCCAGCTTTCTTCCTCCATATATTTTTTATATTGTGCACTATAGGTAACTGTATCTTCCCACTCTGGTCGCCATGAATCTGGTAAATCATCTACATTTTCAGCACTCACCTGTATAGGAATTAATAATATTATTCCAATCATGATAACAAACAAACTAATTTTTTTCATATTACCTCTCCCATCGAAACTATTATACCATAAAAAAAATAAATCTGAAGTATTAGATTTATTTTACAATCTTATTTAAATTTTGAATAAAAGCTTTACTCTTTAAATATAATCCGGTATATCTTTCATAATATTCATCTAAAAAAGTATTGATTTCAAATTTATATTTATCTTTTATTTCTAATTTTTCTATTTTTGATATATCTACATAATAGAACATTCGAATTAATTTTATTGTTTTTGGATCATTCATATGTTCATGCATTGTTTGACAATTACGACACAAGTATCCACCTAAACTACTAGACAATGTTGTAATGTTTGTTTTAGAACCACATTTACAACAACCATCTAAAACAGGCATCACTCCTAAATAATCCAAATATTTTAATTCAATCATATTCGTTATAATCATCGGATCATAACCTTCTTCTATTTTAAGTAAGGCATCTATCAGTAATTGATAAATAGCTTCATTATTATTATGTCGATAAACTTGCTCTGCTAATTCTAATAAAAAACTAGCATAACTAATTTTATCTATATCCATTTTAATTTCTTTAAAATAGTTTATCACATCGACATTTGTTAAAGTAGAAAGTTTATCTTGTTTGTAAACGATATAAAAAGATCCATAAGTTAATTTCCCTGTGACACTACGAAGTGGACTTTTCATGGTTTTGGCTCCTTTTGCCATCAAACCAATAATCCCATGTTCCTTCGTAAATAAATTTATAATTTTACTTGTCTCACCATAACTTTTCTCATTTAAAATAATACCTTCTACTTTTTCAATCACGATTACACTTCCTTTTGATTACTTTGTTCTAATCGTTCTAATTCTTTATATTTCATATAATATTCAATTTTTCCCGTTTTTCGAAACATATCCCAAAGTAATTGTTTCATAAAAATAATCACCTCTATTACTATAGTGGTAATTATTTTTATCTTTATTCAAAATCATGAAACCCAAATTCTTGTAAATACTTTTCTCGATCACGCCATTTTTTTATCGTTCTAACATAGATTTCTAAATAAACTGGACAACCTAGTAATTCTTCAATTTCTGGTCTCGCTCTAACACCAATTTCTTTTACCTTAGAAGCATTTTTTCCAATGACAATCTTTTTTAAAGCGTCACGATCTACAATAATACAAACGTTAATAATATATTTATTTTTTGTTTTCTTCATTTGTTCAGTAATACAGGTTAAAGAATGTGGTATTTCATCATTGGTTAGTTGAAATACTTTTTCTCTTACAATTTCACTTACTAAAAAGGAAATTGGTTTATTGGTAATTTCATCTTCCCCATAATATCTTACTTCATCTGGTAAATACGTACGAATTACTTTCATTAATTCTTCAATATTTTTCTTTTTTAAAGCAGATACTGGAACAATTTCTTTAAATGGATATAAATCTTTATATTCTAGTATTTTTTGAAAGATCTGTTCATTTGATAATCCATCAATTTTATTTAACACTAAAATAACAGGTTTATCTACTTGTTTTAAACGTTCTAATATATATTGATCTCCTGGTCCTAGTTTTTCTTTTACATCCGTTAAAAATAAAATCACATCAACGTCTTCAATACTATAGTAAGCTTGTTTATTTAAATATTTTCCTAATTTATGATTTGGTTTATGGATTCCAGGAGTATCAACAAAAATAATTTGGGTATCATCATCGTTATAAATTCCTTGAATCGCATTTCTTGTCGTTTGTGGTTTGTTACTCGTAATGGCAACTTTTTTTCCAATAATACCATTTAACAGAGTCGATTTTCCAACATTTGGACGTCCAATTAAACTGACAAAACCACTTTTCATCGTAAATCCTCCTCGCTAAATGGAAAAGGACAAAGCTCAGAAACAGTGAAAACGCGTTTTTCTCCATTTTTATTCATACATGTAATTTTTGCTTCTTTTTCAAAAAATTCTAATATTAATTGGCGACATACAAAACAACAAGTACTAATTTCATCACTATCTACCATGACATAAACTTCTTGAAAATCACCTTTTTTATATCCATTCGCAATAGCAGTTGTAATCGCATTTCGCTCAGCACAAATTCCTGCATGATATGATGCATCTTCCACATTCACACCAGAAAAAAGCGTCCCATCTTTCATTACGACAATGGATGCCACTTTAAAGTTAGAATAAGGACTATAAGAGTTTTGTAATAATTGTTGTAATTTTTCTACCATAAATTCTCCTTTATAATGTTGTGATAAATTCGATAATTTTAGGAAGGAAAACAAATCCTCCACATAGAATTGCCGTTATTGCAAAAACAAACACTGCTGCACTTGCAGTATCCTTGGCAACTTTTGCTAGTGGATGGATTTCTGGGCAACTTAAATCTACCACTGCTTCTATTGAGGTATTAATTAGTTCTGTTGCGATAACAAGACCAATTACTAATACACAAATTAACCATTCAAATAAATTAAGTTTAAAAAAGATTCCTGCTAAAATAACAATGATTGTAGCAAGTACATGAACAAACATACTTTGTTCATATTTATAAGCATAACGAAGACCGGCAATCGAATATCCAAAACTTCTGATAAAACGCCCTATTCCCATTTTCTTTTGTTCGTCTCTTTGTTCTTGATTCATACCTTACCACCTATCCAAGTACCAACATTTTTGGTATAAAAATAATTAAAAAGCAGATAAAAGCTACAGTAGAAAAGACAAATACAGCTGCACTTGCAGTGTCTTTTGCTACTTTTGCTAATGGATGGATTTCTCGTGTTACTAAATCTACTACTGCTTCTATTGAGGTATTAATTAATTCAGTCGCCCCAATTAATCCTAACGCCATAACACAAATTGCCCATTCTACTTCACTAATTTTAAACAAAATTCCAAGTGTTACTACAATCAAACATGAAACCATGTGAATTGTCATACTTTGTTCATATTTGTAAGCATATCGTAATCCAGAAAAAGAATTTTTAAAACTATTAAAAAAACGTTTTACACTAAATTTCTTTCTCTCTTGTAATTCCGTATTCATTTAGTACCTCCTCTTGTTTTGCAAACATTATTTTTTCTTCTTTTTCTGTCATATGATCATATCCTAGTAAATGATAAAACCCATGAATACATAAAAAAGCATATTCTCTAAGTAAGCTGTGTCCATATTCCTTAGCTTGTTCTTTGGCTTTATCAACACAAATATAAATATCACCAAGTACTCTTCCATCTAAAAATTCAACATCTTTGTGATCTTCTAAAGCAAACGTAATCACATCTGTTTCTCGGTCAATTCCCCGATAAGTACGATTTAATTTATGAATTTCTTCCTTATTTACAAAAATTATATTAAATTCGACAGGTTCTATTTTTTCTTTTTTGATTGCATAATTGATAAAATCTTTTAATGTTTCTATATAAGGTATTTCTTCCTTTGTCTCGTTAAAAAATTCTACTTGATTCATGCCATGCCTCCTACTACCATTACTTGATAAAAATAAAAGATAATTCCAATCAAAATTAACACCATTATTATATTATAAAATATCTCATTTTTCAATACAGATGGTAGTTTTGCTTGGATTTTCGTTAAGATATAGCAAATGTAAAAACCACAGATTCCTCCAAGTATATTTAAAACAATATCATCAATATCAAATACTCTACCAATACAAAGTTGTGTAATTTCAATCGTTGTCGATGCGATAACACTTAAAATCACCGCACTACGTAGCTTTGTTAATTTTAAGAAATACGTAATAAAAAAACCATATGGCATAAACATAATCATGTTACCAATTACATTTCGATAGAATAAAGGACTTCCTAATTTATAACGAAACATCTCTTTAAAAGGAACAAAGTTAGAAGTAGACCAACTAACATCTTGAAATGTTACAACATAGAATAAGCATAAAATATAAATTAAAAAAGCTAATTGTAATACTTCATGATAAAAAACAATTTTCGTTTTATTTTTGATATAATATGTTATTTTCATGCTGGCTAAAATAGTAGTTAATATTAAAATCATTGGCCAACTATTTTTAAAAATATTAATTACTATTTCTGTCATCATAGTAATACCTCAATTCTATTCTTTTTTTGTTTCTTCTAATCGTTTCTTCACTTCTTCTTCATCTATCTTCTGATATGCAGTAATATCTTCATATACAGTAAAAAATACATCTAGTCTTATTTTACTCTCTTTTGTACTAACTTTCAAATCTTTTGTTGAAATTATATATTCATTTTTATCTAATTGTTCCTCCATCTTTTTCACAGCAAGTTTTCTTGCTTCCGTAATTGCCTCTTCAATTGTATAAATTTTATCTTTTACAACAACTTCTTCTTGTTCTTCTTTGACCAATTGAAATGGTAAAAAAGAATGTTGGAGTAATATTTTATCTTTCTTTTTACTTTGTTTAAAAGGATGAAAATTAAATAAATCAAACTGCCAATTTAAGAAACGAATTTGATATACCGTTTTCTTTTTTCCGGTGTAATTTTCCTCATAGTATAAATATGGAAATTCTACAGAACTTTTATACCATACTTCACCATATATTTTTCCGTCAGCACTTGTAATATCTTTTAACTCTTCATTTAGATAGATTTCACCACTAATAACCGGATCTCCTTTTCCTACATAATGATTAATCTCTTTGGTAATAACACCATTCTTCGCTTCTATTTTTTTTAAAATAGCCGGTTTTTTCGCAACAATATTTCTTTTTTCTAATGTTTCTTTCTTTTGATTCTGTTTTCTTTCTTCTACCTTAATTTGATACTTTGTCCCAATATTAATAATTTCTATCCATTCTAACTCTTTTTTATGATTCTCTAAAATGTCCTTTTTTATCTGCTCTATTTGATCATAACTTTTTTTTAAATGAAATTTTTTAATACCATATTCTTCTACTTCTTCTAGTAATAAAGTTCTAATATCCTTATCAGAATGAATGACTTCTACTCCTGTAATAACATTAGTAAGAAGTAGTAATATACAAGCACCTACAGCTAAAGAAAAGAAAAAAAGTTTATAAGAAAAAAATTGTTGTTTTATTTTTAACCAACCATAAGAATTCAGTATTTGAACGTCATAAATCGTTTTTAATTTTTCTACTTGTTCATAATCTTTGGCATAAATTTTAACAATGACTTCATTATAATTTCGATATTTAATTTCTAATAAATCAATCTTATGATTATGTAATCTTCTAAGAAAACGTTCAATATTTTTCCCCGTTACTTTTATTTTTATGATATTTTTCAAATCATCACCTAAATTCTATTTGTTCCACACTACCTTTAATTAATACTTCATCCCCAAGTAGTTTTGCTAAAGAAAGATTTTTTCCCTTAATTTGTATCATTCCATTTTGATGTCTTACAATCATTTTTTCAGTACTAATTTCACCAATACTTGTAAAACTTACAATATGAAGATACTCTGGATACAAATGAACTTCTAAATTTTCCGGTAATAAACACTGTCTTATTTTACCTAGTAATTCCATAATACCACCTATCTCATTGTACGAAAGTTTTCCCTTGTTTATGTATAAAAAAAGATTTGATCATCAAATCTTAAATGAATCAATATTCTCTATATGACATTGTGGTAAAAACTCTTCAAACATTCCAATATCAATATTTTGTGCATTCTTTAAATTAAAACTTAATTCTGTAATTCCATATTCATTCATGATAATATACATTTTTTGTTTTAATCTGCGAATTTCTTCCATATCAGCATAACCTTCTACAGAAATTACTAAAGTATTTTTCTTATATTCTAATTCTGTTTTCATCATCTTCTCATCTCCAAGAGAACTATATCATAGCAATCTTATGAAAAAAACGAATTCGACAAAAGTAGAAAAAGAAAATCTAGTTACGTTAATATAGTATCTAAATGTTGTAAAACTATGGTATAATCGTTGTAATGGAAGTGATATTTATGCGTAAAACAATTACTATTATCATTGGAAAGATTTTCGTATTAGTTGGAAAATTATTACACCGTGGATCTAGCTTACCAGGTGGTATTGCACTAAAATTATATCCTAACTTAATGCATGAATTTAAGATGCCAGAAATTGTCATTGCGGTAACCGGTTCTAGTGGAAAAGGAAGTATTACTAGTATGATTGCCGAAATTTGTAAGAAGGATGGATATCAAGTTGCACATAATTCGAAAGGTTCTAATCTAAGTGCTGGAATTACAACCTTGTTATTAGAACATAGTACATTAAATGGTTCTATAAAAAGTGATATTGTCATTGCTGAAGTAGATGAACGATACTGTAAATATGTATTTCCTTGTATCAAACCAAACTACGTTGTAATTTCCAATATTACACGTGATCAACCACCTAGACAAGGACACTTTGATTTAGTTTATCAAGAAATTAAAAAAGCTCTTACTTCTGATATGCATCTTATTATATCCGGTGATGATCCAATGTTACAAAAATTTGTATTAGAAAAAGAAAATCCAGTTACTTATTATGGAATTGATAAAAATCGTTATTCTTATATCGTCAGTAAATTTAAAAACTTAAACTTTACTTACTGCCCAATTTGTCATACAAAATTAATCTATGATTATTATCACTTCGAAGAAATTGGTGATTATCATTGTCCAAATTGTCATTTCAAACGTCCTAAAATAGATATTACTTGTACTGATATAGACTATGATAATAAAACGATTACAATACAAAATGATAAGAAAACACATATTCCATATCAATTATTATACTGTGTTTATAATACATTAGCTGCTTATACAGCAACAAAATTAATTGGAATAAAAGAAGATGTTATTCTTTCTACTACTTCTGAAATAGCAGGAAATACAAAGAACTTTAGTGTCTATCAATATCAAGGTCGTAATGTTCATGTATTAAATAATAAAAATGAAAACAGTAGTACCTTTAATCAATCTATTTTATATGTTGATCGTATGAAAGGTGAAAAAACAATCGTCATTGGTTGGAAAGAAATTAGTAGACGCTATGCCTTTGATGATCTATCATGGCTTTATGATATTGATTTCGAAATACTTGCGAAACATGATATTAACCAAGTTATTTGTGTAGGATTACATTGTTATGATATTGCTACAAGAGTAAAATATGCGAATATTGATGAAAAGAAAATTAAAACTTTTGATTCATTAGAAGAAGCAGTACCATATATCAAAGAAAAAAACAAAGGTGATATTTTTGCAATTCTTAATTTTGACTATGTAATACCGTTTCATGAATTAATGAATGGAAGTGAGAAAAAATGATAACAATTGCACATCTATATTATGACTTATTAAATTTATATGGAGAAAGTGGAAATGTAAAAGCATTAAAAATGGCGTTAGAAAGTATTGGTGTTGATGTTACAGTAAAACTATTAACAACCGATGACGAATTAGATTTTACTGAGTATGATTTTGTCTATTTAGGAATGGGAACAGAAGAAAACCAAATGTTAGCATTAAACCATTTATTATCTTATAAAGAACAAATTAAAACAGCAATCGAACATGGTACTTTTTTCCTAGCAACAGGAAATGCAATGGAATTATTTGGAAAATACATGATAGATCAAACAGGTAAAAAAATAGAAACCTTACAAATTTTTCCTTATACAACAAAATTAGAAACATTTCGTATGGTAGATGAAGTTCTTGCAAAAACAGAACTCACTTCTTCTCCTATTTTAGGATTCCAAAATCAATTTGGTGTTATCAAAGATAGTAACAAACCAATCTTTACCATGATAAGAGGAATTGGAAGTTATCCAAATAGTAAAACCGAAGGTTATATGGAACATCATTTTTTTGGAACCTATTTTATTGGACCTATCTTAATTCGTAATCCAGAACTATTAGAATATTTCTGTCGTGAGATTTGTAAAGAAAAAAAGATTAAAACAAGAAAAAAATTAAAATTAGAGTTAGAAAAAAAAGCCCATGATCATTTCATGGAACATTATTATAAAGAAGAAAAGGCAACGAATTAATAACGTTGCCTTTTTTGATTTTCAACTTGTTTCATAAAATAAGAAAGTAACATAGAATGATTTTCTAATTCAGGATGAAATTGAACTCCCATCATAAAATGGGTAGAATCTTTACTCTCAATAATTTCCATTACACCATCACTTGCTACTCCACTAACACAAAATTGACTACCAATCTTTTTAGGAGTGTAATGATGTAAACTATAAACAGAAATCATTTTTGTCTGATAAATTTGATAAGCTAAAGAAGATTCTTCTATTCTAACATGATGTTTTAAATGCAATAATTGCTTTCTATCTAAAATCTTACCATCATGGATATTAGGAACTTCCAACTCTTGTAATAAACTACCATGTTCTTTTTCTTTTAACAATTGATACTTTTTACACCACTTATCTTGATTTCCAATTTCATCCATCTTATCAAGTAATAAACTATAAATAGCCATCGCTTGCATACCCATACAAATACCTAAAATAGGAATTTTTTTCTTTCTTGCTTCTTCTATTACTTGATAAACATAAAAATCAATTCTATTACCACCAGGAATAATAATTCCATCACATATCGATAATGTATCACTTTCAATCAAACCATCTTTTGGTAAAATTCCAAGCGGAATTCCTCCTAATTCATAAATCCGTTTACTATATAAATTTACAAATTGATACTTATCTTGATACGGCGTATTTTCTTGCCATAATGTACTTGTTGGAACAATTCCAATTACCACTTTTTCCATATTATCGACTCATTTCTACTTCTATTATGATACAAGTATTCTATTTTAAACTAACAATTTTTCCACAATTCTACTTTCTTTTCTTCTAATTCTTCTTTTGATAGTACAATTTCACTTTCTTTTACTGGAACCCATTCATCATCTAATTTAATTTCATTAAACATATCTTCCTCTGTATATCGAAATGGGACTAAAATAATACGTACAAGTTCTTGTTTTTCTAACTCATGTTCAAATTCTTCTGGTTCATAAGAAGTAATATTTCCAGGTTGTAATTGCCAATCTTGATTTTGATTTTCTCTTTTATAACAATAATATTGAAATACAAAATCTAATCCTTCCTGTTGTAATTTTTTACGATCTAATGATTGCAATAATACTTTTTCCATATTCTCACCTCCTTTTTATTATAACAAATTTCTATTTTTATTTCATTAAGAAAAAGAGATTGTAATCTAACAATCTCCATATATGTTGAATTAATCGTTGACTAAGACAGCACGCGCAGAGTTGCTCACATACCCGGAACCGGTGTAATTTCCCGAAGAGAATACACCAGCTCTTGTATCATGTATATACTCACCGCCTCGCTTTATCCAAGGGCTGGATGAGTAAGCTATATAACCATAATCACCGTTCCAATGTTTAGCTGATGACACATAAACTTCTTTCATCGCATCTCCTAATTTACTAATACTATTATTTTCTCTATTAGTATTATAATCATATTTATCATAGTATTTACTATCTGGGGCACTGGTAAATCCACTGTCTGCTGTGTTAAAACTTCCATCTTGGTTAGCACTATTGGCCATTACAAATTCCCAAGCTCCTCCACTCATATCAAAGACACCTGTGATGTTTCCAGTTGTACTTTGATTATAAGTTCCATTTCCTTTACTCCCATAAGCATTTTTACATGTGCTTGTATTACCTTCACTTACACTATCTGCTCCACATCCTGTTGTATAAAGAGAACGGTTGTTTAGAAATACTTCACTATTTTTTCCATATTTACTATGTGATAAGTAAGCAACTGCTCCCCATTCACTATTTTTCATCATGTGGGAATCATAACTACTTAGTCCATAATTATTTCCCATACTTTTTATCGTATTAAAGAAACTACTAATATTTAAACTTCTCAAGGAAGAAACATTTGGTTTGATGGTTGGACTTGACGCTGTTCCTGTCATCTCAAATTTTCCAACCCATAGTCCTGATAATTCTGTACTTCCAAAAGTAAAGGCTGGATGTGTTAACCATTCTCCATTTTTGGTTCCGGTACTTTTTGGTGTACTCTTACTTTCAAATTCGATTTTAATTTCTTGTGGAGTTGATGTATTTCCTTCTACATTCCATAATTGATATTTATATCTTGGTATCCATACATAATAAGCTAAGATATCAGATTCTGCGATTTCAGTTCCAGCACTGGCACTTTTATATTTATTTCTACTTTCATTAGTTACAGCTACAGCATTCGCCCATCTTTTATTATTATAATCATACCAATCACTATCAACGTCAGCTTTTACAGTCTTACCTTCACTATCAAAGGTAACTGGTATTAGCCCATCTGCTATCTCTGGCTCTTCTATACCATTATTTCCTTTTACACATTTTTTCTCTGTTGTCTTACTTTCATCGATTGTTACTTCTTCTGTATCATAATCTTTTACAACACAGTATCCATTAATCCAAGCACGTAATTGTGTTTTCATTTCTTTATCGATATCAAGTGTGAACTTTGTTGGCTTGGTTCCTTTCATTGGTAGGTTACTACCTTCATCATAATGAAAAGGTGGATTGACACTTTCGATTCCTTCTGTTGCTGCTTTTAATTCTCCAGCTTTAATCACGCTATATCCGGCATCTCTTGCAGTACTCTTTTTCGCATCATTAATCACATTCATAATTAATGGCGTTGCGATTAGGGCAATAACTGCTAGTATGACAATAACCGCAAGTAACTCAATTAATGTAAATCCTTGTTTTGATTTTTCCTTCATTCTTTCATTCACTCCTTATTCCTTTTTTGAATTTGTTAATATTTAAAATATACTTTTTCCTTCAAACTCACTTCCTTTAGTTATCTCTTTTTCATACAAAAGAATAGGAGGAGGGCTAAATCGCCCCCCCCCATTTTTACTATTTGCTAATATAATGAAAGAGACTTTAAACGCAAAATATTTATCTAACATTTTACTTTCCTATATGCTAATTTTATCACACTTCTGGTTCTTTTTAAATACCTTTTTTTGGTTTTTATTCATTTTATATACATACAAAAAAGAGACTTATTTGTCTCTTAATTTTGCATCCAACGAAGTTTCTACTTTTTCAATAATATGATTGAATACTTGTGTTACTTCTTCATCATTTAAAGTACGAGTCATATCTTGGAATTCTAATGAATAAGCAATTGATTTTTCATCGGCACCAACATTTTCCCCAACATAAACATCAAATACTGATACATCCGTAAGTAATCTTCCACCAGCTTTCATAATTACTTTTTTAATCTCTTCACTGGTTACTGTTTGTTTTACTATAAATGCGACATCTTTTTTCACTGTTGGATATTTGTTTAATTCTTTAAATTTAATACCACGTGTCTTAATTGACATTAATTTTTCTAAATCAATTTCAAATACATATAGTTCTTGTTTATTTCTTTTTGGATGTACTTGTCCGAAATATCCTACTTTTACTCGGTCTACAATGATAGTAGCAGTTCTTCCAGGATGCATATCAGACATTGTTTCTTCTACTTCAAAATGATATCTTCCTTTTAATCCAAAATATTGTAATAAGTTTTCAACAATTCCTTTTACTGTGTAAAAATCAACATTAATTCTGATTCCTTGCCAACTATTTGTTAGATAAGTTCCTGATACTAATCCAGCTAACATTGGTTTTTCTATATATTCATCTTCTTCTTTATAATAAATATTACCAGTTTCGTAAATTTGAACATCTTTGATTCCTCTTGCACGATTATATTGGTAAACATTCATTAAAGAAGGAATGATACTTTTTCGCATTACTTTTCTATCTTCACTCATAGGAGAAGCAAGAATAACGCTTTCTTTTTCATTTCCACCAAACCAAGTGCTTTCTTCTTCACTTACTAGAGAATAAGTAATTACTTGGTTTAATCCTAAAGCTTGCATTCTATCACGAATTTGTTTTAAATCAGATCCTTTTTTTCCGTATCCACCTTTTCTAACTACACTAGAAGGCATTCTACCTACTACATGTTGATATCCATAAATACGTCCTACTTCTTCAATTAAATCTTCTTTGATTGTAATATCTAATCTTCTTGTTGGAACTGTTACAACAAAATTATGATCCTTTTCTTCCACTGCAAATTGTAGACGAGAGAAAACATCCGTTACTTCTTCTTTTGTTAGATTCATACCAAGTACTTGGTTAATTTTATCTAAACTAATCTCAATTTTTTTATCTTCATGGTTTGCACTATCATGAACAAGCATTCCTTGTAACACTTCTCCACTTGCGTACTTTTCTAATAACATACATGCGCGCATAATCGCTTTTTTCGTACGATTTGGATCGATTCCTTTTTCATAACGACTACTTGCTTCACTACGTAAAATTGTTTTTGCTGTATAACGAATATTTAATGGATTAAAAATAGCAGCTTCAATAAAAATATTTTTTGTATCTAATTCAACTTCTGTATTTAATCCACCCATTACTCCAGCTAAACAAACAGCTTCTTTTTCATTTGCGATAACAATATCATTTTCTTTTAAAATTCTTTCATTTCCATCTAATGTCGTCATTGTTTCATCTTGTTTTGCGTTTCTTACAATAACATGATTTCCAAGTTGGTCTGCATCAAAGAAATGAAGTGGTTGTCCGTATTCTAACATGACATAATTACTAATATCAACGACATTATTAATTGGACGAATTCCACTTGCCATTAATCTTGTCTTAATAAAATCTGGACTTTCTTTTATGACAACATTTTTCACTAATTTTCCAAGATAGATAGAACATGCATCTGTCTCTACATCTAATCTCATAGAGTCTTCGATGTTTCCATTTCCCTCATGAACTTCAATCTCTGGCTCTGTTACAGATTTTTTGTAAATTGCACCTACTTCATAAGCCATACCAAGGACACTCATTAAATCAGCACGGTTGGCAGTTAATTCAAAGTCAATTGTTTCATCATCATATCCTAAGTATTTTACTGCATCCATTCCAACTGGGGCATCATCTGGTAAGATATGAATTCCTTTTTTATCTTCTTCTGTAACATATTTAGAATCCAATCCTAATTCTGCTAAAGAACAAATCATTCCATTTGATTCCATTCCAGCTAATTTTGCTTTTTTAATTTCAATTCCAGATAATACGGCACCTACTTTTGCAACAATTACTTTTTTCGCATCCACTACATTTGGTGCACCACATAAAATTTGAACTGGTTCTTCTAAACCTAAATCTACTTTACAAATACTTAATTTTTTAGATTCAGGGTGTTTTTTACATTCTAGTATTTCTCCTACAACTAAGTTTTTCGCATCACAAATTGGTTCAATACTTTCATATTCATTTCCAGCAAAAACCATTTTTTCTGCTAACTCATGATAATTAATATCTTGAATATCAATATAATCACTTAAAAAGCTTTTACTTACTTTCATTCGTAGATCCCCCTTCCTTTCGATTGAAGTTACTAATAAAACGCATATCATTAGTATAGAAATGACGAATATCATTGATACCATACTTTAACATAGCAATTCTTTCAGGACCCATACCAAATGCAAATCCTGTATATTTTTCTGGATCATATCCACATTCTCTTAGAACATTTGGATGAACCATTCCACTACCTAAAATTTCAATCCATCCTGTTCCTTTACATAAGCTACATCCTTCTCCACCACATTTAAAGCAACTAACATCTACTTCAAGAGATGGTTCTGTAAATGGGAAGAAACTTGGTCTAAAACGAACTGTTCTATCTTCTCCAAACATTGTTTTTGCTAAAATTTCTAAAGTTCCTTTTAAATCAGCAATAGAAATATTTTCATCGACTACTAATCCTTCAATTTGATGAAATTGATGAGAATGTGTCGCATCATCATTATCTCTACGATATGTTTTACCAGGACAAATCATACGAATTGGTGATTTTTCTTGGTTTGCTTCCATTGTTCTAGCTTGAACAGGAGAAGTTTGTGTTCTAAGTAACATCTCTTCAGTAATATAAAAACTATCTTGACTATCACGTGCTGGATGTCCTTTTGGTAAATTTAACTTTTCAAAATTGTATAAATCTTGTTCAATTTCTGGTCCTTCTACTACATCATATCCCATTGAAATAAATAGATCACATACATCATCAATTACCATTTGAATTGGATGTTTTCCTCCTACAGGTAATGATGTACTATCTAATGTAATATCAATTTTTTCTTTCGCTAATTTTTCATTTAATTCTTTTTCTTCTAATGTTTTTTTCGCTTCTTCAAACCACATATTTACTTCATTTTTAAACGTATTTAATAATGCTCCAAATGTTTTCTTTTCTTCTACTGGTAATTCTTTCATCATCCCACTTAGTGCAACAATTGGACCTTTTTTCCCTAAATACTCTACTTTTAACTCATTTAATTCTTTCATCGAACAAATGGTTTCTAATTTTGTTTTGATTTCTTCTTTTAACGCATTGATTTTTTCATTCATAATAACCCTCCTCTATATCATATCTCTTTTTATTTTATGAAATGCTTCATTCCATTTTAAAAACTGATAAATATAATTTGTAATTTCTTCTTTTTTATGACTGATAAATACTTGATGTCTAACATCTCTTAATACTGTTAAGTATTTACAAGTCGCTTTTAATGAATCAAAAGCATAAACACTGGACTCAAATGGTACAACATCATCAATATTTCCTTGTAAAATCAAGGTTGGACATGTTACTTTTTCAATATATGGTTTATATTCTTTGACTAATTTTGTAAATTCAACAATTTGTTTTGCTGGTACACTTCTAATTTTAGAAAATAACGTATCATATCCGACAACACCTTTTCTATTTTCCCCCTCGAAAAAGGATTGAATATCTGCTTTGTTTTGTTCAAAACTTCCATATAGAAAAGCTGGTGCAACAAGTACTAATTTTTTTACTCTTTTTGGATATTTACTCGCTAGATAACTAGCAATTACACCACCCATACTATGACCAATTAAATAAATCGAATGGTAATCGCGGAATAAATCTAGTAGTGCTTCTTCTGATCGTTCTATCCAACTTTGATATGGTACTTTTCGCATAATTGGTGTTTCATGTCCTGGCATCGTAAACGTGTAAACATCTAATTCAGGATATCGTTGTAATGTATTAATACAATATTCATTTTCATAATAGCTTGCAGAAAAGCCATGAATAAATAAAACTGCCTTTCGAAATAACATAACGACTCCTTTCTTTAGACGGATACTACTGTAATAAAAAAATCACGTCCTAATACTAAGGACGTGATGACGTGGTACCACCTTATTTCGTAGTTAAACTACCTCTTCACTAAAACGCGTGACCGTTATATCTTTGCAATATAAAGCTCTCAAAGTGAATTCATAAGTTTTTATTATTCGTTTCCATCAACCACGAACTTTCTATCAATAAAAAATCTTATTACTACTCTTTGGTCATTGCTTCTTTTTTAATTATATCATATTTTTATTTATGTTCAAGCACTTTCTTTTTGACTGGACAATAAGATTCTTCTTTACTTTGTTTAATTGTTCTTGCTACATGTAAAAAAGAATCATGTAATAAAGGATCTAAAAAGTAAACAAGTGAAATCAATTCTGTTTTTGTCAACTCAGTTTTAATTTTTAATGGTTGAAAACCTTTATCAACACTTTTACAAAAATGGTTATAGATATCAATTAAATCATAAATACCCATATGAATTGGCATATAAGTATAATCATCTTGATTCATAGGAATTTCTTCTAATCCATTATCTACTAATAAATAATTTTTTTCATTTTTAGAATCCATTACCATGTAAAAAACTTTTTCTATTTCTCCTTCAATATTAGCACAAGCATAAATATTTTTTGTTTGATACAATTGTTCTTGATTATTTTCTTTTTTCATTTCTATCAACTCCGTTGTGTCCTGTATTGTATCATAATCAAAAAAAGAATACAAGTCCAACTATGGAATTGCAACTCTGTATTCATATGTTTCATTGTTGTTCGTAATGGTAATTGTAGTATCTCTCGACATTTTTTCATTTGTTTCATGGTTTTCTACTTCATCAATATATCCACCATCAATTAATTCACCTAATGTCAAAGTATACGTTTTACCATTGTCAGGTATTTTTCCTCTATTGTCAGCTTCCCAGTTTTTTGTAGCGGCAATAATATTTTTAATTTCTGTTTGATTTGCATCTTTTCTAGATTGTGCCATATATTTTTCTACTTGTGGAAAAGCAATTAAAGCTAATACAGATAGTAAAACTAATACAGCCAATAATTCAATTAATGTAAATCCCTTGTTCTGTTTCATACAATCACCTACTATTAATAGGATAGCATATTTTATCCATTTTCTCAAGTACAAGAAAATCCCCAATTGGGGATTTATCAATTACATCATATCTTCTAACTTCTCGTTTGCTTTTTTAATTGTTTTATCTACTGTTCTTTCTACTTTACGCATCATTGGTTTGTTGTATTTTTCATATAAATACATACATCCTGCACCAAGTGCAACTAGGGCTAAATTTTTTCCCATTTTCATTTTAATCACCTCTTTAGTTAAAAAATATGAGCCAGTGTATATAACTATTTATATACACTCTTAATATGAACAAATTACAATTGTTTATTCATATTTTGTAACATTTCTTTTAAGGTTGTTTTTCTTATATATTCTTGATTGTTATGAACTGCAAATTCAAACGCATTTGCTTCACCAATTAAAATTAATTTCTTTTTTGCTCTTGTGACACCAGTATAAACTAGTTTTCGATAAAGCATTCTATGATAATTATGACTAATTGGCATAACGACAACTTCAAATTCACTTCCTTGTGATTTATGAATGGTAATTACATAACCATGTTTTATTTTGACAAAATCTTTTGGTAAATATTTTACAACTATTCCATCATAGTCGACATAAATTTCATTTTTACCACTTTTACTACGATTAGCAGGAATAATATATTTTATTACACCAATATCACCATTAAATACATTTTCATCTGGCATATTGACTAATTGTAAAATTTTATCTTGTTCTCTAAAAATAACATCACCATATTTGATTTCTACTTTTGTTCCATCATTTGGATTAAATACCTCTTGTAATTCTTTATTCAGAATATCAATTCCATTTTCTCCACGATACATCGGTGCCATTATTTGTACTCTTTTTTCATGATATCCTTTTTCTTTTAATTGATTACATAAATTTTTTAAATTCATATTGATACTAGAACTAGAACACTTTAGAAATGTATAATCACTATGTGTTTCTAAAAACTTAGAACTTAAGGTATCTTCTTTTATTTCGCTTGCTAATGTAGAAATATAGGAATTTTCATCTTGGCGATATAAATGTTCTAACTCTACAGTTGGAATCACATTACTATCGATCATATCTTTTAAAATTTGTCCAGCACCAACGCTTGGTAATTGATTATAATCACCAACTAATACCATCTGGATTTGATTGGTTAATCCTTTTAATAGATGATTTAAAAGAAGTGTATCGATCATACTTACTTCATCCACAATAATAAAACGACTAAAATCTTTATTAAATTCATTTACCGCAAATTCATTATTATCTTTGTTCCATTTTAAAAATCGATGAATCGTAGAAGCTCCATGTAATGTTGATTCACTCATTCTCTTACTTGCACGTCCTGTTGGTGCCAAAAGGCATAAATTTGCTTCTAATTCATCCTCATCCATTTTATGAATACGTGCATATAGTTCGACAATTGCTTTCATAATGGTCGATAGCGATAGGTAAGCCTTTGATATTGTCTCCAGCTTTTCCCCCGCTCTACACCGTGCATGCGACTTTCACCGCACACGGCGTGCCATCATAATATAAGTTAACTTTTCACTTACTGTTTAAATTTTAGATTTTTCAGGATTCGCTTTAATATAGATTTCAGTAAACTTCTTTTCGATTCTTTTTCCCGTTGAATATTCCGATTTGAGCTTCTCTAATGCTTCTTGTAGTGATTCTGAATTATGTATTAATTCATGAACTCTTTCTTGTATTATGATAATATTTTCATATTTATCAGTTCCACCAAGATGTACAGGAAGTATATGATGTGTAGCTATTTCTCCATATATCAACGGTGTTTTCGTAATATAACAGAGAGCTTTTTGGCTAACTAATCTACTGATTTTGTTTTCGTATAATTCCGTTGTGTCTCGTTCATTATGCACATCACTTGAAAAATATGCAATTATTTTTGCCATATCTTCAAGGTTTATTGTATTTAGATTATTTTCTATATCATATAGATTATAACCTTCATTAAAGCTTATTGGGGCTTTAAATTGTACATACCTGATTGGAATTATCGGAATTCCTTTGCAACATTTTAGCTCTTTGGAAGTACCATATTTATTTACTATTGTCTGGTAACACGGAAGATAATTTTCTGGTGTAGAGTTTCTGTCTGGATAATCTTTGAGAACTCTGTTATAGAGTTTCTTTTGAATATCCCAGCCAAGTCGGCTTAAATCATTATTAACTCCATGAGCAACACAGAAATAATTATGAATGCCCATTACCATGCTATTGTAAATTTGTATGGCTTTATGAAATGTTATATTATCATTTGCAGTAGCTATATAATCGATTTGTTTGTTCAACTTTTCTTTTATATTTTTAAGCGACTTATCTGCAATATGTGAATCTATAATATATTTTTTACTTCCTTTAGATGTTACTTTTACTCTATTGGATATTTTAAATTTGAATCCCAGAAATTCTGCAAATTCATTTTTAAGGTCTATGAGCTTTGTTTTTTCAAGACTGCACTCAAGTTTTAAATTTTGTTTTAACCATAATATAGTAGCATGTTTTATTTTCTCTGCATTTTCTTTACTGTTTGTAAAAATCAAAAAATCATCTGCATATCGAATAATATACATTTCTTTCATTTTTGAGTTACTTCGAAGTGCTCTATATTTCTTATTTTGATTTGGTCTTTGATAGCTCTTATCTCTTATATCTGAGTAATATGTGTGCCTTGTTTTAAAATGTGTCCATTGAGATTCTACCCATTTGTCTAAAGCATCTAAGTAAATATTTGCTAGTAGCGGGCTTATAACTCCGCCTTGTGGCGTTCCTTTTTCAGGTTTTGTTACTGTACCATCCATATCTACTATTTCTGTTTTTAATATTGTTTTGATAATACTAAGAACTTTTTTGTCTCTTATACCAAAACTCCATAATGCTTTAATTAATCTATTATGGTCAACATTGTCAAAGAATCCTTTTATGTCACATTTGACACACCAACTCATTTTAGACATTTGTATCATATTGTCTACTTGTGCCATTGCATTATGAGCAGACCTTCCTGGTCTAAATCCTGAGCTTACTCTTGAAAATTGAGCTTCTGCTATTGGTTCAAGTACTTGCTTTATTGCTTGCTGTATAATTCTATCTTCTATTGTTGGAATTCCAAGAGGTCTTAAATCCCCATTATTTTTAGGAATATATACTCTTTTAATTCTTTTAGGTTGATAGTTGTTACCTAGAAGTTTATTTTGTATTCTTCTTACCATTTCTGAGTTATTATATTTCTTAACATCCCTAATGGTAGTTCCATCCACACCAGCGGTTCTTCCGCCTGTGTTTTTTGAAATACTTCTTATTGCATTCACTATATTCTTTGTAGAAGCTATTTTATACATTAAGCTTTTATGCGAAGCATAACCTTTATCTTTAATTTGTTCTTTTGTTAACTCATATAAACCTTGATACATCTGCATACATTGTGAATAATATGCAGATTTTTCTTTTCGTGTAAAGTTTTTATCTTTCATAACGTATTCACCTCGATTTCTGCGAAGAGTTAACTTCCCAACTTACGAAGTTTATTATTCTTACTCGCAATTTGTTATATAAAATTTTGATGTAAGTTTACGTTAATCTTATATTATGACTAGTGGTCATCCCTCCGTTTCTCATTACAAGAAACATCATAAGTAATACCACCGCTTATTATCCATTACGCATAACTTATACATTATTAAATGTTTTCGCTTCTGCTACCTTAAACCTTAAAGCTTAAGGTTGGATAATTCCAAGTTCCGATAGCCTTATCTTTTACCATATAACCTTAGGTTCACTCCTCTATCCCGATATACCGCAATCGCCTGTAACGATTAAGGTCAGACTTAGAAAAAATTCAGTCTACCCTCTGGCATATAACTATCCCGAGCCCTTTCGACTCTTTCCACTTTTACGAGACTTACATTCGGAGGTTCGTCAGTATTTTGAATACATTCTAACCATAGTTATTTTATAGATGCCCGACCTATCAAACACATGAGTTATTGACTCATTTTTCCTTGAACATACTCTGTTATCTTTCCTGCGGGCGGTCTCTAGACACTTTTATACCAACATTACTTAATAATTTTCTGTTCTAGGGTGTTCTTCAGCCGTCTTCCTCGAGCTTCACACGGTTTGTTACCAACTCCTGCATGTCGAAGTATTAGCAGTGAGCTTCAAGGCGTTACCCTATCAATTCTCATCTCAGACTATCAGTTCATTATCTTAGATAATGTAGTAGCTTTGTTTATTTAACTACTAAACTTGTCGCACTTTTTCCAGTACCTGGTCCACCAGTAATAATCGTAATCGAATTTGTTAGTGCTGTTACAATCGCTTCTTTTTGTTTTTCGTTATAAATAATATCATTTTCTTTTTGTAATGTTTCTAAATAAGTCGTTAATTTCGGATAATCAAATGTTTTTTTCTGTGTCAAAGAGCTTAACTCATAAGCAATAATTTTTTCAGCTTCATACATTTCTTTTAAATATAATTTATTTTCTTCTACTACAACCTTGTCTAGCAAACGTAAATTGTGTAAATGATTAGTAAATTGTTCTAATGTTATTTCTATTTTCAAATAACGATTTAATTGTTTGATTACTTCTTCTTGATATAAATACGTATCTCCTTGTTTAAAAGATAGTTGTTCCATAATATAAATAATACAGGATTCTATTCTACTATCTTCCATACAATCATAACCTAGTTTCATACTGATTTCATCTAATTTAGGAAAAGAGATTTCGTCAACATCATCTAACAATCTATAAATATTATGTTCAATTGTTGGAATGGTATTACTTTTATAATAATTATAGATATTTAAGCTATCTTTCATACTAAATCCTAAATCAGTTAAATAGACAATTGTTTGATGACTTTCTTCATATTTCTCTAATGTTTTTACAATATGATCCATTTTCTTTTTACTAAGTTTTGGTACTAACATCAAACTTTCTGGCTCTTCTAAAATTCGATCTAATGCTTGTTCACCTAAAGTATCGACAATTCTCTCAGCCATTTTTTCACCAATTCCATGAAATAAATCACTTGATAGAAAAGCAACAATTCCATCTTTTCCACTTGGTTTTAATCGTTCATATTCACTTACTTGAAATTGAAATCCATACTTTGGGTGTTCTAATTCTTCTCCGTAAAATACATAAGAATCATCTAAATTTAGTTCATGAAAATAACCAGTAAATGTAATCGTTTTTCCAATATAATCTTCCATATTTTCCATATTGGTATCCGATACTTTAAATAAACCAATTACGTAACCTTTATCTGATTCAAAGATACTTCTTCGATAATTCCCTTTTATATATTTTTTCATGTTCTCACCTCTAAAAAGAAAAGGTTCATTATGAATGAGCCTTTAAATCTTCTAATGTAATTGGATCCATCCTTATGGTTTCTCCTTCACGTCTTATTTTAGAGCAAATATGATTTAATCTAGAAAATGTTTGAACATCTTTTACCGGACCAATCACAATAAAATGTTTTTCAAAATCATGTGGTAATGTACGATCAATCACAGTGAAATCAAAATAATATTGTTTACTATTGACCATATCATAACTCGTTGTTAAATAATTTCCTTGTTTTAAATTTTCATTTAATGTAGCAAGTACTTCTTCTGTTGTACTCTTCTTATGATTTGACCATACTGCTTTTCCAGATTCATCCATTGTAACAATCACAAGTTGCTCACTTTTCAATTGTGCCATATCAATTAATTGACCTAAATTATTTATTACATATGGTTCTAATTCTTTAATCATTGTTTCATTATGACAAAAAATATTAATAATTATATTTCCGTCAACAAAACGACAAAATGGTGTTTTATTATCTGGAACAGTTACTTGATTTCTTGGAATGGTACATTCATATCGTTTTGTATACATTTTTTGTTGTTCTAAATATCGTTTTAGTGCATTAATCACTCCACTAAAACGTTTCGTGTAAATATCACCTTCAGGAATACTATTAATTGTGATTTTATGATTGGAAATGTTGGAACTACCAATTACAAGACACATATAATCACCAATTAAACTTGCTGGTTCTAATATTTCTAATTCTTCTTCATAACATTTCATTCTTTTAGGATATGTATTATCTTTTTTTTCTTTATCTAGTAAAACTAAGATGTTAAATTCACGATACTTTACTGTACTTTGAATTCCTAATAAAGACTGCAATGACACGTTTTGTTGCATAGTATCCCTCCTAGTTCCTTCTATATTCAGTTTACTATGAAGAAATAATGATGTCAATCATTACCAGATAAAAGGTTAAAATTGACAATATACAACTAATCGTTTCTCATTATCTGTCATACAAGTAATTAAAATAAGCATATGATCTTGAATTTTTTTCATAAACGACATATCACTTTCTTCAATAACTTCTTTATCTACTACATGATACTGATATTGATTCTTTTCTTTTGTTAACTTTACTTCATCGCCAATTTTCAACTTATGGAGAATTTCAAACTGATTTTTTTTACTATGACCTACTAAAATCAGTGGATCAGAAGGAACTGAGTTTGGTTGTTCTCCAAAAATTCCTATTTTCGCTTGTTTCACAGCATTCTCTGGTGAACCATACATAATAAATCGATATTGTTGATAATCTGGGAAGGATAGATACCCAAAATATTTGGTTTGATATTGTTGTGGTTCTTCTTCATATTCTATAATCAACTTTTGTTCTTGTTTTTGATCTATTTTCAGAAATCCATAACCCAGTAAAAAAGAAAATACCATCAAAAATAGTGTAATCCAACCTAATTTTTCGAATATTCTATCCATGACGTTTCTTTTTTATGACAAAAGCAAGAAAGAAAAATGTAATCATACTTCCAAATCCAATTGCAATCCATTTTTCTATGGTTTTCGTTAAACTAGAAGTATCTGGTAAAAATAGTTTTTTATTCTTTACAACGATTTTATTTACTAAAGCATCTTGATGTACTTCAACTTTTATTTTTTTCTTCATTCGTTGATATCCATCTGGTGCTTTCGTCTCTTCTAGATAATATGTTCCATACTCCAATGATTCTAAAAGAAGAGATCCATTTTCATCTACTTGATTTTGATACGTAATATCTCCTGTTTCATTCGTAATCGTAAAGGTTGCATTAGATAATAAATTGCCATTATCATCTTGTTTTAAAATTAAAACACTCCCTTTCTTCTTTTCATTTACAACTGTAATAGATTTTTGTGGTTCTTCTTTTGTTAGTTTCACTTCTATGTCTTTACTTTTTTTATATTCCTCTTTATCAGTTAATTCTTTTATCATATAAGTTCCAAAAGGTAATTCTTCAACTATAAGTTTTCCTTCTTGATTTGTAGTTTTTTTCATTAATAAAGTATTTTCTTTTATCATTGTATCATCGATTTTAATTGGTTCTTTATTATAGATACCGAATTCTATTTGTTCAAATGGAATTTTTTGATAAACTCCTGTTTTCTTTTCAATCCCTATCATCTTTTCTTGTTCTTTTAATAATTCTATTTTAGTATGAGGTTTTTCATTTACAAAAGAAAATTCTTTTATTATCACACTATCTTGTTCTTCTTTTGCTTCTAATTTGAAACAATATTCTTTCTCATCTAACATATAATCTTCAATTGTTCGACTTTCTTTTAAACAATAACTTCCTAATGGTAACTCTTTGGAAATCACTTCCCCGTTCTCTGTTTCCAACTTTTCCACTACATCATGTTGTTTATAAATCACTTTCCCGTTTTCAATAATATCTTCTTTGGCAAATAACGTAAACTCTACCCCTGTTAAGTTTTTTAATTCTTCTTGTTGTTGATATAATCCATCATCAGTTTGAACTAGTGTAATCTTACGACCTTGTTTTTTAATCTTTACTTTTCCTTTTTGTCTTACATTTTTTACTTCAATTGTATAAAGTAATCCATCTTCTGTTTCTTCATACTCTGTATCTTCGTTTAAAGTAAATAAAATAGGTTCTTTTAATTTATAATAACCAGTTGGAGCTGTTTTCTCTTCTAATGCATAACGTCCTGCTGGTAATGTAGCTGGTAATACGATTTCTCCATTTTGGTCAGTCTTAAATTCTTCGATTATTTTATGTTCTGGATAAGTGATTGTCTGTTTGACATATTCTCCAGTATCTAGATTTTTTATTTTAAAGGTAATTCCTGCTTCATGAATTGGTGTTCCCAGTTCATCTACTTTTTTTATTTTTACTTTACTACGAATAAATTTATCATGTAAAACAAATTGAATAATATCTTTTTTATCTTCTGTTACATGAATTTCAAAATCTTTTACTTTTTCATAGTTTGGTAATGTATTTAACTGTTTTACAACATATTTTCCATATGGTAATTCAAACGAAACAGAACCATAAGAATCTGTTACAACTTCCCGGTAAAGAGTTCCATCTTTTTTATAAATACCAAAATGAATTTCTACTTCTGGTTTTAAAATTCCTGTTTCGCCATCTGAAAAAACTTTGATTAACTTTATCTTATTCTTCATTACTTGTTCTGGCATATCCATTTCTACTTCTAAAGCAGTATCTTTATTTAAAGTAACAGTATAAACTTTCTTATCTAATAAATATCCTTCTGGTGCTTTTATCTCTTTTATTTTATAAGTACCAGCTGGAATATTTTTTAGTGTAGCAACTCCATTTTTATCGGTTGTCATCGTATTTAAATAATCTAAGCCATTACTTATTTCATAGACTGCTCCTTCTAATTTTGCATCTCCACTTGGTACATTGGTATCCGTATCAGCATCCTTTTTATGAATGGTAAGTTGATAACCTTTTACTCTAATATGAATATTTGCTTCAATACGACTGGATAATCCAAAGGTTCCTAGTGCTTGTGAATTATTTTTTGTATAAAGAAAACTTGCTTGATAAGAACCTGGATATCGTAAAAATGATATCGTTGAGTCCCCTATTTTTTTAGGATAAATTGTCAACTTATCTCCATTAATTTCTGTTTCATGTTCTACTGGTAAAATCACTCCATAATCATGAAGAACTCTATTTTTATCGATTAAATGAAATGGAACACCCGAAATAACTTCATAAGTTTGACCATGAAAAGATGGTTTGTTATAATGTCCATTCATAAGACGCTTAATTTCATTTTTCTCAGCTTCGACATTAATTCTTTCTCCTTGATGCTCTGCTTTTGTTGTCCAATATATTTCTTTCAAGCCTAAATATCGCCATATTAATTCTTGCGTTGCTAAATAATATTTTGTTGTCTGATGGGATGGATATTGATATCCATAATATGCAACTAACTCTAAGTACTCTTTATCTTCTTTATCTAAATTTTTAATGGAAAAATCAGTATATGAATCATAAATATTTTCTGTAATCCATTTACCTGGTTCTAAACAATATGCAAGTTTATTATTCGCATAAGTGAGTCCTATCTGATTCCAATAAAATAAATCTCCAATAACAAAATTCCCATAAACATTTTTTAAATAATTAACACGTACTTGTGTATCATTTGGTTTCGCATTTACAAAACCAATCATACTTCCAATTAAAACCAATATTACAAGTATTTTTTTCTTCATACGTTTCCTCCCTTACACTACTATTTTTCGATAAAAATCTCTAAAATCCTTCATAAAAAGAAAAAAAATTTTATCTTTTTATAATCATTGAATAATCTCTTATTTTAGTGTAAGATGTTAACAGGTGATTACATGAAAAAAATATCAAAATATAAAGTAGATCGAGGATTATTTATCACGTTAATTATATTTGCTGTAATCAGTATTGCTACCATCTATAGTGCACAAAGTTTACTTCCAAGTTATATGCATGATTTAGCACTTAGACAGGCAATCTGGTATATTGTAGGATTTCTCCTCGCTTATTTTATTATGTTTATTGGAAACGAATATATCTATCGGAATATATGGGTGTTATATGGAATTGGAATTGCTTCTTTAGTCGCATTACTCTTATTTGCTGAACCGATTAATGATGCAAGATGCTGGTTCTCTATTCCAGGAATTGGTACGATTCAACCGAGTGAATTTATGAAAATTATTTTGATTATTACACTGGGAACAATGATTCATGACTTTAATACCAATTACACAGATCCTACCGTTGAAGAAGAATTTCAATTTTTAATTAAAGTAGGAATCGTTGTAGCAATTCCAAGTATCCTTACTTTTTTACAACCAGATACGGGAGTAGTATTGATTTATTTATTAATCACAGCAATTATGCTTTTTATATCAGGAATACGCTATCGTTGGTTTTTAATTGCGATTGGTATTTTACTTGCTTTTGTAGGTGTTGTTCTTGCAATTTATTTTATCAACACTGATTTATTTATCGATATCTTTGGTACTAGTTTCTTTTTACGTGTAGATCGTTTACTAGATTGGTCTAATAAAAGTGGATTTCAATTAGAAAATGGATTAAGTGCAATTGGTTCTGCTGGATTATTTGGAAATGGTTTTAATCAAACTCCACTCTATTTTCCAGAACCACAAACTGACTTTGTATTCGCAACATTCGCAAGTAACTTTGGTTTTATCGGTTCTGTATTCTTACTTTCTTTAATTGCCTTCTTTGATATTCGATTAATATTTATTGCCATCCGTAGTAGTTCTAATATTAATAAATATGTAATCGCAGGAATTGTTGGAATGCTCATTTATCAGCAACTACAAAATATTGGAATGACATTTGGACTTATGCCAATTACTGGTATTACCCTTCCATTTATTAGCTATGGTGGTTCTAGTTTACTAAGTTATATGATTATGGCAGGAATATTCTTTAATATTTCCAATGAACAAATGCGATATGCCAATTAAAAAAAGATTTCACAAGAAATCTTTTTATTTTATATTATGATAAAATGTTAAACCATAATCTAGAAGAAATACTACCATCACAATGATCGTAATTGTTGCAGGAATTTGTTTTACAAGTGGGTCTAAAAAAGGCTTTACTACATAAATAAAAAAGATAGAACCAACTCCCCAAGCAAGACTCATCGTAAGAGAAATATACTTTCCAATGTGAAATGGATGACTACTATAATCCCAAAAAACTTTGTGGAAAAAGTGTTCAATCGCGATTCCACCTAACCATTCAATTGCTGTTAACATAATTGTAATAATAACAAAAGCAAATAGTGTCTCATAAATACGTGGCATATGAAGATTATAAAATAAATAATTAGAAAGTAAAACAATGATGACCGCTCCTACTCCATATACTGGTGTCCAAGGACCATATAGAATTCCACTTTGAAAATGACTTTTCGTTAAAAAAGCAACCACTGTTTCTAACCCATATCCTAAAATAGAATAAATTAAAAAAGTATTGATATAGTACATATAACTCACCATTATTAATATGGAACATTATCGTTATGTTATACAAAAAAAACTCTTTCAAAGAGTTTTAAAGTACAATTGCAAATAAATTACCTGATCCTTTATTTACTAATTTAGAAAGTGTTCCTTGTAATTTATAGCGAACATTATCTGGAAGAAGTGATAATTTTGCTTGGATTCCTTCTTGTACAATCACATCAAGACTACGTCCAAAGATTTCACTTTTCCAAATACTTTCTGGATCTTTATCTTTATCTTTCATCAAATAATCAATTAATTCTTTACTTTGTAATTCTGAACCGATAATTGGTTCAAATGTTGATTCTACATCAATTCTAAACATGTGAATACTTGGAGCAAGTGCTTTTAATTTAATTCCATAACGACTACCTTGTTTAATAATTTCTGGTTTATCTAACTGCATATCACTTAACGTTGGACTTGCTACTCCATAACCAGTTTGTTTTACCATTTTTAAAGCACCTTTAATTTGATCATATTCTCTTTTCGCTTCATTATATTCTTGGAATAAACTTAATAGTTCGGCTCGACTTGTTAATTCTACTCCAATAATATCTTTTAATACTTGATTATATAACTCATCTGGTGCATCTAACGTAACGGTTACTCTACCTGTTTCCGTATCAACTTCAGATAAGAAAGATTTTGAAATATATTCACAATTCATGAAATGAGCAGTGATTGTATCAATATGTTTTAATTTATCAATCTCAACAACACTTTCACGAATTTTATCAATATAAACTTTTTTTAACCAATGACTTGGTTCTAAACATGCAATCCATTCTGGCATCTTTACATCTACTTCTACTACTGGAAATTCATAAAGTGCCTCTCTTAAAATGTTGTAAATATCTCGTTCACTCATATTTTCCACACTCATTGGAATAACTGGTACTTGATATTCATCTGTTAACTTTTCAGCTAATCGTTCTGTTTCTGGTAACATTGGGTGACTAGAATTTAATACAACAATGAAAGGTTTTCCCATACTAGATAATTCACTAACAACACGTTGTTCTGCTTCAACATAATCGCTTCGATTTAGTTCACCAATTGAACCATCCGTTGTCATAACAATTCCAATCGTTGAATGATCTTTAATTACTTTTTCAGTTCCTACTTCTGCTGCTTCAATAAATGGAATTTCTTCATCATACCAAGGTGTTTTCACCAGTCTTGGTCCATTTTCATCTTCATATCCTTTTGCATTTGGTATCACGTATCCAACACAGTCTACTAAACGAATATTGCAAGTAAAGTCATCAATTTTAATTGTCGCTGCTTGACTTGGAACAAACTTTGGTTCCATTGTCATAATCGTTTTTCCTTGCGCACTTTGAGGTATTTCATCTAAAGCACGCTTTTTTTCATATTCATCTTCAATATTAGGGACAACTAAGTTTTCGATAACTTTTTTGATAAAAGTTGATTTCCCAGTTCTTACTGCTCCGACAACTCCTAAATAGATATCGCCACCTGTTCGTCCCGTAATACTTTTAATGATATCTAACTTTTCCATTTCATCCCTACTTTCTTTTTCATTTAACTATATGAAGATAAAAAAAAGAATATGAAAAAAAAGAAGATTATTTTCAATGTCATTAACTTAAGCAAGAAATTTTTTAATAAATTTCTTGCTTTTAATTTTATATCACATCTCAATATAAATTTTGGCACAATAAAATTATTGATTTTTTTATCAAATTTTAAATACTTATA
>CALVRW010000001.1 GCA_944358795.1 uncultured Bacilli bacterium | reverse complement strand
GACTACTGACCAACAATATTTCCATATATGCTTATCCTCTCATTTCATTCTGTATTGATAATTAAACATTATCTACCTAAACTCTTTAATACGGCATTATATGAAATTGGCCTTGGTTATTCTTTCTTTCTAAACAGTAACCTCTTCACCAAGAATACTTTTCTTTGATGTATAAGAAGTATGTAATAAAGAATGTGCTAAAGGACTACCTGGTTGTTCTAAAAATGTTTGATATAATTCTTTCATATCTGGGTTTTCATAACTATTTCTTAATTTAGAATCAGAATCCGTTTGATATAATCCTTTCATTCTTTGTAATTTAATTTCGTCTGGTAAAGGAATCTCCGTTTTTGGTGTTCCTCCTCCAGCAATACAACCTCCACGACAAGACATCACTTCAATAAAATCATAGTGTTCATTCGTCTGTTTTAAAGTTGTTAAAAATTTACGTGCCTGAAACGTTCCATTAATGACCGCAACTTTTAACTGCGTATCTTGAATGGTAACTTCTGCTACTTTCACATTATCAAGTCCCCTAACAGGATTATAATTTAGAAAATCATCTTTTGGATGCTCTCCTGTAATCAAGTAATAACTGGTTCTTAAGGCGGCTTCCATAACCCCACCACTATTTCCAAAAATAAGTCCTGCTCCAGTTCCTCTTCCTAGTAAATCATCATAAGTAGAATCCTCTAAGGAATGAAAATCAATTCCTTCTTCCTTTAACCATAAAGCAAGTTCTCTTGTTGTAATAACATAATCCATATCTCTAAGAGATTCAATATGATGATAATTACTACTACTATTCATTTCTGCACGTAAGATTTCTCCTTTTTTCGCTGTGCAAGGTGTAACAGCAACATTCACTATTTTAGTAGGATCTAGTTGCATTTTTTCTGCAAAATAAGTTTTAATCACAGCACCTTCCATTAAAATAGGACTTTTCGTAGTAGAAAGATTTGGAATATATTCTGGAAAAAACGTTTCAATAAAGTTTACCCAAGCTGGACAACAACTTGTAAATTGTGGTAATGTACTACCATTTTTTATTCTACTTACAAGTTCTGTTGCTTCTTCCATAATCGTTAAATCAGCTCCAAAAGTAGTATCAAACACATAGTGAGCTCCTAATTTTCTAAGTGCTGACACAATCTTTCCTTCTACTAGCGTTCCAGGTTCCATTCCAAATAATTCACTTGTCGCAATTCTAACGGATGGTGATGTTTGAAAAATTACAATTTTATCTGGATCTTTTACTAACTCTTTTACTTTATGATAATCCATTACTTCTGTTATCGCATTTGTTGGACATACCAAAGTACATTGTCCACAATTGATACAAATTGCTTTATCTCCCGTCTTTTCTAAACTATAATTACCAAATACACCTTGACTAAATTTACATACACTTTTACATGCACCACATAAAACACATTTAGAATTATCTCTAACAATCGCCGGATTATCTTCTTCAATCGGTACTCTTACCTTCTCATATTCATGTTTACTCACGTATACCTCCACAAAAAGGAGCATTCGCTCCCCTTTTTTCTATCTTAATAGTTTTCGCATCTTTTTTCAAAGTAAGCTTTTGCATGAGAACATACTGGACATACTTCTGGTGCTTCATTTCCATAGTGTACATGTCCACAGTTACGACAAATCCACATTGTTGGTTCTTCACTTTCGAATACAACTCCGTTTTTAACATTTTCAAGTAATCTTAAATATCTATTTTCATGTTCTTTTTCAATCTTAGCAACACCTTCAAATAAGAATGCGATATGATCAAATCCTTCTTCTTTTGCTTCTTTGGCAAATGTAGCGTACATATCTGTCCATTCATAATTTTCACCTGCTGCTGCAGCTTCTAAGTTTTCCATAGTAGATTTAATTTCTCCACCTTCTAATAATTTGAACCATAATTTAGCATGTTCTTTTTCATTATTAGCTGTTTCTGTAAAAATGGCAGAAATTTGTTCATATCCTTCTTTTTTTGCTTTGCTAGCAAAATAAGTATATTTATTTCTAGCTTGGCTTTCTCCTGCAAATGCAGTCATTAAATTTTGTTCAGTTTTTGTTCCTTTTAAATCCATACTTTAATCCTTCTTTCTATTACATCTTTCACAAAATCCAGTGAACACCATTTCATGTGATAATATTGTATAATTTGTTTCTTTTTCAATCACGGCATCAATTCCTTTTAATACATCACTTTCAATATCAAATACGTTCTTACAATCAGTACAATATAAATGTTGATGATTGCTTAAACAGTAGTCGAAACGGTCTGAATCATCAGGAATTAATATTTTTCTAATCAGACCATGCTCTACTAACTGATTTAAATTACGGTATACCGTTCCTAAACTAATATTTGGTATTTTTTCTAAAACCGCTTTATAAATCATATCAGCAGTTGGATGGTCATATCGTGACTTTACTTCTTCTAGTATGACTTCTCGTTGTCTTGAATACTTCATATTATCACTCCTAAAGTAGTAATTATTACTACTTACAACTTCATTATATCGTCTTTCTTCCATAAAGTCAATAAGAAAAGAAAGGTTCCATCACCTTTCTAATTTAAAGATTCTGTATGATATAATTTTTGGTATACTTCATTTGTCTCTAGTAATTCTTGATGTGTTCCTAATCCTATTTCTCTTCCTCCATGAATCACATGAATTTCATCTGCATCAATAATCGTTGATAAACGATGAGCAATAATAATAACCGTATGATCTTTTACTAACCCATCAATTGTTTTTTTAATATACTCTTGTGACTCATTATCTAAAGCACTCGTTGCTTCATCAAATAAAATAATTTTCGTATTTAAAAGTAATGTTCTAGCAATCGCAATTCTTTGCTTTTGACCACCACTAAGGTTTACTCCACCTTCTCCAATAATCGTTTCATACTGGTCTGGTAAACTCATAATATAATCATCAATATATGCTTTTTTACATACTTCTCTTACTTCCTCTAATGTGATATCAGGTTTTACAATACGAAAGTTATCCATTAAACTCATATTAAATAAATAAGGACTCTGTCTAATAATAGAAATATTATTTCTTAAACTATCTTCTGTTAAATCTTGAATATTAACACCATCAATTAAGATTTCCCCTTCCGTCGCATCAAAATAGCGAAGTAATAGATTAAAAATTGTACTCTTTCCATTACCACTTCTTCCAACAATAGCAATTTTACGATTTGGTAACAGTTTCATTTGAATACCTTTTAAAACATCATCTTCCTCTTTTGTATAACGAAATTTAACATTCTTAAATTCAATCATCCCTTTACATTCTTTTAAGCCAGTTGTACCAAACTTTTCATCTTGATAAAGTCGATTCATTAAAATATCACACATACGATTAAGTGATACAACTACCTTATTATAGTTAATACCAAATTGACCAATATTTTCAACGACATAATCAATACGCCATAAATAAGTATTAAGTGTAACAAACATAGCATAGGCAATATTTCCTTGCATTACAAAATACCCACAGGTAATATAAATAACAGTCTGCATCATATAGTATAATGCATTATTGATAGAATAATAATTGGTCTCAAAAATATTACTTTTCTTCATACGATCATAGATTGTATCAACAGAAACAAATAATTTTTTCTCTGTTTCATTTTTAATACCTAATGATTTTATCTCTCTAATACCAGTAAGATTTTCGGTTGCAGTTTTAACATAGTTATCTGTTTCTTCTTTAATTTCTTTTTGTATTTTCTTAACTTTAGGAAATACCTTATAAGCATAAATTCCCATAATAAAGGCAAAAATTAAAACTTCGATTCCTAAGACAATAGATAGAGAAAAAGCAAATACTAATGCGACTATTCCCGAAATACTTCTTGATAACAAACGAACTAGCTGATTTAATAAAGAAACAATTTGTTCTGGATCATGACAAATACGATTAATAAATTCCCCTACTCCTTTTTCTTCAAAAGCACGAGCTGGTAAGTCATTTATTTTATGATATAAATCTTTCGTCGCATTACGAATAAATTCATTTTCTAAGTGGATGAATATTCGTCCTTGAATATTACTGATAATACCATTAAATAAGACATCCATTCCTCCATAAAGAATAATCAATATTAGAAATTGTTCGAAGGTTCCTTTTAATAATGCTTCTAAAGCAAATCCCCATATTAAGCCACCTAAAATCGATGGAATAATATCTGAGAATACCAAAATAACATAAACAGTACATAATAATTTTTTATTCTTTAGATACTTTTTTAAAATTTTAAAATCTTCTAAATTCTTTTTCAGTTTCATCACCTCGCACATACTATAACACTACACATAAGGAGAGAGTCAACAGAAAAAAGTGGATAATATAATTTTCCATTTACATTATCATCCACTTTCATTACCTCCATATAAAATCCAGATTATCGTGTTTCTTCTTTAAACTGCATATTAGTTTAACACACATCATTTTCACTGTCAATTTTATTCGCCAAGAGAATGATTCTATGATAAAATGAAAATGAGAGGTGTGAGAAAATTGATTATATTATTAGTACTAATAATATTGATTTTATTTAAAATCAATATAAAGCCAAACGAATTTCAAAAAGACTACTTATCAAAAGATAAGACACAATCTATAAAAGGAATCTTTATCGTAATTGTTTTTATTAGTCATAGTCTATCTTATATTACAACAAAACAATCATTTGATTTTCCAGCTATTTATTTGTGTCAAAAACTAGGTCAATTAATGGTTACACTTTTTCTTTTTTATTCTGGATATGGTGTCTATGAATCTATTAAGAAGAAGAAGAAAGAAACATATGTAGATAGTATGCCTAAGAAACGAATTGCAAAAGTATTATTTGAATTTGCGATTGCAGTTACGACATTTCTAATTTGTAACTTAATATTCAATATTCATTACGATTTACCAACAATTTTATTATCTTACATAGGATGGGAAAGTATTGGAAATAGTAACTGGTATATCTTTGCAATTATCATGATGTATCTTGCTACTTATATTGCATTCAAAGTATTTGAAAAAGATCACTTAAAAGCAATCATCAGTACAACGATTATTGCCTACTTATATATTTATATCATCGGATCAATGAGAGCTCCACATTGGGTAGATACCATTTTATGTTTCCCACTCGGAATGTGGTACTCTTATTATAAAGATAAAATTGAACACTATTTCTTTCAAAATAATAAAATTTATTTCTTTTCTCTATTTTTATTACTAGGATTATTTGTTGTTAGTTATAAAACAAGAAGTAATCTATTATCATTTAATATCAATGCAATATTATTTACAATACTTGTTGTAATTACTACTATGAAAGTAGGAATTCATAATTCTATTTTAAGTTGGTTAGGAAAAAATTTATTTTGGATTTATATTCTTCAAAGAATTCCAATGATAATACTAACAATATTCCATGTAAATAAATTTACTAATCTATTCTTTATCAGTAGTTTTATTCTAACAATGATCCTTGCAATCATCTATTCAAAAATTGTACCAATTTTAGAAGCGAAAATATGGAAATAAAAGAATATCAAGGATAACCTTGATATTTTTTTATTCCAATTTTTAAGATTCTTTCTTCTTAAAAATAAACAATTTACTAAATACATAATTTAAAACAATGACAATCACTTGAACGATGATTTTGGCAATCATATCATTCATACGTATCATATCTACAAATAAATACATAAATCCCATATCTAATACAAATGACAATAATCGAAAACCAAAGAAAGAAGACATTTCTTTCACAATATTACTTGATTTACTTTCAAATACATATTTTCGATTCGTTACATATGCGAATAAAACAGATAATACCCAAGCAATAATGTTACTAATCTCCCAGTTAATATGGAATAACTTTGTACATAACGCATACACGACTATATTTACAAGTGTCGTTAATGCTCCAAAAACTAAATACAATAATACTTCTTTATATTTTATCATTAACGTTTTCATATTCTGACCTCACTAACTTCCATATCATTATACTAAATAATCTCTGAATACGTCAAACAAAAAAATAGTATCACTTACGATAATACTAGTTTGTTTTTTCTGTTTCTTTTGTAATATAGATTGGTCTTTTCTTCGTTTCTAAATAAGTTTTTGATAAATATTGTCCAATAATACCAAGGCAAAATAATTGAACTCCACTAACAAAGAAAATAATACAAGTTGTAGATGGCCATCCACTAACAGGATCACCAAACATTAATGTTTTAAAAATAATGACAATAATCATAATAAACGCAATAAAACAGAATAATAAACCAAAAACAGATGCGATAGTAAGTGGTACTGTTGAAAAACCAACAATTCCTTCTAATGAATACAGAAATAGTTTCCAAAAATTCCATTTCGTTTCACCAGCAACACGTTCTACATTTTCATATGCTAACCATTTTGTATTAAATCCTACCCATCCAAAAATTCCTTTGGAAAAACGATTATATTCTCCCATCGATAAAATCGCATCCACCATTTGTCTGGTCATTAAACGATAATCACGTGCTCCATCAACAATATCTGCTTTTGAGATTTTATTAATAATCTTATAAAACATACGAGCAAAAAAACTTCTAATTGGAGGTTCCCCTGCTCTAGTAACACGACGTGTAGCTACACTATCATATCCCTCTTCTTTAATTGCTTGAAACATCTCAGGAAGTAAAGCTGGTGGATCTTGTAAATCAGCATCCATTACCGCAACATAATCACCAGTTACGTTGTCAAATCCGGCATACATTGCAGCTTCTTTTCCAAAGTTTCTAGAAAAAGAAACATAACGAACACGTTTATCTTTTTTACTTAACTCTCTTAATATATCCAAAGTTTTATCTTTTGAACCATCATTGATAAACATAAATTCAAATTCAACTTTTTCCATTTGTTTTGCTACTTTCGTAATTTCCTCATAGAATAATGGTAATGCTTCCTCCTCATTATAACAAGGAACAATAATACTAATTTTTTCTGTTTTCATATAAACAATCACACTTTCTTTACTAATAACAGTTTTATTATATAAATAAATACTTGATAAGTCAACATATACAAAATATAGAAAAAGATATCAAATAGATATCTTTATTTTACTGTTTCTATATAATCAGAAATTAATTTTATCATATTCTTTGTATTACTTTTATATTGTTTTGGTTTAAACTTTTTTGCTTCCTTTAATACTTGATCTAAGGCATCAAAATCATCTAATGTTAGAATATATCCTGCCTCTTTAAAATTCTTAAGGATTTGTAATTGATGGTCATTTGTATGTTCTTGATATTTTTTTAACCTAGCTGCCGCAATTACTTTCTTTTTCTTTTTTAAACCTGTAATAATGGATCCTACTCCACCATGTGTAATTAATATATCACACTGATTCATAAAATTTTCGAATTCATCATATGGAATAAAATCTAGAACCTTCATATTTTTTGATTCATACTTTGTATGACCAGCTTGTACTACTACATCATCAGTAATATTCCCTAATTCAATTTGTTTTTCAATTGCATCTAATAATCTTGCAAAACTTTTATCTTGTGTACCTAACGTTACTAAAATCATAGTGATACCTCCAACTTTTTAGTAAATCCATCCACCAAATACCGCTTTTGGATAAAGTTCTAACATACTTTCCCACTGTACGATAAATAAATCAGCAATTGGATAAACTAACTTTCCTGATAGTGTCTTCGTTGTACTATTCGCAAAAGTTTCAATAAATATAACTTTTCTTCCAAATAATTTTGCTAAATAACACATAGGAACTGCTGTATGAGTTCCAGTTGTTACAACTACTTTAGGACGAATTTTAATAAATAAGAATACTGTTTTGATACAATTGTATAAAAACTTAAATGGATATGTTAGCATATGGTCTTTACTACCAAATACTAAAAACGATAATTTTTTTCCATACTTCTTCTTTAAACTCATATTTGATTTAATTTTTTCGGTAATAAGATACGAATCATAATTTTGAAACATTGGTTCTAGTTGCATTAACTCATTTAAATGACCACCAGCACTTGCGATAAATAATACTCTTTTCATAGTCTAACTCCTCTTTAATTTAGCTAAAACTCTTGCTTTTGCAGCATTAAAATTACGTAATAAGAAATCATCTCGAAGTAAGAATAGAATACCAAAATAGAAAATTGTTCCTACGGTAATTTGTAACATCGTTGTAAGAATTGTTGGTGATAATTGGTTACCAATGATCATACATGTTACAAACATAATAATACCTGAAATCCAGTATTTATAACTTTTCTTAATTAAACCTGTTATCGTAATAATATCCTTCATAAAATATAGTTGAATAAAGAATACTAATCCTTCTGCAACAATCGTTCCAAAAGCAGCACCTACAAATCCAAATTGAATAATACAGAAGTAATTTACAATAATATTAAGAATTGCTGCTACAACATAAGAAATAGTTAATGCTCTTGTATTATTAATTGCTGTTAAATATTGATTACCAGTTACTCCTGATAATGAGATAAATAATACAATTGGACATAAAGCGAACATAATTGGTACGACGTCTTCGTATCCCTTACCTAAGAACCATGGAATCATAGTACTAGAAATAGATGCAATACCAAACATCATTGGGATAGCGAAAAATAATGAAAATTGAAATGAGTTCATTAAGTATTTTTTTACTTCATCTAATTGATCGTTCTTAAAAACATTCGATATTCTTGGCATCATAACACTACTAAAAGCAGTAATTAAAGCAATTGGCATTTTTACAATTCGCTCTGCTTGTTCGTAAAATCCGACCCCTTCTACCTGATCCGTTAATCCTTTAATCATTAGTTTATCAACTTGCAAGTAAATCATACTAGCAACCTGTGGTAAGAATAACTTAATCGTTGGCATTAAGTGTTTTTTAATTTCTAATGTATGTCTATCTACTTTATCAATTCTCTTTTTTAATCCTTTATAAAGTAATAGATTACCAGCAAAACTCCAAAAAGCGGTAAGTCCCATATATAGATATAAATCACCTGGATCTTTAACAAAAATAAAGATTGTTGCAACATTTAATATTTTTATAGCAAAATTTCTTGTAACCGTTACCTTAAATTCTTCTAGTCCAACATAGAACCAAGCTAAATCCTCAAACGTTGCAATAATAACAAGTAACTGAGCATAAAAATAATATTGATATTCACTAAAACTAGCATATATCAAATAACAAACTGTTGTTAAAATACAAAAAATCACTCTTAAAATAAATAATTCATGGAATGTTTTAGATAATTTCTTTTTATCATCCCTTACATATGCGATTTCCCTACTAGAATAACCATTTAATCCTAGTAATCCAAATAAAGTAAACATTTGAATTACCGTTGAAACATAACTATTTATTCCAATTCCCGAAGGTAATAACACCCGCGCCATATAAGGGGCAGTTATTAAGGGAATAATAATTAGAAATATTTGATAACAAGAACTATATAAATAGTTTACTAATATTTTTTTCTTTGACATAACTACCTCTTTCTATTTCAATAGTAATCGTAACAACCAATATTGCTTACGATAAAAACATTCACAAACAAATTTAAATTTCATACTTCTTTTTTTATAATAACGATTTTGATTCCATTTTGGATATTTTTCTTTCATGATTGATACGATGTTATTAAGAGCCTCTTTTCCTTCTTTAAAACCAAAAAAACGAAGTGATGCTGCATGAAGTAAATGTTTGATATATAAAAATTCTAATTCTTCCGTATATTCTGTACCAGCAAATTTTTTACTAAGTGTTTCTATTGATTCAAAGATATCTTCTAATTTCTTATTATAAACTTGTTGATGCATAGTAGAATTCGGATTTACTAAATAATTATAATATGCTTTCTTAATATGAACGATTTTATTCGCATATAATGCATAAGTTGGAACAACAGCTATATCTTCATAAATGTGGTGTTCTAAGAAATAAAGTTTATTTTTCACAATTATTTCTTTTTTTATCACTTTAGCGCATGGTCCACTATTATTTAAGATATAGTCTTTTTTAGTATCTTCTACATTTTCTACCTCTAATGGCAGTTCTGTTTTAACACCATTTTCATCATTATTTAGATGGCACCATACAAGATCAGCATTTTCTTTTTCTACTTTTTCCATCATATCTTCTAACATAGTTGGTTCAATTGTATCATCGATATCTAAAAACATAATGTAATCTCCAGTTGCTTTTTTTAATGCATGATTTCTAGCAACAGCTTGTCCGCTATTTTCTTGATTTAATACTGTTAAAGATAAATCCTTATCATTTTCATAAGTTTCTAACAATTCTTTTGTACGATCTTTAGAACCATCATTTATAACAATCACTTCAAAATCTTGAAATGTTTGTTTTTTTAAACTATTAAAACAATTATCAATGTACTTTTCAGCATTATATGCAGGAATAATAATCGATATTTTTGGCATTCTATCACTCCTTAATATCAAAATATTCAAGTAATCTTTCTGTATTTTTATTATCTTGATACTTCCAATAAAAATTGCAAACACGTTTTCTATCTTCTTTAAAGGTATCAATTCCATTTTTTATTTTTTCTAAATATTGGTAAAAATCTTCCTTTGTCATAATCTTATCACCAGGTAAATAATCTTCTACATTTTCAACATTAAACCCTCTACTATTTCGATATTCTTCCACATCATCAATTACATAACCGATTGGTCGATCCAATAATAAATAATCATTTCCAACAGAAGAGTAATCTGTTAGTAATGTATCTGCTCTTCCTATCAAATGATAAAATTGAATTCCTAATTTTTCTAAATCTTCATTCACCATTAATTTAATATTGGAAAACTGCTTTAATTCATGATTCGTAATTTTCTGAGCTGGATGTAATTTTAAAATTAACAAATAACGATATCGTTTCAATGTTTCGTTTAATTCATTTAATTCTGAATCTAAAAATAATGGAAATGTTTGGTTTTCATGATAAGCAATATCAACTGCTCCATTTTTATGTTGACGAAACGTTGGTAACCATAAAATAAATTTATCATATCCAGATACTAGATCTTCTACTTTTTGATCTTTTTCAAATAATAAATCATTACGTGGTAATCCTAAATTTACTAATTTATCTTTACTACATTCATAATTATAACAAGAAATATCAGAAAAATGTTCACTACCGTTTAATACATAATTAAAATCCTGAATCATTTTACCATGACTATCTTTCATTCCAAGTCCATGTGTTAAATTCACAATATATTGTTTTTTATAATTTTGTAATGGAAACGCGCGATGCGTAAAAAAGATATATTTACTTGTTAAAATATGATACATATTTCGTAAGTTTCTTTTATGATTAATATTTAAAAAAATTGTATTTTTTGTTTTATGAAAGTGTTCTGGATGTTCTACAAACCAAACAAATTTATATGTTTTACTATTCTTTAACGCTTCATAAATTGTTCTCGAACTATCTGTAAAATCTGAATGACTCTCAAAAATAATTTTATGTTTATTTTTAGGAACACTTGTAATAATTCCACGGATCATTTGTTTTAAACCCATAACTCCACTTCCTTAGTTCATCTTATTTTTTTCTTTATAATAAATCAGCATGGCAAATAACGTATTAAAATATTTTAAATAAATATTCTTACCTGATTTCTTTTGTAAATATGGATTCTTTTTATAGTTTGGAAAATTTCTTCTTACTTCTGCTTTTGCATAAGCAAGTCCTTTTTTAAATTCCTGTTTATTTTTTGTTTTTGCAAGTCTCTTGATAAAAGTCCCATAAACATATCTGACATATCCATATTCTAATTCATTTTTATAATGTTTATACTCATGATGTTTTTTATAATATTCAATAATTCCATTAAAGTTATCAATCAAATCATATAATTTATAATTATACGTATATGTGATAGAACCTTCTCTTTGAATATAATTACAATAATATTGATTTACTACACCAACACTTTTAATTTTTGGTAATAATCGATATAAAAACTCGACATCTTCATACCAAATATTGGGTTTAAACATCATATTCTTTATCAATTCTTTTTTATAAATTTTATTCCATACAACCGTATACCACTCATTCATAATATTTTTTAATTCCCGTTTAGCAGTAATATCATGTGCAAGTCCACAATCAATTTTGATTGTTTTATCTGGATAAACAACATTAACACCGCAGGCAACAATATCAAACCCTTCTGTTTTTGCTTTTTCATACATTGTTTGATACATGCCATTTTCTACCCAATCATCACTATCTAAAAACGCAATATATTCCCCTGTTGCTCGTTTTAAACCAGCATTACGTGCCATTGATAATCCTTGATTTTTTTGATCTATTATAATTAAATTTGGATACTTTTTTTGATACTCTTTTAAAACTTGTATTGTTCCGTCTCTTGAACCATCATTAACCGCAATTACTTCAATTTCATCCATTCCATTACAAATAACACTGTCTAAACACTTTCCAACATAATTTTCAACATTATAACAAGGAATAATTACACTAATTTTTATCATTTTCTTCACTCCAAATTCTATCTTTTTTTAACAACAAACCACATACAAATCCTAAGAAAATCGTAACAATTAATTCATCTAATAAGTGACCTGAAAATACCGAAATAGCAAGAGCTAATGCGATAGTTGCAAGTAAACTAAGATTAAGAAAATTAAATTGTTCTTTATAATGACATAAAAGATTGATACCTCGCCATACAAGTAATATAAAATACGGTGAAATAAATAACAAAATTCCTATTATACCAATGGTATAATAATGAACAACAATATCATGTTCAATATATACCCCAATATTGCGCATTCTACTAAATGACATTCCAAACCATGGTTCTAACGGTTGATTACTCTTACTAGCAATATCTTTTGTTATTAATAATTCTAATTTACGATTTCCAGACCTTTGATCAAATGGCAACTGTAAAACCTGTTTCCAAAAATCCGGATGTTCACGGTAAGAATATAATTGAATATAATAAGCTGGATTAATAGCCGAGAATGATAATTGTTGATATAAACTTTTTGGTTTCTTATCATCTTTATCTAAACTTTCTTCTTCAAACTTCTTCTTCATCGCTAACTCTTGTTCAAAATAATCAGATTCATAAGTACGATTCATTACGGGTGAAAAACTTAAGATAACTGCACTAACGCATCCGCAAGCGACTAACTTTAAAAATATCTCATGAGAATATTTCATTTCTTTTTTTACAAAGCATAAGAAAATATAAATGAGTAACATAACTGCTAAAATAGCAATCCATCCTACTGCTGCAACTCTCGTTCCAAGTAAAATCATCGCAAGAATTTGTAAGAATAAAATAATTAATTTTTTATTATTAAATTCTTTGATTGTAATATAAATCGTAAGTGGTAATAACATTCCAAGTAATCCACTTATTTGATTTGCCATATAAAACCAACCACGACTTGCTAAATATTCAGCTTGAATTATCCTATTCCCAGGGAAAAACCAAGATAAAAAGTTGGCATTAATAATGTTATCCCCCCCATAAGAAGTAAGGGAAATTTCAAACACATTCATAAAGACAATTACGATAGAAATAATTCCTACTGTTGATAGAATAATTTTCTTAAAGTTTTGCCATGTCCAATTTAATTTTGACGTAATAATTGCAACCATAATTGGTACTAACATACGAATAATATATAAAAGTTCTGTCATAATAGAATAATTAGCATTACGAACATCATCTGCAGCAAACCGAATTGCACTGACATGATGCCCAATCGTATATCCTACCAATAATATCCCATAAATAAGTAATTTTTTCCAATCATTTTTATCAGTTTTATGAAATAAAATCAGTAAAAATAAAATTCCTATAATTCCAATACGAATGATTGTCGATGGTGAAAAATGAAAAATCGATGTTATCTGGTCAGTATATAAAAGATAACATTCTAAAAATGGTTGTAATATAAAGTAAACAATTAATATTTTTTTCCATATTTTTTCATCTGTTAATAATTTCTTCATGTTGTTCCTCCAATAATTGTTCTATTTGGTTAATAATTTGTTCATTATCATAGTGATAATTCTTTAACGCCATCTTTTTTTCATTTAATAATTCAGGATGAAGGAATATCTCTTTTAATCCTTGATAAATTCCTTCCTCACTATTTTCTACTATAAATCCATACGTTTCATGATGTAATGTTTCATCAATATTCGCAACCCTTGTCGCAAGAACTGGTACTTGTAATATCAAGCTTTCTATCATTACATTTCCAAATCCTTCTGTTCTTGAAGATAACAAGAATAAATCAGCTTGTTTCACATAAGCATATGGATTATCTTTTCGCCCAAGTAAATATACTTTCTTCTCTAAGTTTAATTCTTGAATCAATTGATGTAATATTTCATATTCATTTCCATCACCAATAATAGATAATACACTATCTTTCCAAATTCCTTCTTTTACAAGCCTACTACAAGCATGAATTAAACGATCATAACCTTTAACTTCATGCAATCGTCCAACTGAGATAAAAGTAAATTTATCCTTTGGAAAAGAAACCGATTCTTGTGATTTTTCAATAATTTTATCTGTATTCACTAAGTTTTTGATCACCATTGTATTGGTACAATTAGGATATTTTTTTTGAAATGAAGTAACAACATCAGGAGTAATTCCTACAATTAAATGCATTTTAGAAAATACTTTTTCAAATAACCTATGATATTTTTCCGTCGCGTCATTGGTACTATAATCTTCATGTACCCAAGATACTTTCTTTTTACTATTTCCTACTGCGGTAAAAATGGAACAAAAACCACTCTTAAATGCAATTTCCACATCATACTCTTTTGTTAAAATCTTCTTACGTTCCTTTACTAATCGTTTCATAATAATACCAGTCTTTAAAGAAAACACCAATGCTATTTTTTTCCATAATAAGATTAAATTTTTTCTTTTTAATAAATCATGAAGTGGCTGATCAATGACATCAAAATAAGATGTTCCAGAAAGAAGATGTACATTAGAAGGTATCTGTTCTAATCTTTCTCCATGATTATGAAGAACTAAAACATCTACTTCAAATTTCTTTAAATTTAATTGAGATAAAATATCTTCTAATAAAATGGATACTCCACCCATCTTTCTTTCATCTAATACAAATAAAATCCGTTTCATACTATCACCACGATTCAAATTTAAACATGATTTCATCATTACTATAGTATCATATTTTCCCCATTTTTCAAAGAATTTCTATATAGTAAAACCTAACTTACAAGTAAGTTAGGTTTTCCTCTTTCATTCTCATATTTTTATAAATACAATTATTTTATAACATCTCTCATTTTATCAATCATATCAGAAACAGGAACTTCACTATTATGAAATAAACTAGAAGATCCTGCAACAAAGACGTTCGCACCTTTTTGATATAAAAGTTGTGCCTTTTCAATTGTAATATTTCCATCTACTTCAATGATTAGATTTGAATTATTTTTTTGTTCGAGATAATCTCGAATCTGTTCTACTTTATTAATCGTAAATGGTAACATTTTTTGTCCTGCAAATCCAGGACTTACCATCATTACTAAAATACCATCAATCTTATTTAAATAAGGTTTCAACACGTGATAATCTGTCTCAGGATTAAGTGCAATTAATACAGAAGCCCCCTTCTCTTTTACATAATCAATACAAGCATCAATTTCTGAGTTATTTTCATAATGAAATGTTACTTGATCTCCTTTTCTAATATCAAACCAAGATAATTTTTTAAGTGGTTCATTTACCAAGAAATGAAAATCAAAAGGAATTTCCGTAATTCTTCTTAAAGAGGTAACATAGTCTGTTCCTAATGCAAGATTTGGAACAAATTCTCCATCCATAATATCAAGATGTAAAAACTCTAAATTAGATTTTTTAAATTCAGCCAAATAATAAAAGATCTTATCTAAGGAAGCACACATCATCGATGCAGATATTTTTCCTTTATTCACTCTCATTTCCTCCATCCATTTTCATCATAACTTTTAAAGTAAGAGTATTACTTTTTACTAAATCAAATGCTTCTTGATACTCCTCTAATGCATAAACTTTTGTAATAAAATCTTTCAATTCTATTTCTTTCTTTTCAATCATGTTAAGTACATCATACCAATCATTTTTTGTACTACCATAATCGGAATTCCAAGTACCGATTACATCTAATTCTTTTCTTAAAATACGCCAATAATTTTGTTTATCTAACAAAACATCTTCTTTAGGATTTCCAACTAATATAATTTTTTTCATTGCAAGAGAAAGAGCTGTATTAATTGACTCATTACTTCCTACTACTTCAAAAACAGTATCAATAAATTCTTTTCCTGAAGCATTTTTTAAATTATCTTTTATCGTTTCATCATTCATAACAGGAATAAATCCATAGTGTTCTGCTAGTTCTAAACTTTCTTTTCTTCTTCCTGCCATATATACATTAGCACCCATATTTTTACAAAAAATCCCAATTAAAAACCCAATTGTTCCAGTTCCAATAATTAAAACATCATCACCTGATTTAATATTGGCCTTTTTTGAAGCATGCAATCCAACTGCTGCTGGTTCACATAACGCTGCTTCTTCATAACTAATCTGGTCAAAGAAAACAAGATTCCATACTGGTACAACTAAGTATTCACTAAAACCTCCATCACAACGAGAACCAAAATAATTATAATTACTACATAATGCATATTTTTCCTCTTTACAAGCATCACATTCCATACAAGGTAATAAAGGAAAAACTGCTGCTTTCTTTCCTAATAAGTTTTCATTTTCATCATCATACACTGCAATAACTTGTCCAGAAAACTCATGACCAATTACGGTAGGAAAATGATAAGTTCCGTTTTGATAAACTCTTTCTATATCGCTAGAACAGATTCCACATGCTTTTACTTTTAATAATACTGTACCTTCTGTTAATTCTTTCATTGCGATATCTTCATACACTAAATCACCTACAGCTTTTAAATTTAATGCCTTAGATTGACTTGGTATAGTTTCTATTTTTTTCATAAAATCCCCCTTCAATTATTTTTTCTGCTAGTAATAAATCTGTTGCTGTCGTAATTTTAAAATTAATTGGATCACCTTTAACCATATAGATATCTTTATGATTAAAAGTACATACTTGTGATGTCCCTGTTGCGAGTAATTTTTGTTCTGGTGTTAAGTTTTGTTCCATTTGAATAAATTCTTTTAAACGAAATGTATCTGGTGCCTGTCCACTAAATAATTCATTTCGATTTGGAATAGAATCAACTTTTTCTTGATTATTAGAAGCAACAATTGTATCCACTACAGGAATCGTTGCGACAGTAGCTCCATATTTCATAGCCCCTTCAATACTATCTTTCATAATTTGATTTGTAATAAATGGTCTAACGGCATCATGAATTAAAATAATATCATGATCTGTTATTTCATTGTTATTTGTAATCGCTTCAATTACTCGGTCGATAGTTTCCATTCTTGTATTTCCACCAGTTAATAATACAACTTGATCTTGTAGTTGATACTCTTCTAATAACTGTTTTGTATAGTCAAAATAATCGGCTACTACTGCCACATAAACTTGATCCATTAAATTTGAAGACACGATTTTTTCAATCGTATAAATAATAATTGGTTTTCCTTCTATTTTATAAAATTGTTTTGGATAGTCTAACCCACTTCTACTTCCAACTCCTCCGGCTAAAATTGCTGCATAATTCATATAAATCCTTCTTTCTACTTCTGATATAGTTTATCATATTTTATATTCATAATCTTCGAAAATGGATATCCCAAATATTTCCAAGATAATACCATCGTAAGTATCATGGAAAAAATAATATAGATCACAATCGTCATTTCTCCAAACTGTGACATCAGTTTCATATTAAGTCCACTATATAATACAATTAAATAAATAAAATAATGTAACACATATACTTGAATTGTTCTCGTTCCAAGAGATGTAAAAAAGAGTTTTCTTCTTGGTGTTAGTGATAATAAGGAAACACCAAGTAATACTGAAATTCCATATGTAACAAGTCTTGTAAGAAGTCCCATAAGTGGAATATCAAGAGGAAATTCTAGTGTTGCATAAGGGTTTTGTCCTGTAAAAACTGGTTTCATAAAATATAATTCTTTTTCAAAAATAAGAAAGATAAGAAGAAAAGTGACACAACAAATAAAACTTAAAAGTTGCCATTTTCGTTGATGAAGTGTTTGTGACAACTGATTCATTTTCTCTTTTGAAATATAATATCCAGCTAAGTAAAAAGGATAAAATACAAATACTCTAGAAAGACATAGTACATCACTAACACGAAGATCAAATCCTGCAAGTAATGCGACAACAATACTCATTCCAAATAAATACTTTGGGTTAATTCGTTCAAACAAATAAGTTAAAACAAACCATAAGGCCATAGCCATTAAATACCACGGCGCATCAATTTCTGCTACCATAGAAACAGCCACGTCTTGATGAAAAATCACTTTAACAAAAAAATAGGATAAGATTTTAAAAATAATATAAATAAACATTAAATTAAAAACCCGTTCTAATCGAAAATGACCATTTTCATCTTTTATTTTCTTTGCAAAAAATCCACTAACAAAAACAAATAATGGCATATGAAAACTATAGATAAATAAGATTAATCCCTTTGCACCACTCACATCTGGAATTAATAGTAAGAAATGACCAATTACAACTAATGTAACTAATAAATATTTTAAATTATCATAAAAATAAATTCGTTCTTTCTTATCAATCATCTTACACCTCTAAACATTTATTATTATACACAATCTATCACCTTAATAGCAATAATTTTATCAACGATAATAAAATTCGATATCACCAAATTTTTTATATTGATAACGATAATTTAATCTACCATCCTGACCAAAGCATTCAATTAAATCAGGATAAGGATAATTTGGAATTGAAATTTTTGTCTTTTTCTTTTTCATTTCTTCTGTAATAATTTCCGTTCTCTTCTCTTCACAACGATAATTTTCAAACATCATATAAGTATAACTAAAAGTTACTACTCCTACAAAGAGGACAATTATTGGCATAAGAAAACGTATATTCCAATGAAATTGAGTTTCTAAATCAACGAATAAAATTACTAGTATCATAACCATAAATACATATGGAAAATAAAAGCATCTTAAACTAAGTGGTAAGACAATTAACATCGGTGCATTCACTAAGAAAATAGAAAGTGTAAAAAATAAAAGTAAATTTCTTAATTTTATATCTTTGATGTGTTGCATTCCAATCCAAAGAAGACTTACATAGTATCCAAAAATAAGGAACGCATCAAGGAAAATAACACTCCAGCGTAATTGATAAAATTTACCAAATATATTTGTAATACCATAACAGTATAATGGTGTTATGATTAAAAAGAAAATTGAGAGTTTATCAAATAAACTAAGTTGTTTTTTTCTTTTATAAATAAGATAAATACATAAAATTGAAATAACACCCATGATAAGAAAATGAATATGCCAAGTATATCGCGACATTGTATAATAATTTTCTTTCAACCGACGAACTAATTCTGTAAAAGAAGTAATTTTATCACCATGATATCCTCCTCTTGAATCTAAATTGTGATAAATCGGAGCGAAAAACATAATAAGAGCTCCTACGATACTACCTAGTAAAATGGATAATAACGTCTTAGATATCTTTTTTGTTCGATAATAGTAATATCCATTCATTAAAATAGAAACCATTACAACATAAATTGTAAAGTTTTCCATAAATAATTGTCCCATACAAGCTAAAAAGAATAAAATGATATTCCACTTCCAACCTTTTTCAATATTTGGTTTATCATGAAAAATAGTTTGAATATGATAAAGAAGAAAAAAGAAGATAAAAATCGGTGGAACATAATTACAAAATGCTGAACCCCAATTATATACTTGACGAAATAACGGTTTTGGTACAAATAAAATTAAACTAAAAACAATACCAAAAAGAATAATAGAAGGTTTCTTTGTCTTACCATAAGCAATCTTATAAATAAGATAAATCATTCCAAATAAAACCCCTGAACGAACAATCCCATCGATAATAGGATGATCCAATAAATAAACAATACTCATGTTTCCTAATATTCTTCCATTTAACTGATGATACCTTCTAATTGTAGAATCAATTAAATGAGACCAATTACTAGGTTCTACAATAAGTTGTAAGTCATCCGCAGAAGGTGGAGAACAATAAAAAATTCCAAATAACAACAAAAATAATATTGTAATAAAACAATAGAAAAAACAATTATCATGAATGTGTTTTTTCAATGTTAGTAGCATATTAATCATCCTTTCTTTTTCCAATTACATATGGATATGTTACTTCTTTTAATAATACTGATACCGTTTGATTCAAAGAAGAAGTATCTCCTTTTGCTTTTACTAATAAATAATTTCCTGTATGTCCAATCAAATAACCATCTTTTTCTACTTCTGGAATAAAGGTAATCGTTTGTCCTATAAATTTACGCATATATTCTTGTTCTAACTCTTTACTAATTTCTAATACTTTACGTACTCGTTCTTTCTTAATCTTCCCATTCATATCTTTCATTTCTGATGCTTTTGTTCCTCTTCTTTCAGAATATGGAAAAACATGAATTTTAGAAAAACGTAATCGTTTTAATGAGTCGCAAGTTTCTTGAAAATCTTCTTCTGTTTCCCCAGGAAATCCAACAATTAAATCTGTACTAATCGAAATATTTGGTCGAATTTTACGAATTTCTTTTAACTTATCTTCAAATTCTTTCATGTCATATTTTCGATTCATTGCTTTTAACGTTTTATCACAACCACTTTGAAGAGGAATATGCATATGATCAACTAAAATATCACTTTTCTTCATAAGCTCTAATACTTCTTCAGTTATTTCATTCATCTCAATTGATGAAATACGTAATCGGTCTAATCCAGGTATTTCAACTAATTGTTTTAATAAGTCAGCAAAACAGTAATTTTGAAATTCAGCTCCATAATGTCCAGTATGAATCCCTGTTAATACAACTTCATGATGTCCCATTTTAACTAATGTCTTTACTTCATCAATAACATCTAATGGATCTTTACTTCTAACATTACCTCTACTATAAGGAATAATACAATAAGAACAAAAGTTATCACATCCATCTTGAATTTTAACAAATGCTCTCGTACGATTAAAATTATTTAATTTCATCGTTTCAAACGATGTATTCATAATATCTTCTACTTTTACAATTTGTTTTTTTGTTTTTTGATACAATTCAATTAATTCAACAATTTGACTCTTATATTTATTTCCTAAAATAATATGAATGTTTGGATTTTCTTTTAGTTCTTCATAACGAATTTGTGACATACACCCTACTACTACAACAATTCTACTTGGATCTTCTTTGATAATATGATGAATGATTTTCATACTTTTACTATCCGCAGTATTCGTTACCGTACAAGTATTAACAATACTAATTTCTTCTCCACTCTTTACTTCTTCATATCCTGCTTCTTTCATTCTTTCACTCATTACATTTGATTCATAAGTATTTACTTTACATCCCAACGTATATATTTTAAACTTCATAACTGCCTCACTTTCAAAAAATAGGTCATAATGACCTATTCTAAATTATTTCTAAATTCTTTTAAAGCTTTTAAAAATTCATCATTCTTTTTTGTTTCATCAGATAATGGCCCTAAATCAAAAGTATGTTCTAAATCTGGAACCTGGTCTGTTTTTAAATTCACTTTTACATCATCAAACTGTAATTCTTTATCATCATGATGAAGTTGAAACTCCTCTTTAAAATTAGGAATCTTAGGATAATCTAATTCTCCACTTTCTACTTTTCCATATACTGGAGAAATAAACTCTGTTCTAGAATATGTATTTTTTTCTTTTGTGATTTCTTTAGGTTTTACTTCTTCTTTTTCTATAGCTGGTTCAAATCGTTCTTCTGTTATTCGAGGTGACACTACTTTATCAATCTCAGGTCTCTTTGTAACAGAATATGCTTCTTGTTCTTGTTCATAATGTTCAATTTCTTTTGTATGATCTTGTTTTTCTTTCATCGCTTTTAATTCTTGATAACTAATAATCGATTTTTCTTCTTGTTCCTCTTCAAACGTATGAATTGGATCTTTTTCATGTTTCTTTAAATCAGACTGCATTTGCTCTAATAATAATTCAATTTCAGAAATAGATTCTTTTGTCTTATTATCTTCTACTTTTTCAACTGTTGAATTTTCAACCAAATGTTCAATCTCTGGGATTGTATCCACTTCTTCTGTTACTTCTTGTGTCAAAGGGATTGTTTTTTCTTCTTTGGTTTCTGTTTCAATTTCGTCAATTTCCGCTTCTACTTTCTTTTTCGCATAATGAAGAAATCCCATTCCAGCTAATGTTACTAATACAAGCCCAATTAAAATAATGAAGATTAATTCTGTATCAGATATTGCAAATAAAACCATATTATCACTCCATATATTCATAATTAATAATACTCATGAAAAAAATTGGCACAGTTTCCACTCGCATAATATTATTTCCTAAACGTACGGGAAGAAAGCCAATTTGCATAAGTGTTTCCTCTTCTAACGTCGATAGTCCACCCTCAGGACCAATCACTACTATTATTCTATCACAGTTTACATGGTTTTGCAAAAGAATATGTAAATTATTATTGTTACTGACTGTACTGCAGACAAGCTTCAACCCTTCCATTTTTTCTAACTCTTTTATCTCTAGTACACCAGTTACTTCTGGTATCGTTACACGCTTCGATTGTTCACTCGCTTCTTTCGCAATTTTATTCCATCTTTCCACACGTTTCATTTCTTTATTTTGTTCAAGTTTTACAACGTTTCGTGATAGTTTTAACGGAATAATTTTATGTACTCCAAGCTCCGTTGCTTTTTGAATAATAAAATCCATTTTTTGCTCTTTTAATAACGGAATACAAAGTACTACTTCCGGTATTTTTTGTACATCATTTTCAATTATTTCTAACGCTTTTACCCTATACATTCCATTTACATTTTCTAGACACGATAAATACATCTTTTCTTGGTAAACAACTTCGATTTTATCTTGATCTTTCATTCGCATAACAACACGAATATGATATAAATCATTCTCATCTAATGTAAAATAACCATCTTTTAATTCTTTACTAAAATATCGTTGCATCTAATCACCAATCATATTATACAGTAAAATTAAAAAAAGTAAAATAAATTCTATTTTACTTTTTTGGTTTATATACACATGATATTACTTTCGCAAATTCATATAAAATCATATTACTTTGATTAATTGCAAAACTCTTTCCAAGCGCTTTCCCACCAATCGTAAATGCGGCAATAATAGCTGTTATCACTAACGTTGTAAAAAGTGGATCAGTATGACACGTTTCTACGATATTATCGGCAACTATTACACCAGCAGAACCTGAAATAATACCACAAATATCACCGATTACATCATTACAGAAAGAAGATACTTTATTTGCATTATGAATTAATTTAATCGCTACTTTCGAACCCTTTACTTTTTGTGCACTCATAGAATGAAATGGTCTTTCATTTGCAGCCGTTACAGATACCCCAATCATATCAAAAATAATACCAATTAAAATAAAAAGAATCACTAAGATAATACTAATCAACATTCCAACATTTGGCAAGATTGTTTCTGAACCAAAAGAAAAGAAAAAGGAAATGAATAATGCGATTAATGTAATTTCTAATACCCATATATAATTTGATTTTTCTTTTTTCTTATTTGCTTTTTTTAACTTCCGAATCACTTCTTGTTCTTTTTTTTCCATGATTAACTCCTTCATGATTGTAAAAAAAAATGAATGGCTATCCATATAGTAAACTTTGCGCCTTCAGGTCAAGTAGGTTTTCCCTTATCCTTACTCTCCGTTACCAGAAAAGCGGTTCCCCATCAAAAGGATAAATGTAGCGTCACCGCATACATGACTTGATTACCACTTAGTACACACTGCAATCCTATCTGGATCTACATTCTAGGAGTTTTCCTCAACAATTCTTTATTATTAATTCTCTTTTGCAGTAACAATTTCAACTTGCGATAACAAACTCTTTGTGGCCACAACTAGTTTATTTGATCAAATATCCCAAGTTACCACTCAAGACAAGCTACACTACTCGTAAGTTACCTCACATAGTAGGTTCAAGCCTAATTCGTCATAACTTCGTGTTATAACAAGATTAGGTCTCCACGAAAAAGTGGGTCGTGATCGTATGCCATTACGGTCGCCCAATTTTTCTTCCTTCCAGCACCCACCCCAAACTGGGCGTATGAAGCAAGCACCAAAAGTTTCATAGATATGCTCTTTAACGGATTTTTAGCCCCGTCTTCATAATAAATAAAATTGACTAGAATAATGTGCCATTCACTTATTTATATGAGTAATTATATCAAATTTATACCGTTTGTCAAATTTTATTACCCTATTGATCTTTAGAAAAAATCTTCTATCAATCTCATTTTTTTACTTTTACTTTTTTAGTTGGTAAAATATCAAATTCTATTACTTGATGTTCCTTATCAGTGCGAATTAATCTTAATGAAACAGGATCACCAATTTTATAAATTTTACTATGATTTTGATTTTCATAAGTAAGTTTCTCTTCATGATAAGAAACATCATCTAAATTTTCAATATTAACTTGTCCAGGAATTAGATTTTTTAATGTTACATAAATTCCTTTTTTATCTAACCATGTAATTTTACCATCAAATGTTTCTCCGATATGAGATTCTAAATATTCAGCGCATTTCATTTTTTCTACTATTCGCTCGCATTCTTCTGCTCTTCTCTCACAATAAGATGCTTGTTCAGTCATTCTTTCGTACTTTTTCTCGATTGCATTAAATTTAGATGGTTTTACATTTCCTTTTAACATCTCTTTTAATGCACGATGAACCATTAAATCTGGATAACGACGAATTGGTGAAGTAAAATGTGTATAATTTCGACTTGCTAATGCATAATGATGTGCATTTGAATTGGAATAGCAAGCTTTTTTCATACTGCGAAGAAGTAAAGATGCAAGAATATCGAATTTTTCGTTTTTTCTAAAACGATCTAATTCTTTTTGTAACACTTTTACTGGTACAGGACCATGACTTGTATCAATATGAACTGGTAAATCTAATTTATTTGTAGTTTCGATAAACACATTTAACTTTTCTTCATCTGGTTCTTCATGTACTCGATAAATAAACGGCAATCCTAATTCTACCATACGAGTTGTTACAGCTTCATTCGCAGCAATCATAAAGTCTTCAATGATTCGTTCTCCTTCTCCACGCGTATAATTTTCAATTGCAATTGGTTCTCCTAAATCATTGGTTTCAATGATACGTTCTTGAGTATCAAAATCAATACTACCACGTTTCTTTTTTGCTTTTCTTAAAATATGAGATAACTCTAACATGGTATGTAATAATTCTGTAAATTCTTGATAATCTTCTGTTGGATTACCATCTAAAGCTTGATTAACATTGTGGTATGTCATTCTCTTTTTAGAATGAATGACACTTTCAAAAATATCAGTGTTAATAATTTGTCCTCTCGTGTTAATCTCCATCTTACAAGTCATCGTAAGACGATCAACACCTGGATTTAATGAACAAATACCATTTGATAATTTGCTTGCAAGCATTGGTGTAACATAGCCTGGTGTATAAAGACTCGTTCCTCGTTTATATGCTTCTTTATCAATCTCATTTCCTTCTAGTACATAATGAGAAACATCAGCAATATGTACTCCTAATTCATAATTTCCATTTTCTAATCTCTTAATTGATATCGCATCATCGAAATCTTTTGCTGTATCACCATCAATTGTAACAATCATTTCGTCACGTAAATCAACTCTATTTTGAAGATCTTCTTCTGTTACCTGAGTTGGTATTTTTTCTACTTGATCCATTACTTTTTTAGAAAATTGATCAGGAATTCCAAGTTCTTTTATAATAGATAACACATCTACTCTTGGATCATTTTTATGACCTAATACTCTAGTAACTGTTCCAATATAATAATCTTCTTGATACTTTTTTCCAATTTTTACTAATACTTTATTATCAATATATGCGCCACCCATATTTTCTAATAAGACTGGAAAAGGATATTTTGGATTATCTAATTTAGCAAAAAACTTTCCATCTTGTTCATACACGATTCCAACATGTTCTTGCTCCTGCATAACTCGGTCCACTACTTTACCACGTGGTTTTTGATGATTCGATTCTAATTCTACTAAAATAGTATCACCATCTAACGCTCCATATAAATCAGATTGTTTAATTAGAATTTTCTTTTCTCCGTTTACTAAGAATCCAAATCCTTTTTTTGTCATCTGTAGTTTTCCAACAACATGTTTTTTATCAGTTGTCTTTACATATTGTTTCGGCATTATTTCTTTTACTTGTAATGTATTTTGTAATTCTTTTAAAGCAACTTCAACTTCTTCTTCTGTTACATTTAATTTTTTACTTAATTCTTTAATTGACATTCCATGTTTTGTTTTTAACAATTGTAATACACGTTCTAAATTCATCCGTCATTCCCCCTGACAACTTTGTTTAATACTATGTAACTCTAGTACTTTTTGTTTATCTTGTTGTTTTCCATATTGTAATTCAATTAATTTTTCAACTAGTTCTTGATAAGTAGGAATCTCATCTTTTTTATTATAAATTAGTAATTCTTTTAATATCATCATATTAATCAATGCGAAATAATTTCTAAGTGGTGTTGTAATATGAGTATATTGATTTACACCTAATCCTCGATGTCCAACATTTTCATAACTATAATAAGAATGTAAATTCAAATCTTCTATTTTTCTTCGAATGGAAGATTCTTCATTTTCTTGATTACATTTTTCTTCAATTTGTTCTACTGCTTGTTTCGTTACTTCTGATTCATTATTTCGATAAATCAGTGGCAACTCTCTTTCTAAAAATACTTTAGCTAAAATCGTTCCTAATAAAACTTTAAATTCACTAATTACCATATATTTTGATTCTGGTTGATACTTCTTATTATATTCTAAGTAATATTGTAACTCTTTTATTTTATGATATCTCTTTTTTGAATAATTCGCTTCATGGAGTGCTTTTGCAATTTCATAAAGTCGTGCTTTTTCATCTACTTCTTCTGGTTTCATTCGTCCAATTTTATCTTTCATACGATCATAACTATAATTTTTAGAAACAGAAATATTCGTTGGATATACGAGTATTTCTATGAGTTCATTTTCTTGATTAAATATCATTTCATAAGCAATCACTGGACGTTCTTTCCTACAGTCTAATGAAAAATTTTCTTTTGCGTATTCATAATCAAATACATAATCTCTTCGATATACAAACCAATTCATAAAAGCTTCTTCGATCAATGCTTCTTCTGCCATAAATTGTTCTGTAGGATCGGTAATATACATCGTAACATGTACGAATCCATTTTCTTCAAAGATGGAAAGTGCATCTTCTCTAAGTCCCGTATTTTCTTCATCAATTGTAAAAATTTCTAATGATGAAGATTGTTTTTTTGATGGCAAAAATTCAACATGATAATGATTAGAATGTGGTAATTCACGATATTTCATTTGAATACAAAGATGCATTAGTTCATTTAATCGATAACGATACTTTGATGGAAAATCTGTTAATTCATTCTTAATATAATGATCTATTTTTTGAGCAAATTCATTCATCCATGGTTCAATATGTTCTGTTTCTAATAATAAATAGCGTAGTAATGATTTCCAATATCGATATTCTATATAATCGTCAGTAAATAATTGATTTAAATAGTTTTGAAAAAAATCATCTAATATTGTTTTATCTCGAATGAGTAATTCTAAAAATTCTGGACTATTCATAAGATATTTTGCAAAACATTCTTGATGATAATAATAAACATTTAAATACCAATCATCTTTTAATCTAGAATCATCATTCGAAATAATTTTTCTGGTTTTGGCTAAAGAGAATACACGTTCTTGTATTTCTTGATATAGTCGGTAATTTGGTAAATGATGATTCCCATCATCAACATAAACTCCGTATAAATGATCTATTTTTTGTAAAACACGAAACAAATATTTCGGAAATTCTACTTTATCATTTTGTTCTATTTCATCCAACGTCTCATTTAGATATTGTAAAAGAAGTTCAATTGTCTGTTCAATATTCAACCCATAAAATTCTTTTATTTCTTCAATTGTAACTTCTTTTTTTCTTAATAAAGCAGTTAATAATCTTTTATCCATAAGCAAGACCCCCATGTATTATCGTAAATTTTTACTAATCATTTCTACTTCTTCCGTTAACTGTTTTACTCGTTCTATAATTCTTCTAGCTTTTACTTGGTCGACACTTCCTTTTGTAATACTAAGATGTTCTTCTAATTCTTTGATGGATAAATTAGAAGTAAAAAAGGTTGGTAATTTTTGTTGCATACGATATTGTAGTAATGGACCTAGTATTTCATCCCTACTCCACTCCGTTACAACTTCTGCTCCAATATCATCAATTAATAATAGTGGTGCTTTTTTTATTGTGTCAAATTTTTCTTGATATCCAAATTGAAATGATGCTTTTAATTCTCTTAAAAATTCTGGCCAAAATACGAGGGCGCTTTTCACATTATCTTTTGCCAGTTCATTAAATAAAGCAGCAATGAAATATGTTTTTCCACTACCAAAACTACCATATAAGTATAGTCCTTTTACTGGTTCTTTTTTGCGATAGTTTGATAAAAATTCATTGATTTTTTTGATAGCCGCAAATCGTTTTTTATCATCTACATAAATATTTTTTAACCTTGCATCTTTTATTTCTTTCGGAACAGCAAATAAAGAGATATTATTTAAATATTGATGTTCTTTTAAATAATTTTGTTGATATTTGCATGCCACATAATTAAATTCTAAATTTCCTTCAATATTCTGTGGTACATAAACATAACCCATTATTTTATTTTTACAACTTAATAAATTTTTACATTCTTTACAATGTTTACATTCTAAAACGCAATCTTCAATTCTAGAAGTATAGTGCATTAATTTTTTTTCTTCTATATTTAAAGAATCAACGAGAGATTGAAACATTGGGTCTTTCTTTGCTTCTTCAAAATTCTTCTTTAAATTTTCTCTAATACGATCTTTGGGATATACCGATTTTAATACTTCTTTCATCTCTTCCATATTATCCTTCTTCCTTACCATTGTCCAAGTAAATGTTTCATTTCACTCATTTCTTCTTCACTTGCTTTTTCTTCTTGAATCGTTTGATCAAACCATTCTGGTTTTACAGCATTTGTTCGTACTTCTTTTTTTATTGTACTCTTTTTTCTACCTGTCATTTCTTTTTGTGCAAGTCTCATTGCTTCTTCTACCGTCTTGACATTACTTCTTACCCATTGTGATGCGATAGCTTCTACAAAACTTTTTGTTAACTTATTATTATTTATACGCAATACAAAATCAATTAGTACATTCACAACACCAGGCATTAATCCTAAATCAATTAGTAAATATTCTAATACCAACTTTTCACTCTTGGTTGGTTCTTTTCCATGGTTCTTACCACATAAAAAGTCATATGGTGATGTTGTTTCAAATTGATAAATCATTTTTGCTCGAGGAGAACTATCACCAGTTGGTTTACGTAAATATTCAGGTTGATTTTTATAAGCTAGACTTGGTAGTTTTCCATCTTTTTCAAATGTATAGTAATTTCTAGCATTTTTTCGTAATAATTGTTTATCAATCGTTTTCTTTTCTGTAATGGAATTACGAATTAATTCTAATACAGCGTCATTATCTAAATCATAGATAAATCCTAAACGATAAATTAATTCTTTTGTTTCTTTTGTTATACTTCTAAAGTTTAATATTTCTTCTGGAATAAAAGAAAATACGGTATCTAATTCAATCTTAGAAATTAATTCTAACTTTCTTTTTGTACGTTTTCTAATATCTGTTCCTAAATGACTTGATAAATCAGTTGGTACTGAATCAAATACATCGGTTAATTTTTTTGTAATATCCGTATAATCTTTTAAATTAATATTAGGCATTTTAAAATAATCAACTATTTTTTCATACTCTAATTCTCCAACATTATTATAAAGTGTTGTTGATAAAATTGGATTTTGAAAAAATTCATAGGCACTAAGTGGAGAATATAATTGATATACATAATGATTTACATGGTCATATTTTACAAATGTTTTTAATAATCCAATTGCTTCTAATTTTTCTCTTGCTATGGAAATTTCACTTAAACTAATTCCCATATTACTCATTAAGTGATGATGGGTCCAAGAACTAGAACATAATTCCATCTTATCTAAATAAGACCATAGTGAAAAATAAAGACTAATCGCGAGTGTTCCAACAATCGGTTGATACAAGCTAATTAATAATTTTCTATCTTGATCATTTAATATTGTTTTATTAATCACAACATAAGTATCTGCTGGTAATAAAATTGCTGTATTCATACACTCACCCCACTAATGTTAGTTTATCACATTTAAATCTATTAAAAAAGATGAAATACGAAATTTCATACTTTAGTTTTATCTTTTCATGCTTATTTATTTTGATTTATTTTATTACGATGTATCATATAATCGTCATAAAATAATTTATCCGGTTTTTTTCCAAAAATTTCCGCAATACGGACTGCCATATCATAAGATAATCTACGACTACCATTTTCAATTTGGCAATAAAATGGCTTACTAATTCCTAAACGTTCTGCCATATCTTTATTTGTTAATTTCTTTTTATAGCGCAATTCTTTTAATGAATAATACATATTGTGACCTCCACTTCTTCACACTATGTATTATAACACAAAAACGCTTTTTCCGTCTACTGTCAGTGTACTGTTTTTATTGGTATTTTATGAGAAAATGAAATTGGAAAAAATTACCAATTATGGAGGGGCTATGGTTACAAATAAAGATATTAGTAGACAATATAGTGTTTTTAGTTCAAATATTAAATATTATCGAAAACATTTAAATTATACACAAGAAATGCTAGCAGAAAAAGCAGATTTAAGTATTTCTTATATTAAACAAATCGAATCTCGTGCTGAGTATAGCAATGTTACTTTTATAACATTATCAAAATTAGCAATGGCTTTAAACGTAACAATTAAAGATCTATTTATTGAAAAAAAATAATACCTAACGTCTATAGGTATTATTTTTTTCATCCATCATACATTGTTTTAAAAAGCTAAGTTTATCAAACTCACTCGTAAAAATGAAATTAGATAGTTCTACCATCTTTTCATAACAATCTGGATTTTCTTCATATAATCTTGTATCGATATAAGAATCAAGTTCTTCTTTTTTTAATTTGACTGCTTCTAACATTTTTGCAAAAAAACGAACAATATTTTGAATCAAAATAGGATCTAAAGTACCATTACAACTTCGAAATTCAATCGTTGGAATCGTACTATATACACCAGATAAAGAACGGTATAAATTTTTCATATTTAAACAACAACTTTTATCTAAACGACAAGTAAGTCCTTTAATCGCATCACTTGCTTCTCCCTGTTCCATTACCGTTAATATATAATCTCTAATTGGCGTTGCAAATTCGATATAATAATCTCTTACCTTTTCTTTTCCTACACGACTAAATTCATAAATCACATCTTCGTATGCACACCATAATTTTAGAAAACGATTCCAATCCTCTACCGTAAAATCCAAACGATGAAAATCAGCATGTAAGTGTACTGAACACTTCTCGTTCGTTGTTCCTTCTAATGACTCTACAATTTTACACATTTTGTTTAATTCATACCAATCATTTTCCTCATTATAAGAAATTGGTGATTTAATTTCTCCTCCGTAAAGATAATCAGTTACAGATTCATCAACATCTACATACCAATCTTGACTATATACTAACTCACTTACTTGATAAAATTCCTTTATTTTTTCTTCTACTTCTTCAATAGAAGCTTCACTAAATTCTATTTCTATTCCATATTGAAAAGGAATTTCTAAATCTAATTTTGGTTGATACTGAAATTGAAATTGTTCAATTTCCTTTTTTAAATAAGGATTTTGTTTTGTAAGAACAAAAGAGTTTTTTTCTAATTTACTAATATTATAATTCCATGACATTGTATCCCCCTTTTTTTATCATAAATCAACTTATTTTTTTGACTTTCATGTTACATTGCTTTAAAAAACTATATTTCTCAAAATCATTCGTAAAGATTAAATTAGAAAACTCCAATTCTTTTTCATAACAATTTGGATTTTCTTCATATAATCTTGTTTCTATATAAGAATCAAGTTCTTCTTTTTTTAATTTGACTGCTTCTAATAATTTTGCAAATACTCGGACAATATTTTGAATATAAATAGGATTTAATGTACCATTACAACTTCTAATTTCAATTGTTGGAATAGAAGGTTTTATACCAGATAAAGAACGATATAAATTTGTCATATTAAGACAACTAAATTTATCTAGCCAACAAATTGGATCTATTATTATATCACTTGCATCTCCATGTTCCATTGCGTCTAAAATACGACCTTTAATAGGATGCGCATACGTAATAGAACATCCTCTTATTTCCTTTTTTCCTACACGACTAAATTTATAAATTACATCTTCATAGGCACACCAAAGTCTTAATAATCTAGCCCAATCTTCTGTCGTAAAATTTAAACGTTCAAAATCGAAATGAATATGTACAGAACATCTATTATTTGGAAAACATCCCAAATGACGAACTAGCTTACATACTTCTTCTAATTCAGTCCAATCTTTTTCTTTATTATAAGAAATTGGAGATTGTAACTCACCACCATAAAGTCCTTCTGTTATAGAGACATCTTCATCTACAAACCAAGTTTTCCCATAAACTAATTCTTTTGCTTGATAGAATTGTTTTAATTCTTTTTCTACTTTTATTCTAGAAGCACCAACAAATTCTAGTTCAATTCCATATTGAAAAGGAATTTTTAAATCAATGACTGGCTCATAGATAAACTTAAATTTTTTTATTTTCATCTTTGTAATAAGATTTTCTTTGATAAGGTGAAAAGACTGATTGTTTAATAATTGTAATCCTTTTTTACCATGAAATGCTTTCATTTTACTCTTTCCCCCCTTTTCATAGGTGTTATTGTAACACAAATTAAAAAAAATGCAAGAAAAAAGAATCATGTTACGTATGATTCTATAATTCTACATTATGATATACATGTTGAACATCTTCAACATCATCTAGCATTGTAAGTAATTTTTTAAATGTATCCAATTCTTCTCCTGCTAATGTTACTTTTTCTTTTGGTAACATTACAATTTCATCCATTTCGAATTCAACATTTGGAAGTTTATTATTAATTGCTTCTTTTATTTCAAATAAATTGGTTGGATCTGCATAAATAACCGTTAATCCATTATTTTCTTCAATATCATCTACATCAATTCCAGCATCAATCATAACTTCTAATGCTTGTTCTGCATCCATTCCTTTAAATCCTACAATACATAAATGTTCATACATATAAGCAACACTTCCGATTGCTCCCATTTTTACATGACATTTATTTAATACGGCACGAATACTACTTACAGAACGATTGACATTATCTGTTAAACAATCAACGATTACAGTTGAACCACTTGGTCCAAATAATTCATATCTTGCACTTGTATAACTTTCATCAGCACCACTATTTACTTTATCAATCGCACGTTTAATAATATCTGCTGGTACTTGTTCTTTTTTCGCACGATCTACTAAACGTTTTAAAGAAGCATTACTTTCTACTTCTGTACCTCCAGTTTTTGCAGCTTGATAAATTTCTCTTGCATACATAGAATATAATTTAGATTTTGCTGCTCCCGTTTTTTGAATACTCGCTTTTCTTACTTCATATGCTCTTCCCATACTATCACTCTTTCTACGTGTTATATTTTACGCGATTTTCTCTTCTTTGACAACTATTTCTTATAGAGAGAATTAGAATTTTTCTATTTTTTACTACTAGATATTATAATAACTTTGTTATATCTGGTCTATTTTCTAGCAATTCCTCTAACATTGGTGGATAAGCTTTGGTAAATGGGTGTAATACAATATGCATCATATCATCATATTCAAAAGGTTGTAACGTAATTTCTACCATATCAGTCATTACTTCTAACCGTTCGAATAAGCGCAAAAATTTATCCGTAATATTTTCCTGAATTCTTTTTTGTTTTTCTTCTAATTGTTGTAAAAGTTCTAATTCTTCTTCTTTGCTATGTGCTTTTTGTTTGGCAATTACTTGATGTGCCTCTTTTTTTGCTTGATAACGAATTGGTAAATATGGAACAACTTGTACATTTTCAATCCCATGATTATAAATATATTTTAAGAAAAGAGCCATCGTCATAAGAAAAGATGGTGTTACATTTCTTAATTTATTTCGATAATAACTGTGATATTCTTCTTCATTTACTGGTACTTTCTTAAAATTCGTTTTAATAATCTGTTCAATTTCTTCGGCTTTTTTATGATGTTTTCCTTCTTGAATATTATAGATATAACAAGTTTGATCTTGAATTCCAAATGATATATTTGGTAATTCATATTCTAACTGATTCTTTTTAATCGAAGAAGAAAAACGATATGGTGTTTCTAACATCACGCCCTGTTTTTCAATTTTTGTTTCACAACAAAGATTGTCATGATCTAAGAAATAAGAGACACTTGGTTCCTGCATCCATTTCTTTCCACTTTCTAAAAAGGAAATTCTCTTTTTTAAATATTGCTCTGGATTTAAAAAATCATCATAGGTTGCATTATTAAAAACAGTTGCCATGATTTTTTTCATATATTCATGTTTTGTTATAATTGTCTCATCTATTGGATAAGTATTCATCATTTCCATGACATACTCTTCTAATAATTGATAGAATTGTTCTTCTTCATGAATTGTTAATACTGGCATCATAAGATCTTTCGTTACTCCCACATCATACCGAATATTATATGTAAAGATTACTTCTTCTTTGATATAAGGATCATATTCTTTAATATAAACTTTTCCTGTTTTGACACTAGGAATAATTTCTTCTTCAAATATTTTTTTAATGATTGATTCCATTCACACTTTTCCTTAATGCATCTTTTGCCGCTTCTTGTTCTGCTTCTTTTTTACTATGAGCAGTTCCTCTACCATATACAATATCATCTATTTTTACTTCTACAGTAAACGTTTTATTATGAGCAGGTCCTTCTTCATCAATCACAATATATTGTAAACTACGTTTATCAGTTTGTACTTTTTCTTGTAAAATAGATTTATAATCATCAAAAAAGTCAATTGTTTCATTTTCAATAATTGGAATAACATGTGTATGAATAAATTCTTTCACATAAGGAAATCCTTGATCTAAATACATCGCTCCAATAAAGGATTCAAAAATATCAGCAACGATTGTTTTACGATATTTTCCTCCATTTTCTTCTTCCCCATGTCCTAAACGTAATGCTTCATTTAATCCTAATCGTAATGAATATTCATAAAGGGCATTCTCACATACATATTGACTACGTAATTTTGTCATAGCACCTTCTTCTTCATGACTACTACGATATAAATAATCACTCATAATAAGTTCTAATACAGCATCTCCTAAATACTCTAATCTTTCATAACTTTCCACATGATGTTCATTCGCATAAGAAGTATGTGTAAGTGCTGTTTCATAAAGACAAGGATTTGTAGTGTTAATCTTTAATTCTTCCAATAGTTTCATCCAAATCACCCTTTTCATTTTAGCACATTTCCTATTATTTATCTAGTTTTCTAGAAAAAGGTTTTCTTGTTTTACGATACGTATTTACAAAGTCACGAATTTCATTTGTCGTATCATAATGTCCCATTTCTATCATACTATCTTCCTGTTCTTCTTGCTTCTCACGTAAAAGAAGTTTTTCAATTAATTGTTGTAGACTAATTCCTTCTTCCGTTATTAAAACATCATCTTGATCTACCACATAATATTTTAATAATGCTTCTACTTCCAACTTTAATCGTTGTTCTTCTTTTTTATCTTTTGCATTAAGATAGATTAAGAATGGACAATCAGTAAATTGTTTCGCGTATAAAATTGTTTCTCTAACCGTAATATTTATCTCACTAACAAAAAGTAAAATACCAACTTCTTGATGAAGTAATTCTTGAAAATATTGACTACAAGTAGGACATGAAATCAGTTCAACACCAAGTTCTGTTTGTTCTACTTCAATCGGTGATGAATTCCCTATCATTAATATTTTTTTTATCATTTTAACACCTTCCTCCATACTAATATTATTTTCTAGAAAATGTTTTTCTTGTTTTACGATAAGTATTTACAAAATAACGGATTTCATTTTTCGTATCAGATTCCCCTATTTCTAACCTTCTATCTTCTTCTTGATTTTCATAAAACTCATAATAAATAGTATCATCATCTTTATTAGATACACATTCTTTTATAAAATCCTGTATTTCTTGTAACTGATTACCATGAATGAAAAACTTACCATTACTAATAAAACCAATTTTAATTGACATTCCTATTCCCCCTTGTAATCATTCTTTTCGTTACTATAACATATTTTAAGAAAAAAGGCTACTATAGGAACGAAGACGAATGTTTACAATCATTATGATTTTTAGTATAATAAATTTGTGATTAATATGAAATATATTTTAATAAAATTAATACGAGGATATCAAAAAATACCTGGTTCCTTCCATGACTCTTGTAGACATATTCCGACTTGCTCTAACTACGCAATTGAAGCAATTGACTATTATGGTGCATGGGAAGGAAGTTTACTTGCAATCAAAAGAATTATAAGATGCAATCCATGGGGAACTTATGGGTATGATCCAGTTATAAAAAAGGAGAAGAAAAAATGAAAAGAGTATTAAAAATTGGACTTTTACTAGGAATCATTGTTCTTAGTACAACAGGATGTTTTAAGCGAGATAATTTTGAAGATATCGAAATTTATACAACTGCCTACCCTATGACCTATATTACAGAATATTTATATGGTGAACACAGTACGATTCATAGTATTTATCCAAAAGGGATTAATATAAAAGACTTTGATTTATCAAAAAAACAGATGAATCACTATAGTAACAAAGGTGACTTATTTATCTTTAATGGAATTAGTAAAGAAAAAGATTATGTAATTCCAATGATTACGAATAATCCTGATTTAAAAATTATTGATACCTCTCTTAGTATGGAATATGTAAATGAAGTAGAAGAACTTTGGTTAGATCCATCTAATTTCTTAATGTTAACGCAAAATATTCGTGACGGACTTAGAGAATATATTAACAATCATTATTTAAAAGAAGAAATTAATGAAAAATACGAAGAACTTCGTGTGAAAGTATCAGAAATTGATGCGAAATTAAAACTACTTGCAGAAAGTAGTAATGATAAAACAATCGTTGTATCATCTGATTTATTTAAATTCTTAGAAAAATATAACTTAACAGTAATTTCATTAGAAGAAAATAACAATTTAACAGATAAGACAGTTGAAGATGTAAAAAATATGATTTATCAAGGTAAAATTGATTACATTTATATGCCAGAAGACGGTAAAGTTACAAATACGATAAAAGAAATCCAAAAAGAAACAAATGTTGAATTATTAAGAATTCATTCTATTTCTAATATTAGTGAAGAAGATGAAGCAGCAAATAAAAATTATATTACGTTAATGAATGAAAATATTGATTTACTCAAAAATGAATTATATGACTAAATAGTTGTAAGGCAATCGCTTAAAAAATAATAAAGAAATAGTGTATAATTAAACCGAGGTAGAAAGAGGGTTTAATTATGAACTTATTTGAAAGATTTGAAGTGTTAGAAGATCCAAGAGACACAAGAGGGAAA